>NZ_KB905104.1:0-384366 GCF_000377825.1 Thioalkalivibrio sp. AKL9 | reverse complement strand
TATCACGCCCGGGCGTTCAGTCAGGCCTGCCGACGACTGGGGATCCGCCACCGTCGCACCCGGCCCTACACGCCCCGAACCAACGGCAAGGCCGAGCGCTTCATCCAGACCGCCTTGCGCGAGTGGGCCTATGCCTTCACCTACGCCACGTCAAAGGAACGCAAAAACCATCTTCCCCGATGGATCCATGACTACAACTGGCACCGTCCACACGGTAGCCTGAACCAACAACCACCCATCAGCATCCTCGGCCTACCCGAGGACAACCTCGTGAGACTCCACACCTAGAAGGAGATCAGGGCGCTGCCGCCGGATCTTCAGGCTCGTTATCTGCGGCTGGTGGATGTGATTCAGGGACACGGCCCGGGGGTGTTAGGTATGCCCCATGCGCGGCAGGTGGAGGGCAAGATCTGGGAGTTGCGGCTGAAGGGGCGTGACGGGATTGCTCGAGCCCTTTATGTCTGCGCAGCTTCACGCGAGGTGGTTGTTCTGCATGCCTTCGTGAAGAAAAGCCAGAAGACCCCGCGTCGGGCGATTGATACGGCCAGGAAGCGGTGGGAGGAGTATCTGTGATGAAGACCCATGAGGAACTGAGAGCCGAGCTGCTGGAAGACTCGGAGGTACGCCGCGAGTATGAGCAGCTGGGGCCGGAGTTCGAGTTCATCGAGGCGCTGCTCGACGCGCGCGCCAGGGCGGGCCTCAGCCAGGCAGAAGTCGCCCGACGCATGGGGACAACGCAGTCGGTGGTGGCGCGGCTGGAGGGTGGCCGGTCGGCCCCTACCTGGAAGACCCTTTGCCGGTATGCGGAGGCCACGGGGCGTCGGCTCCGACTGCATCTGGAGGATCGGGCCTGACCTCCTGAAGGTTTGGGCCACCGGTTTTACAGGAGGCCAGCCCTCTGGCCGATCCGGCGTTGGCCGGGCCCCTCAAACCGGGCGCTGCGTCCTTTGCTGTCTAGCAGCCGCATCACGTCCCTCTCTTCGGCTTCTCGAACCGTCGAAAAGCCATATCTCCATCCTTCGTCATACCGGAAACCGCGTGGCGGTTATCCGGGATCTCTGGCGTGGGTGGTGGCACCGGCGTTTGGTGTTGGTCCGACGTGGGAGGTCCCGGCTCTTCGCTTCGCTGCGGCCGGGGTGACGGAAGGTTTGGTCAATATCGAGGCCATGAGGTTCTGGTTCCGGCTGCTTTTGCAGGATCGGCTCTGAGCGAATACAGGGATGCGGAGACGTGCGGGCCTCTCGTGGGAAGGAAACGGACACAGGTGGATTGTCACCTTGAAGAGGCGGGCACAGAACGCGATGGGCGGCGCGTGGGCCTCGATCAGATGCCCGTAAACAGGAAGTCGCAGGCGGCCATGATGGTGTCTCGTTCGCCGCCGAGGGAGAGGACTTCTTCGCCTAACGTGGTCCGGGAGACCCCGGCAAGCTCGGCGGTGGACAATACCACCCGGTGACCTTCGATAGTGAAGGCGGGGTTGAGGATGTGGGCGGGGAGGCCAAATGACTCCGCGTGTATCAGCGGGGCCACGACCACGGTGCTGATCTCCGCGAGCAGGTCGTTCTGGAGTACCAGCAGGTACGGTACCCAGGATGCGGTATCGGCGGATGGGTTGCGGTGGACCGAGAGCTGGGCCATCAGAAGCGGCGAGTGCGGTCACCGAAGCTGCCACGCTCGGCAACACGCTGGTTGTATTCGGCCAGGGCTTGGCGGTTCTCGGCGATCCAGGCATCGCGGCGTGCTTCTCGCACGGCCTGGACTAACTGCTGCTCGAAAAGGGCCGAGAGGTTGATGCCCAGTTCACGCGCCTGAGCCAGAAGGTCGGAATTGACGGTGAGGTTGGTGGCCTTGCGCGGGGCGTCGGTGTTGTAGGGCATGAGGTTCATGGTGGCTCCCGGTCTGTTCATATGCGATGCGCATAGAATGTGCGCATTCATCATATGGGTCAATTACGGTCATTTGAGAGATGGTGATGCGTTCTGGGTTTCAGTTGTACCGGTTGTCCTGGATCTCAGGTGTAGATGGTGGCACCGGCGTTTGGTGTTGGTCCGACGTGGGAGATCCCGGCTCTTCGCTTCGCTACGGCCGGGATGACAGAGTGTGGGGGCTGCGGCCGGGATGACAGAGTGTGGGGGCTGCGGCCGGGATGACAGAGTGTGGGGGCTGCGGCCGGGATGACGGGACAGGGGTGTTGCGGCCGGGACGATGACAAGGGAATTCAACGGAGAGGGATTGCTCCGTCGCCCGCAGGATCGACCTTCCCGGTCATCCCGGAAACGGCGAAGCCGTTATCCGGGATCTCGACCGTCCAGGGATAGCAAAGTGGCTGTGGGGCTCCATCCGTGGGAGATCCCGGCTCTTCGCTGCGCTACGGCCGGGATGACGGGGTGGGGTGGCGCTGGCGCCGGGATGACGGGGTGGGGGCGTTGCGGCCGGGATGATGGGGTAGGGTGGTGCTGGTCTCCGGCCAGGGTTGCGTGTGCTTCGGGGCGGGGGCTTGGCGTCTGCGATTCCGGGATGCTGATCGGAGAAACTGGTAGGGTCAGTCGGGTGTGGGACGCTGAGATGATGAGAATCTACCGCTGACCGGCCGATATCGACCGTTGGCGGGTTTTTCTGCTGTGGGGCTGGAATCCTCTACTTTATGTGCTAGTTTCTGTCGCGGGGACACGGACGTTCCCGAAAGAGCCGCCCGGGCAAGGATGCTGGGGTGGCTCTTTCTCTTTCTGGGGCTGGTGAAGAGCGAGGCTCTCTGGCTGGTGATCGGAGGGTGTGATTCGGCGGCCCGTTCTTCTATTTCCTCGCCGGGCGCGCAGGCTCCGCGCGCGCACTTTGAGGCGGGCGGACGGGCACCGAGGGAGGGTGCGCGCGCGATACCTGCGGTGATGCCCGGAATGCGGACCGCGGGCGGGTCCTCAGTGCGAAGCCGGCCGTCTTTGGGTGGTAGGTGGGGATGGTTGGGGCCTTGGCGGGCGAGCATTGCTGCGCGTAATCGGCAATGCGCGGGCTCGTGACGCTTGCTGGGGTGATTGTTTGCTGGCGGGCCCCATAGGGAATCACGGGTATGGGGGTGTTGTCTGGCGCGGGCGGGGGCTTCGCGGCCAAGGCCGCTCCCACAGGGTCTGATCCCACAAGGGCCTTATTCGTTGGGGCGATGCAACTATGCGGTTGCCAGAGAGGGGGGCTCCGGCGAAAGACCGCCCCACGGGGTTGTGGGGCGGCGCTTGGTTTAGTGGTCGGCGGGGGGCATGTATTCGTGGCGGATGTGGTCCGGTTGCTCCGGTAGCTGGATGCCGGCGTTTTCCAGGGCTTCGGTTAGCTCCTCGCATTCGTCGAGGTCGTCGGCGCGCTTCTTGAGCGTGGCCAGGGCGTCGGCGGCTTCCGCCTGGGGCATGGTGATGACGAGTTCCCCGTTTTCCGCTTTTTCCAGGTGCATGTGCTGCTCCTTAGTGTCTTGTGGTGAGTCGATGATGCCTTTGCGGCGGCGAGCTCAGTCCTCGATGGAGGGCTGCTTGGGGGCCTGCTCGTCGAAGGCATGCGGCGGCTGGCGGAATTCGTTTTCCAGCTCGTAGATGCCGTCTTGCAGCACGGAGCCCAGTGCCCGCGCGCCGTTGCTGATCTCGCCATCGAGCTCGGTGATGTTTTCGGCGATGCCCTTCGCGGTCTTCTTGTCGATCTTCAGGGTGACCGTTCCGTCCTTCAGTGTGGCTTCCATGTCGATCTCCTGGTTGCGATGTTGGTGACGTCGGTTGTACCCGTGTAGAACGGGTCTGATTCGTGTTCGGTTGACCTGCATCAAGATAGCCGGGCTCGTTGGGCGCTATCCTGTATAACCGTTTCTGCCTCCAACGTACCGAAGAGGCAGCCGATCACGAGCATTCCCGCTTCCCGGGAAAGGAGAAACCATGATGCATTCTAAAGTGATGACCATGCGCCACGGCCCGCGGTTCCTCGCACTGGTGGCGATGCTGCTGGCGCTGGCGTTTGTCGGTGCGGCGCAGGCCGATAACCATGGCGACCAGCAGCCGGAGATGGTCAAGGTGACGCAGAGCCCGCATTCGTTCCCGGAAACCCTGGCCGCGTTCGAGCGCGAGGCGTCCGAGGCCGGCTGGAGCATCCTGAACCGCAACAACATGGCCGGGACGCTATCCGAGCGCGGTTTCACCATTGATCCGGTGGTGATCCTGGACGTGTGCAGCGGGCGCTACAGCGCCCAGATCCTGGAAGAGGATGCGTATCGCCCGGTTTCCGCCTTCATGCCCTGCCGGGTGAGCGTTTATCAGGACAGCCAGGGGGATGTGTTCATCTCGCGGATGAATGTCCCGGACTTCCTGCCGATGATGCCGGAAGGCGTGGCCGAGGTGATGGAGAAGTCTTCCGAGGAGATCGAGGCGATTATCGAGCGGGCCATCGCCGAGTAACGCAATCCGGTACAGTCCTGTACCGCAGGCCGGGCGTCAGGCTGGATTGGATCTGACGTGCCCGGTGCAATGGGGCCCGCTTCGGCGGTTCCCTTGTTGTTGGGGTCGAGGGATGACGGCCCGCCGGTTCCCCTGGAATGTGCAATGAACGCTTGAATGGAGACGGGGTGTCCCCCGATGCAGATGCCGTTGGCATTGACGAGAAACGACGCGACTAGCAGCGATTCGGCCCGATGGGGCGCCGCGCCAGCCGGAAACGGGGCGCGGCGCTTTTTTGCGTCCGCGTCGAGCGCGTGCGGGCACCGCCGATGACGACCCGGCGTCAGGTGTCGCGGCGCTTCGCGGCCGGGTGGATCGCGGGTGCCTATGTCGTGCTGGGGCTGTTGTGGATTGCCCTGTCCGATGTGGCGCTGGCCTGGTGGGCGGGGGCGGACATCACGACTGCCCTGACACGGGTGCACCTGGGCAAGGGCTTTGGGTTCGTGCTGGTCTCCGGGGCGCTGCTTTATCTTGCGATGCGCTGGTTGCCGGCCTGGCGCGACGAGGCGCCGGGTACGGGTGCGCGCGAGGAGCTGGCGCGTTTCGGCTCCTGGCCCTGGCTGGTGCTGGCCGTGGCGGTGATCGCCTCCACCGCAGGCGTAGGGCTGGGCGCGTGGCATTTGCAGGGGGCCGCCGCCGAGTCGCAGGCGCGTGAGGATCTGCAACGCGCGGCTTTTTTGAAGGGCGGCGTGATCGACCAATGGCTGGCGGAGCGTACCGGCGACGCGATGGTTCTGGGCGAGGCGCGGGGCTTCAACCTGTTCGCGGTAACGGCCCTCGAGCGGCGTTCGACGCTGGCGCTGGAGCAGGTGCTCGATCGCCTGGAGCTGATGCGCACGGCTTATGATTACGACAGCGTGGCCCTGCTGGATGCGGATCGTCAGCCGGTGATCGAACTGGGCCGCAGTGCCCTCGACGAGGCCGCGATGGACGCGGTGCTGCGCGAGGTGCGGCGCAGTGGCGAGACCAGTGAGCCGATCCTGCACGCGGACCCGGACCGGCGCCCGCGGATCAGTTGGGCGGTGCCGGTGCGCGACCGGGCGGCACCGCAGCATCCGGTGGTGGGACTGTTGCTGCTGTCATCGACGCTCGAGAACCTGCATCCGTTGCTGACCCTGACCGCGAACCGTAACGGCATGGATGCCCAGGCGCATATCGTGGTGCGCGAGGGTGACCAACGCGCCATGATTGCCCGGATCACCGAGTCCGGGGGCCTGATTATCCCGGCGCCTGCGGCCTTCCCCCGGCTACGCGAACGGGTCCTGGATCATCCCCGTGCCGAGGTTGTGATCGAGCGCTTTGAGGATGCGGACAGTCCGTTCCTTGCCGGTATACAGGGGCTGGAACCCGCGGGCTGGGACCTGGTGCTGAAGCGCGATCTCGACGCGCTTCAGGCGCTGCCACGGCAGCAGGCGGCGTGGGCGGCCGGGGCCACGCTGTTCGTCTGGCTGGTCGTGCTCGGGGCGGGGGCGTTGCTGTGGCGTCAGCAGTGGTTGCGGCGCAACCTGGTCTTGGTCCGGGCTCACGCCGATCAACATCGGCTGCTCGGGATCTTTTTCGATATGCCGTTTGTCGGGATGGCGATTTCCGGGCCGCGGGGTCAGGGCTGGGAACGCGTGAATGCGTGCCTGGCCGACATGCTGGGTTATGCGCCGGACGAGCTGGCGGCGATGGACTGGGACCGCCTGGCCATACCCGAGGATCGTGGCTGCGAGGCGGTGCTGGATGCCGAGATGCGCCGCGGCGACCGTCCGGGCTATAGCGTGGTGAAGCGCCTGCTGCGCCGTGACGGGCGCGTGATGGTCGCGGATATCGACGTGAAGTGCAGCCGCACGCCGCAGGGCGAGCTGGACCGGGTGGTGGCGACGGTCGGGGACATCACCGAACAGCGCGAACAGGAAGAGCGGCAGCGCCTGGCCTCGGTGGTGTTCGAAAACACCCGAGAAGGGGTGGTGATTACGGATGCTAGCGCCCATATCCTGTCGGTGAACCGGGCCTTTACCCAGTTGATGGGATACACCCAGGACGAGGTGGTGGGGCACACGCCGAAGATGTTCCAGTCCGGGCGCCACGATCAGGCGTTTTACACCAACCTGTATCGCGAGCTGCAGGTGAACGGTCACTGGCAGGGCGAGATCTGGAACCGGCGCAAGAACGGCGAGATCTTCCCGGAGTTGCAGAGCATTACCGCGGTGCGCAACGAGCAGGGCCACCTTACACATTACGTGTCGGTGTTCGCGGATATCTCGCGGATCAAGGCGTCGGAGGCGGAGCTCGACTTCCTCGCGCATCACGATCCGCTGACCGAGCTGCCGAATCGCCGCTTGCTGCGCGCACGCCTGACGCACGGCATCTCGTTGATGCGTCGCCGCCAGGGGCATCTGGCGCTGCTGTTCGTGGATATCGACCGCTTCAAGGACATCAACGACAGCCAGGGCCACGCCGCGGGGGACCGCTTGCTGAAGATCGTCGGTGAGCGCCTGCAGGTGGGGCGGCGCGGAACCGATACCGTTGCCCGCCTGGCGAGCGACGAGTTCGCGGTGCTGGTGGAGAACCTGGGGCATGTGGACGACGCCGCGCTGGTGGCGGAGAACATCATCCGCGAGGTGGGCTACCCCTGTGATCTCGGCAACGGCGTGGAGATGGAGATTGCCGCGACGGTTGGCATCGCGGTCTTCCCCGACCATGGGGTGGATGCCGACACCCTGCTGCAGCAGGCGAGTACCGCGCTGTCGCAGGCCAAGATGGACGGGCGCGGGAGCTATCGGTATTACTCCGACGAGTTCACCCGTGCGGCACGCGAGCGCATTGACCTGTCGGCGCGCCTGCGCCGCGCCATCGAGGCGGATGTGCTGGAGGTCCACTACCAGCCGCAGTACAACGTCGAGGACGGGCGACTGCTGGGGGCGGAGGCGCTGTTGCGCTGGACCGATCCCGAGCTGGGTCCGATCTCGCCGGGGCGCTTTATCCCGCTGGCCGAGCAGACCGGCCTGATCGTGGAGCTGGGGGGCTGGGTGCTGCGCCGGGTGATCGAGCAGGGCCATCGCTGGCGCGCGGCGGGCTATCCGCCGATCCGCCTGGCGGTGAACGTCTCGGCGCTGCAGTTCCAGCGGGTGCCGATCGACCAGCAGGTGGGCCAGTTGCTGGAGGACTTCGAGTTCCCGGCGGATCAACTGGAGCTGGAGATCACCGAGTCCGCGTTGATGGCGGACCCGAGCCGGGCCCGGCGCATCCTGATGCGCTTGCGCGAGCGCGGGGTGCACTTTGCGATCGATGACTTCGGCACCGGGTACTCCTCCATGGCGCAGCTCAAGCGTTTCCCGGTGGATACGCTCAAGATCGACAAGAGCTTCGTCGACGGCCTGGCCGAGGACGATGCGGCCGGCAGCGCGGACGATCGCTCCATTGCCCGCTCCATCGTTGGCCTGGGCCATGGCCTTGGGCTGACCGTGCTGGCGGAAGGCGTGGAGACCGCCGAGCAGCTCGCGGTTCTGCGCGAGCTGGGCTGTGACCACTATCAGGGGTTCTACGCCAGCCGCCCGGTGCCGGCGCTCGAGTTCGAGGCCTTGCTGACCAGCGCTCCGGGCACGCCTTCACCTTAGGCGGTTCACCGCGGCATCCGGAGGATGTTGCAGCGGCCCGTCTGGCGAGCCCGTTGCGGGCCTCGCGTCGGGCTACTAGACCCCGGGCAGGTGCAGGATGCCGACCACGGCGCCGGTCATCAGCGTGGCCAGGGTGCCGGCCACGATGGCGCGGATGCCGAGGGCAACGATCTCGCTGCGTCGCTCCGGGACCAGGGCGCCCAGCCCCCCGATCAGGATGCCGAGACTGCCGAGGTTGGCGAACCCGCTGAGGGCGTAGATCAGGATCAGCTCGCTGCGCGCGGACAGGGCGTCGCGCGGCAGTTCGGCCAGATGCAGGAAGGCCACCATTTCGTTGAGGATGGTCTTTACCCCGAGCAGGGAGCCGGCGGTGACCGCCTCGTTCCAGGGGATGCCCATCAGCCAGGCCAGCGGCGCGAAGACCCACCCCAGCATGCGCTCCAGGCTGAGGGCCGCCCCGGCCACCTCCGGTAACGCGCCGAGCATCACGTTGACCAGCGCGACCAGCGCAATCACCACGATCAGCAGCGCGACGATCTGCAGGAGCAGTTCCAGCCCGCGCAGGGTGCCGCGGGTGATCGCATCCATCGAACTGCTGGCGGGTTCCGGTTCGGGCAGCAACTCGCCCGCGGTCGAGGGTGCGGTGGGCGGGATCATCACCGTGGCAACCAGCAGTGCGGCCGGCAGGCTGATCAGGGAGGCGACGATCAGGTGGCCCAGAGCATCGTCCAGCGCCGTGTTGATGATGGTGGCGTAGAGCACGAGCATGGTGCCGGCCAGGGTGGCCATGCCGACGGCCATCAGTGCGAACAGCTCGCTGCGGGTCATCTCCCGCAGATAGGGGCGGATCACCAGCGGGGATTCGACCATGCCGAGGAACACGTTGGACGCGGTGCCCACGCCCAGGGCGCCGCCGATCCCGAAGGCCCGCTGCAATACCCTGGACGCGCCGCGGATCAGTAGCGGCAGGATGCGCCAGTGAAACAGCAGCGCCGAGAGTGCGCTCAGGACCAGGATCAGCGGCAGGGCCTGAAAGGCGAGCACGAAGGTGCTGCCGTGGCCTTCGGTCGCAAATGGGGGTTCGTCCCCGCCGATGTAGCCGAAGACGAAGGTGGTCCCGGCCTGCGTCGCGTCGGTCAGGGCGATCACCGCCTCGTTGGCCCACAGGAACAGGTGCTGCATGCACGGCACGTTCAGCAACAGCGCGGCAATCCCGAATTGCAGGGCCAGGCCGGCCAGTACCGGCCGCCAGGGGAATGACCGCCGGTGCTCGCTCAGCAGCCACGCGATCGCAATGAAGACCAGAAGGCCCAGGCCGGCTTGCAACTCGGTCACGAACAGTCTCCGACAAAAATGGCGGGCACAGCATACCCGGGGGCTGGGTCCGATGCGCGCGGCGGGTCGGCGGTGGGCCATGCCGGATTGTGTGTCGGGCGCGACGTGGATCGTCGCCTGGGGATGGTAGGGTAGGCGCATCTGGACCACGCGGGCCTTGAGGCCATGCGTGGCATTTCCCGAACGGATCAAGGAGCCGGGTTGGTGGAGTCGCGCGAGTTGCAGCCAGGGATGGTGGTGCTGCATGGCAATCACCTGGAGTCGCTGCGCACGCTGGCGGTGGAGTGGATGCGCCGTGCGCCGCTCGGTCCGCTGGAGAACGAGACCATCCTGGTGCAGAGCAACGGCATGGCGCAGTGGCTGCGGCATGCCCTGGCCGCGCCGCCGGATGCCGACCCGCCGGGCTGTGGGATCGCGGCGGCGCTGGACATGCAGTTGCCGTCCCGCTTCGTGTGGTCCGCCTATCGTGCGGTCCTGGGGGCCGAGGCCGTTCCGCTGGAATCCCCGTACGCCAAGCGGCCGCTCACCTGGCGGCTGATGCGCCTGCTGCCGGAGTGCCTGGCGCAGGAGGCCTTCGCGCCGCTGCACCAGTTCCTGCAGGACGACGATCCGGGGCAGGGGGGCGACCTGCGCAAGCGTTTCCAGCTGGCCGAGCGCCTGGCGGACCTGTTCGATCAATACCAGGTGTACCGCGCTGACTGGCTGACCGACTGGGCGGCCGGACGCGACATCCTGCGCGACGCCCGCGGGCAGGAGCGCGAGCTGGCGCCCGGGCAGCGCTGGCAGGCCGAGCTGTGGCGCTTGCTGCAGGCGGATATCGGTGTGGCCCGCGAGGCGGTCAGCCGCTCGGCCGTGCATGCCCGGTACATGGAGGCGGTGCGCGCGCTGGAGCAGCGCCCGGCGCGCCTGCCCCGGCGGATCATCGTGTTCGGCATCTCTTCGCTTCCGGGGCAGATCCTGGAGGCGCTGGAGGGCCTGGCGCGCTTCTGCCAGGTACTGGTCTGCGTGCACAACCCCTGCGAGTACTACTGGGCCGACATCGTGGCCGACAAGGACCTGCTGCGCGCCACGCGCCGGCGCCAGGCGCGCAAGGCGGGCATGCCCGAGGCCCTCGACGAGGCGGAGCTGCACAACCACGCCCACCCGCTGCTGGCGGCCTGGGGCAAGCAGGGACGCGACTACATCGGGCTGCTGGACGAACACGACGACCCCGAACACTACGGCCGGGTGTTGCGCACGCTGGACTGGGAGCGCGTGGACGTCTTCGAGCCGCACGGCACGCGTGGGCCGGAGGACTGCCTGCTGCACCAGCTGCAGGAGGACATCCGCGAGCTGCGCCCACTCGCCGAGACCCGGGAGACCTGGCCCGCGGTCCCGGCGGAGGACCGTTCCGTCCAGTTCCACGTGGCGCACAGCCCGCTGCGCGAGGTGGAGCTGCTGCACGACCGCCTGCTGGATCACTTCGAGCGCGATTCGTCGCTGCGCCCGCGCGATGTGATCGTAATGGTTCCGGACATCGATCAGTACGCCCCGCACATCGAGGCGGTGTTCGGCCAGCCGGAGACCGATGATCCCCGGGTTATCCCGTACACGCTGTCGGACCAGGGTCCGCGCGGCCGCGATCCGGTCCTGATCGCGCTGGAGCAGTTGTTGTCACTGCCGGAGAGCCGGATGGGCGTCAGCGAGCTGCTGGACCTGCTGGACGTGCCGGCGGTGCGCCGGCGCTTCGGGATCGCGGAAGAGGACCTGGGCCAGCTGCACCGCTGGGCCGAGGGGGCGGGCGTGCGCTGGGGGCTGGATGCCGCTCAGCGCGCCGGGTTAGGCCTGCCCGAGGGGCTGGAGCAGAACACCTGGCGCTTCGGCCTGCGGCGGATGCTGCTGGGCTATGCGCTGGGCGACCAGGGTCCGTGGCAGGGCCTGGAGTCCTACGACGAGATCGGCGGGCTGAGTGCCGCGCTGCTGGGGCCGATGGACGCCCTGATCACCGCCCTGGAGGATGCCTGGGCGTGGCTGCGCCAGGCGCATGCGCCGGCAGACTGGGCCGTGCATCTGGGCGGGCTGCTGGAGCAGTTCTTCGCGGCCGAGACCGATGCCGAGCTGTTCACCCTGGAGCAGCTGGGCGAGGCCCTGGATCAATGGCGCGACGACTGCGCGGCGGCCGGACTGGAAGAGGCGCTGCCGCTGGCGGTGGTGCGCGAGCAGTGGCTGGCGAGCCAGGACGATTCCGGGGTGGGCCAGCGTTTCCTGGCCGGGCAGGTGAACTTCTGCACCCTGATGCCGATGCGGGCGATCCCGTTTCAGGTGGTCTGTCTGCTGGGGATGAACGACGGCGACTATCCGCGCAGCCCGACCCCGGTGGACTTCGACCTGATGGCGAACGACTACCGCCCGGGCGATCGCTCGCGGCGCGAGGACGATCGCTACCTGTTCCTGGAGGCGCTGCTCTCCGCTCGGCGCCAGCTGCATGTGAGCTGGGTAGGGCGGCATGTGCGTGACAACGAGCCGCGCCCGCCGTCGGTGCTGGTGGGCCAGCTGCGTGATCACCTGGCGGCGGGCTGGGGGCTGGCCGGGTCCGACGGGCCGGAGTCCGGCCCGGCCCTGGTGGACCACCTGACCACCTGGCACCCGCTGCAGCCGTTCTCCCCGGTGAATTTCCCGGCAACAGACGCCGCCGACGCTCGGCACTTTACCTACGCGCGGGAGTGGGAGGCGGTGCACGATCCGGCGCCGGGCGCTGCGGCGGATGCCGCTGGTGGCGCCCCCGCGGCGGTGCCGTTGCTGGAGGCCGAGCGCGAGCCGCGCGCCCTGGGGCCGGAGGCACTAACGCGCTTTCTGCGCTTCCCGGTGGAGGCGTTCTTCCGCCATCGTCTGGGGGTGTTCTTCGACGAGGAGGAAGAGGCCGGCGACGACCTGGAACCCTTTGGCCTGGCCGGGCTGGAGCAGTGGCAGGTGCGTCAGCAACTGGTCGCGGCGGCACTCGAGACCACCGACGACGCGGAGGCCTGGCCGAGCATCCTGGAGGCGGAGTCGGCCCGGCTGCAGCGCGCGGGCCGGCTGCCGCTGGGTGCGGCAGGCGAGCTGGAGCGCGGCGCGATGGTGGAGGAGGCCGCGCGGCTACTGGAGCGGATCGGCGAGCGCTATGCGCTGTACCCCGAGTCGTTGCCGGCCGCACGGCCCCTGCGTCTGGAACACGAGCACTGGGGTCTGGAGGCCGTGCCACCCGCCCTGCGCAGCGACGGGCAGGCGCGGGTATGCCTCGACTACACCGCGAGCCGCATTGGTGATGGCAAGAAGTGGCGCTTCGACAAGCTGATGGCGCCCTGGGTGATGCATCTGCTGGCCAACGCCGGGACGGGCGGCGTGGACTCCGAACTGGTTGGACTGGACAAGCGCCTGGAGCTCCCGGGGCTGGAACCGGGGCTGGCCGAGGAGTTGCTGGGGACGCTGCTGGAGGCCTGGGCGGCCGGCCAGGAGCGGCCGCTGCCGCTGGCCTGCGCCGCCGCCTTTGCCTGGCTCGCGGCGGAGGAGGGATCGAAGGATCCGTATGACGAGGCGCTGAAGACCCTGGCCGGGAATGACTTCGCCGCCGGCGAATGGTCGCGCAGCCCGGCGCTGGCGCGTGCCTGGCCCGACCCCGAGACCCTGCTGGACGATCCGGACTTTGACTTCTGGCGCGACCGGATCTACCGGCCGGTGTTTTTCGTGGTGAATCAGGCGGAGGACCCCGCATGAGCGCGACCGCCCACAAGCTGGATCTGCTGGGGCTGCCCCTGCACGGCAGCCGCCTGATCGAGGCGAGTGCCGGCACCGGCAAGACCTACACCATCGCCGCGCTGTATCTGCGCCTGGTGCTGGGGCACGGCGAGTTGCCGGAGGGCACTGATGCCCTGACGCCGCCGCAGATCCTGGTGATGACCTTTACCGACGCGGCGACCCAGGAACTGCGCGAGCGTATCCGCGACGCGCTGGCGATTGCCGCGCGCGTGTTCCGCGCGGAGGACCCGGATGCGGTGCCGGGTGTGCAGGACATCCACCTGCAGTTGCGCGGCGAATACGCCGAGGCGGAACGCCCGGGTGCGGCGCGCCGGCTGGAGCTGGCGGCGGAGTGGATGGACGAGGCCGCGGTCTCCACCATTCATGGCTGGTGCTATCGCATGCTGCGCGAGCATGCCTTCGACAGCGGGAGCCTGTTCACCCAGGACCTGGCGAGCGACCAGCAGGAGTTGCTGGCGGACGCGGCGCGCGACTACTGGCGCCGTTTTGTCTATCCGCAACCGGCGGCGCCACTCGCGCTGCTGCGCAACGCCTTCGGTGCTGATCCCGACACGCTGCTGCAGAAGATCCGGCCGCTGGTCGGGCATCTCCCGGCCCACACGGCGGATGTGGAGCTGGAGACGCCGGAAGGCTTGGCAGCTGCATTGGGCGATCGGCTGGCGCGGCTGGAGGCCATGAAGCGGCCCTGGCGCGAGGACTTTGCGGCGGTGGCCGAGCAGTTCGAGACGCTGCGCAACTCGGTGCTGAACAAGCAGAAGTACAGCAACCCGGAGAAGCTGCTGGGGGCGATGCGCGACTGGGCGGCGGACCCCGGCGCACTGCGGCCAGGCGGGGTCTCGGGCGACTCGCCGCTGGAGCGCTTCAGTGCGGCCGGGATGCAGGCGCGGCTGAAGGCGGGGCAGGCGCTGCCGGACGATCTGCATCCGGCCTTCGCGGCGCTGGACGATCATGCCGAGGTCTGTGTGGACGACCGCGAGCGCCTGTTGCAGGCGGCCGCGCGGCAGGTGGACGCGCGGTTCCGTCAGGCACAGCGTCAACGCGCGCAGATGGGTTTCAACGACCTGCTGACCCGGCTGCGTGACGCCCTGGACGGACCCGGTGGCGAACACCTGGCAGCGACCCTGCGCGCCCAATTCCCGGTGGCGCTGGTCGACGAGTTCCAGGATACCGATCCGGTGCAGTATCGGATCTTCCACCGCGTCTACCGCATCGACGAGAACCCGCGCGATCTGGGCGTGCTGCTGATCGGCGACCCCAAGCAGTCGATCTATCGCTTTCGCGGAGCGGATATCCATACCTATCTCGCCGCGCGCGCGGCCACCGCCGGGCGGCATTACACGCTGGAACGAAACTTCCGGTCGACCGATGCCCTGGTGCAGGGCGTGAACCGGCTGTTCCAGCATGCCGAGGGCTGGCAGGACGGGGCCTTCCTGTTCCGCTCGGGAACGGAGAACCCCTTGCCGTTTCTGCCGGTGGACGCGAACGGCCGCTCGGAGGCCTTCGAGAACGATGGACAGGCGATGCCGGCCGTCACGCTGTGGTGCTTTGATCCGGGCGCGCCGGTGCCCAAGGGCGCCTATCGCGAGCGCATGGCGCAGGCCTGCGCCAGCTACATGGTGGAACTGCTCAACGGCGGGATGGCCGGTCGCTGTGGCTTCCGCAAAGGTGAGGAATTGACCGGGGTACGGCCGCGCGACATGGCGGTGCTGGTGCGCGGGCGTGGCGAGGCGGATGCGATCCGTGCCGAGCTGCGCCGGCGGGGTGTGCGCAGTGTGTACCTGTCCGATCGCGAGTCGGTGTATGCGACCGCCGAGGCGGGAGATCTGCTGCGCTGGTTGCGCGCCTGCGCCGAGCCGACCAGTGAACGGCTGCTGCGCGCGGCGCTGGCGACCGCGACGCTGGGGCAGTCGCTGGCCGAACTGCATCGGCTGACGCTGGACGAGCTGGCGTGGGAGGTCCGCGTCGAGCAGTTCCGCGACTATCGGCGGTTGTGGCAGTCGCGCGGGGTGTTGCCGATGCTGCGCCGCCTGCTGCACGACTTCGAGGTCCCGCGCCGGCTGCGGGCCACGGCCGAAGGCGAGCGTGCCCTGACCAATCTGTTGCATCTGAGCGAGCTGCTGCAGCAGGCGGCCGCCGAGCTGGATGGCGAGCAGGCGCTGATCCGGCACCTGACGGAACATCGCGGCGGCGAAGGCGAGACCGGGGAGGAGCAGGTCCTGCGTCTGGAGAGCGACGAGGACCTGGTCAAGGTGGTTACGCTGCACAAGTCCAAGGGGCTGGAGTATCCGCTGGTGTTCCTGCCGTTTGTCTGCAATTTCCGCCAGACGGATACGGCCAAGGATGTGCCCTACCGCGACCATCCGCCGCAGGGTGGGGCGCGCTGGGTATTCCGCATGGACGGCGAGGTGTTCGAGCGCGCCGAGCGCGAGCGCCTGGCCGAGGACCTGCGCCTGTTGTATGTCGGCATGACCCGTGCGCGGCATGCCTGCTGGCTGGGGATTGCGCCGATCGTCTCCGGAAAAAGCAAGACCAATCACTTCGACCGCACGGCGGCCGGATACCTGCTGGCCGGACCCGCGGGGGTGCAGGACGGCGGGTTGGAGGCCGCGCTGCGGGATGCAGCCGGCGACGCATCGGCGATTCATGTGGGCCCCCTGCCGGAGGCGCGCGCGGTGGCCGCGCAGATGGGCAGTGCCACGACCGCGACGGGGCCGGCCCGGGTGCCGCCGACGCGCCGCTTCGAGCGCTGGTGGGTGGCCAGCTACAGTGCGATTGCCGCGCATGACGAGGGGGTCGCGCCGGTGGCCCCCGACTCGGCGCGCGAGGACGTGCTGCGCGAGGGGGTGGCGGATGCGAGTCGGCCGCCGCTGGAGGCGCCGGAGCCCGAGTCGCGCGCGGCCAGTGGGCTGCATGCCTTCCCGCGCGGGCCCGGGCCCGGCACCTTCCTCCACGGGCTGCTGGAGTGGGCGGCGGAGCAGGGGCTCGCTGCGCAGGCGGCAGATCCCGAACGGATGGCGCAGGAGATCGCGACACGCTGCGAGCGGCGGGGCTGGGGCGAGTGGTCGGAGACGGTCGCGGACTGGATGCAGCAGTTGCTTGCGGTCGCCTTCCCGCTGGAGGACGGCGAACATTTCAGTCTGGGCGGCCTGACCACCTATCAGCCGGAGCTGGAGTTCCTGTATCCGACGCGCAACCTGCAGGCGGGCGAGCTGGATCAGGCGGTCCGCGCGCAGATCCTGCCCGGACAACCGCGCCCGCCGCTGGGGAACGTGACCCTGAATGGGATGCTGAAGGGATTCGTCGATCTGGTCTTCGAGCGCGGCGGGCGCTATTACGTGGCGGACTACAAGTCCAACTGGCTGGGGACTTCGGCGCAGTCCTACACCCCGGAACGCCTGCAGGCGGCGGTGCTGGAACACCGCTACGACCTGCAGCTGGTGCTCTACACCCTGGCACTGCATCGCCAGCTGGCCGCGCGCCTGCCGGGCTACGACTATGACCAGCACATGGGCGGCGGGGTGTACCTGTTCCTGCGTGGCGTGGATGCGCCGGGGCACGGGGTGTTCCACCACTGTCCGCCGCGCGCGCTGATTGAATGGCTGGATCACCGCATGGCGGCCGGCCCGAACCGGGAGGCGACGGCATGAGCGCGGTGATGACAACGGGCACCTTGGCCTCGGCGGAGGCCGTGCTCGAGCTATTGCGCGAGTGGGAGGAGGCCGGCTGGCTGCGCAGCGTGGACCGGGCGCTGGTGCGCTTCCTGCACGAGCAGGCCCCGGCGGCGTCGCCGCTGGCCCTGCTGCTGGCGGCGCTGGCCAGCCATCAGGTCGGGCGCGGCCATGTGTGCCTGGAACTGGACGCATTGCTGCAGGCCCCCGACGCCACGCTGGCCCTGCCGCCGGAGGGCGAGCCGGGATCAAAGCCGCCGCCGCGACCCTCGTCGGTACTGCAGGGGGTATCCGTTGCGCAGGTTGCGGCGGCCCTGCAGGACAGTGGCCTGGCCGGACCGGGCGAATTGGGTGGAACGCCGCTGGTGTACACCGGGGGGCAGGTCTATCTGCGCCGCTACTGGGAGAGCGAGCGCCGCATCGGCCAGGCCATCCGCGCGCGCCTGGCTGACCGCGAGGCCTGGCAAGGTGCGCTGGACGAGCAGGCGTCGCGGGACTGGCTGGACCATCTGTTCGGACCGCCGGCGGAGGCTGCCACCGATCCGGACTGGCAACGCCTGGCCTGTGCCCTGGCGGCCGGTTCCGGCTTCAGTGTGATTACCGGCGGGCCGGGGACCGGCAAGACCACCACCGTGCTGCGACTGCTCGCGTTGTTGCAGGGGTTGCAGGGTCCGGACGACCCGCTGCGCATCCGCCTGGCGGCGCCGACCGGCAAGGCGGCGGCGCGCCTGAATGCCTCGGTCAGCGGGGCGCTGGATCGCCTGGGGCTGGACCAGCTGCCCGATGGCGATGCGCTGCGCCGGAACCTGCCGGCCGAGGTGGTGACGGTGCATCGCCTGCTCGGGGCGCGCCCGGATACCCGGCACTTCCGCCACGGGGCGCGCAACCCGCTGGCGGTGGATGTGCTGGTGGTGGACGAGGCCTCTATGATCGACCTGGAGCTGATGGCGAGCCTGGTCGAGGCCGTGCCACGCACGGCGCGCCTGATCCTGCTGGGGGATCGCGATCAGCTCGCCTCGGTGGAGGCCGGCGCGGTGCTGGGCGAGCTGTGCCATCGCGCCGGGGGCGGGCACTACACGCCGTCGACCGCGCACTGGCTGGAGGCCGTGACCGGGATGGCCGTACCGGCGGCCATGCAGGATGCGGCCGGTCAGGCGCTGGACCAGCACATCGTGATGCTGCGGGAGAGTCATCGCTTCGGCGCGGACAGCGGGATCGGGCGGTTGGCCGCGGCGGTGAACACGGGCGAGGCATTGAATGGGCCGGACGGGGACGATGCCGTCCGGCAAAAGGTACTCGCTGGGCCCGAGGACCCGGCACTGGTGACGCTCGCGGTGGACGGGCGCGCGGACACGCCGGAGGGCGAGGCGGTGGGTTATGCGGGCTATCTCGAGGGCCTGCGGGCGGCGCGGCCGGCCCCGGCGGCCCCGCGCGCGGCCTGGGAGGACTGGGCGCGCGACGTGCTGGCGGCCCACGGGCGGTTCCAGCTCCTGTGCGCGGTGCGCCGCGGCCCGTGGGGGCTGGAGACGCTGAACCGGCGCGTCGCCGCGGCCTTGCAGGCGCGCGGCCTGCTCGCGGGGGACGCGGGACGGATGGACGGGCCGGGGGCCGGCGGACAATGGGTCGAGGGGCGCCCGGTGATCGTCACGCGCAATGACTACGCGCTGGGGCTGATCAACGGCGATATCGGGATCGCCCTGGCCGTCCCGGCCTGGCTGGCGCGGGGTGAGCCGGAGGCGGACTCGGATGCCACCAAGGGCGAAGACTCGGTGCTGCGGGTGGCGTTCCTGGCCGCCGGGGACGGCGGTCGCGTGCGCTGGGTGTTGCCCAACCGCCTGGAGGCCATCGAGACCGCATTTGCCCTGACGGTGCACAAGGCCCAGGGGTCGGAGTTCGAGCATGTGGCCCTGGTGCTGCCGGACGCGGACAGCCCGATCCTGACCCGCGAGCTGGCCTACACCGCCATCACCCGCGCCAGCCGCTGGTTCAGCCTGCTGGAGCCACGCGCGGGCACGCTGGTTGCGGCCAGCCAGCACCAGATCCGCCGCAGTGGCGGCCTGCGGCGGTGGCTGGGGAACTCGTCTTAGACCGTCGTAGGGTGCGTTGAGCATCGCGAAACGCACCGTTCACGGGACAATAAGCGCCCTCTTGATGCGATTCGCTGCGCTCATCGGCATCCTACGTCCGTTGCCCGTGTCCGGGGTTGGCAGCATCACCTCGCCCATCGTCCGCTGTCCAGGTCCGGCTTTGGCGGGGCTTCGCGGGCGAGCCCGCTCCTGCAGGGGTTTGGTTCCTGCGATGTCCAACTTTGCCCCAGGATCGTCATCCCGGAAACCGCGTGGCGGTTATCCGGGATCTCCTGCGGTAGGGCCTCTACACCCGTCGGAGATCCCGGCTCTTCGCTGCGCTGCGGCCGGGATGACGGGGTGGCCGGGCCGCATTGCAGGGCTCCCGATGTTGGAGGGGGCTTCGCCTGCAAGCAGGCTCCCACAGAGGGTCGTGCGGCTGGCCGCTCGGGGGGTGTTCAGGTGGTGCGGCTGCCGTAGGTGACGACGGATTCGATGCGTTGGGCGCGTTCTTCGTCGAGGCCGTCGGTCTGGGCGAGGGTGGCGGCGTCGGCGTTGATGATGTCGCGCACGCTGCCGATGTCGCGCAGGAGGTCGCGGGCCTGGTCGGCCTCGACGCCGGGCAGGCCGCTGACGATGAATTCGGCGGCCTTGCGCCGGGTGTCGGGCTTGGTCGGGCGGTCGGACGGGTCCGGCTCGATCTGTGCGTTCAGCCCCAGCAGGTAGATCAGCATGCCGCTGTTGTCGGCATCGGAGCTGGGCAGGACGCTGATGCCGAGGGCGATCGTCAGGTGGGCCAGGGCGCGGTGGATGTCCAGCGCCTGCTGATGGAAACGGGGCTCGTAGAGGTCCCCCTCCACGATGTAGACGACCTGCTGGTAGTTGGCCTTCAGCTTGGCGGCGTTTTCCCACAGACTCTTGTCGACGACACTGAGAACCATATCGGTGGCGGACTTGCGTTCGACCACGACGCCGTTGGGTAGCAGGTAGTCGCCGACGTCGAGGTCGGTGAATTCCAGCTCCACTCCCTCCAGGCGTTCGATGCGCTGAATGATCTTGCCCTGCTCGCGGCGGTCTGCGCGGATCGGCAGGTGAACGTTTTCCATGGGGGGCTCCGGTTGGTTGGCAAACTCAGGGCACTCTAGGGCGTGCCGCGGGCCGCTCCAAATGGCCGGATGGCGGGCGGGGCGGCCCGGTGCACGGGTTGGCGTGCGTGGGCGCCGCACATGGCCTACAGTCGGGGAGCGTGCCCGGCGGATGGCAACCGTGGGCATGCATGGAAACAACAAAAACAGAAAAGGATGGAGTGCATATGTCGATTCAGATTGCAGTGGTGGGACTTGGCCGGGTGGGCGGCCGCTTCCTGGAGATGTTGCTGGAGTCCGGTCTGCCCGGAATGACGATCTGCGCGGCCTCGGAGCAGGGCGAGACCGAGGGGCGCCGGCTGGCCGAGGCGAAGGGGATCCCGCTGGAGTCGGTCGCGGATCTCGTGGCACGCGGGGATCAGGTGGATGTGATCTTCGATCTGACCGGGCAGCCGCAGGTCCGCCAGGAGCTGCGCGAGGGGATGCAGAACAGCGGTAACCGGCATACCGTGGTGGCGCCGGAGGTGATGGCGCACATGACCTGGGCCATGCTGACCCGCGAGGCCCCGCCGGACGTGCACGGCAGTACGGGGTACTGATTGAGCGCCGCGTCGCCTCGTTCGAAGGTGGGGCGAAGGGCTTGATTCGGTCACGAAAGGCCGCCTTCGGGCGGCCTTTTTGTGTCTGGCTGGCGCGCAGGCGTTGAGAAGTGAGGCGAAACGACACGCGGAATGATTGCTTGCTGGTTCGAGCTGATGGTGGGTGCCTGTCCCCTTGATGTCATCCCGGCCGTAGCGCAGCGCAGAGCCGGGATCTTCGGTGTTGCGGTGGCCGGCCGGCGGATCCCGGATCACCGCTACGCGGTGTCCGGGATGACGGGGTGGGGTTGGGCGGTGTCCGGGATGACGAGGTGTGTGTTGCGTGGTGTCCGGGACGGCGGGGTGGTGTGGAGGGGCCGCTTCAGACCAGGCGTGTCTCCAGGCAGTCGGCGAGGGCGAGTGGCGCCATGGCCCTTGAATGAATCCATCCCTGGTAGAGGTCGCAGCCGATCGTCCGGAGGAGATCCCGCTGCGCCGTGGTCTCGACGCCCTCGGCCACCAGGGTCAGGCCCAGGCTGTGGCCGAGGTGGACGATGGAGCGCAGGATCATGTCGGATTCCGGGTCCTGGCCGATGTCGGCGATGAACGAGCGATCGATCTTGAGCTTGTCGATCGGCAGTGACTTCAGGTAGGCGAGCGAGGAATAGCCGGTCCCGAAATCATCCAGCGATACGCGGATGCCCAGGGCCTTCAGTCCGCGAAGCTGATCGCGGGTGAGTGCGACGTCCGCCATGGCCACGGTCTCGGTGACCTCGATCTCGAGGCGCTCGGGCGGGGCGCCCGTGGCTTCGAGGATCGCGCCGAGGCGCTGGACGAGGTCGTGTTGGCGGAACTGCATCGCCGAGACGTTGATGGCGACCCGGAGCTCGAGACCCGAACGGGACCACTGGGCGAGCTGCTCGCAGGCCTCGGAGATGACCCACTCGCCGAGTGGCAGGATCAGGCCGGTGGCCTCGGCGCTGGTGATAAAACGGGTCGGGGCAACGGGACCAAGCTCGCTGTCGGTCCAGCGGGCCAGAGCCTCGACGCCGATGACGCGATTCGACGCCACGTCCACCAGCGGCTGATAGTGCAATTCGAGGCCGTCGTTCCCGAGCGCCTGCTGGAGGCGTTGTTGCAGGCGTTGCTCTTCGTGCACCTGGGCATCCAGGTGTTGCGAGAAGAAGGCATAGGTGTTGCGTCCGGAGTGCTTGGCCTCGTACATCGCCATATCGGCGTAGCGAACCAGGCTGCGTTCGTCGCGGGCATCGCGCGGAAACAGGGCGATGCCCAGGCTTCCGGTGGAGGTCAGTCTACGGGCCTGTTCGGTCTGGAACGGGCTGGTGAAGATGTCGAGGATGCGCTCGGCAATCGCGCCGATGGCCTGTTCGTCTTCGACGTTGGTCAGCAGGATCATGAACTCGTCGCCGCCGAAACGCCCAATGGTCGCCTCCTGGTCCAGGGCGCCCTGAAGTCGTGCGGCCACGGCCTTCAGCAGCTGGTCGCCCTCGTGATGGCCGAAGGTGTCATTGACCATCTTGAAGTTGTCGAGATCCAGCAGCATGACGGCGATCGGGTGGCCGTGACGTTCGGCCTGGGCGATCCCCTGCGTCAGGCGGTCGTGCAGGAGCCAGCGGTTGGGTAGTTCGGTCAGGCTGTCGTGGGTGGCCTGGTGCTGGATCCGCGCCTCGCGGCGCTGGCGGTCGGTGATGTCGCGGATGAACGCGGTGATGCGGCGGCCTTCGCTGTCGTCGAAAGCATTCAGGCTGATGTCCAGCGGGAACTCGGTGCCGTCGATGCGGCACCCGCGCAGGTGGGGCACCTGCCCCATGGTGCGGCGGTTGATGGTGTGGGCATGTGCCCGCCGGTGTATGCGGTGGCGTTCGCGCAGGCGCTCGGGGACCAGCCGCTCCACCGGTTGCCCGATCAATTGCTGGCGTGGATAGCCGAACAGGCGTTCGATGTTGCGATTGGCCATCACGATACGGCCGTCCATGTCGGTGACCAGCACGCCGTCGGGGGCCGTCTCCACCAGTTGCTGGTAACGCTGCTCGCGCATCTCGATATCGCGGTGGGCCTGGTGCAGGCGCTGGAGGGGCGAGCGTACGCTTTCCAGGAACAGGCCCTGGTAGATCAGGAGATACGCCGCGAGCTTGTACAAATGGCCGAGTACAAACGGGGTGTCCGTCAGGTCTTCGTAGAACATGAAGAACATCCCGCTGCCGATGCTCATGACCATGGCGGCGGCGACCAGGGGCATGCCCGGACGTTGCAGGAGCTCACGGCGCAGGGCGAGCAGGGCCAGGGTGGCCAGGTGCAGGCCGATCACCAGCGCCTCCAGCCCCATCTTGATGGGCGTGAGCCCGCTGACCGGGTCGAACAGGAGCGGGATGATCTCCGCATGCCAAAGTCCGATCCACGCCAGCAAGGCGACCAGCAGAAGGCTCCCGACCAGGTAGACAAGACGGGGTGGACCGTCGCTTTGCGAGACCATGGGCAGGGCCACGTAGGCGAGCAATGCCGCGGCCGCGACCAGGCGCGCGGCCAGCCAGAACAACAAGGTCTGTTGTGACGAGTTCGGGGTGATGAAATCCGGCATGGCCGGATAGGTCATCAGGTGCAGGAAATCAAGCAACGCGACCGCCAGGAAGGCGCACGCCAGCAGCAGAGAAGCGGCCACGCGGCGGCGGTCGATTACGTGGTAGCCCACCGCGAATACCAGTACGGCCACAACCACCGCGAACAACTCCGCGCCCGTGTGGAAGGCGGTCAGGTGCTCGCGGGGCAGGATCCGCGGCAGCTCCACCCCGAGCATCCAGATCGCCAGCGGTAACAGCAGTAGCGCCAGCAGAACGCCGGAGGCGAGGGCAATATGTTGCCGCAGGTACCGATCGGAACCCGAAATCATCGGGCTCTAAGTGCACACATTGTTGGACAACTCCCCTGGACGCATCCTTATGGGCGGGTCGCGTCGGCCTGACCGTTGCTGCGTGGGCATCGGTTTCTTTGAAAATGAAGCTAGCGGATATTCCCGCACAAAACAAATATATATCCGATGGGGTATGGAGCGGTGTCTTTTCATTGACAAAAGGCGTATAGTGCCCGGATCGAACGCCCCGCCCGTCAGCGTCCGTTCATTTGATCCAGAGCCTTCCGGCTCGCAGTGATCCCCCTGATTTCGTTTCCCCCGATGGGTGCTCTGTGTTGAACGAGTGGCGGGTGGCGTTGGAGCATTCCATGACTGATACGACCTTTGCCGACCTCGGGTTGGCCGATACCCTTTTGCGTGCGCTGGAAACCTCCGGGTACCAGCACCCGACCCCGATCCAGGCCCAGGCCATCCCGGAAGTCCTGAAGGGAGGCGACCTGCTGGCCGCCGCCCAGACCGGCACCGGCAAGACGGCCGGCTTCACCCTGCCGATCCTGCAGCGCCTTTCCACCTCGGATGCGCCGCAGGCCGGCAATGGCCGCCCGCGTTGCCTGGTGCTGACCCCGACCCGCGAGCTGGCTGCGCAGGTTCACGAATCCGTGAAGACCTACGGACGCAATCTCAAGATGCGTTCGATGACGATCTTTGGCGGTGTGAACATGAACCCGCAGATCAAGGCCCTGCGTGATCGCATGGACATCGTGGTGGCGACGCCGGGGCGTCTGCTAGATCACGCCAATCAGAAGACCATCGACCTGTCCGGTGTCGAGATCCTGGTACTCGACGAGGCCGATCGCATGCTCGACATGGGCTTCATCCGTGACATCAAGAAGCTGATTGCGATGATGCCGAAGAACCGCCAGAACCTGATGTTCTCGGCGACCTTCTCCGACGAGATCCGCAAGCTGGCCAACGGCCTGCTGAACAACCCGGCGGAGATCGACATCGCGCCGCGCAACACGACCGCCGAGGGCGTGAAGCAAAGCGTGCACCTGGTCGAGACCAGCCAGAAGCGCGAGCTGCTGAGCCACCTGATCCGCACCAACAAATGGGAACAGGTGCTGGTGTTTACCCGCACCAAGCATGGCGCCAATCGCCTGGCCGAGAAGCTGTCGAAGGATGGCGTGCGCTCCGAGGCGATCCACGGCAACAAGAGCCAGGCGGCGCGTACCAAGGCGCTGAAGCAGTTCAAGTCCGGCCAGGTGCCGGTCCTGGTAGCCACGGATATCGCTGCGCGCGGGCTCGACATCGACCAGCTGCCGCAGGTCGTCAATTTTGAGCTGCCGAACGTGCCGGAGGACTACGTGCATCGCATCGGTCGCACCGGGCGTGCCGGCTCCGACGGCGCCGCGCTGTCGCTGGTGGACGGTGAGGAGATCAAGCTGCTGAAGGGCATCGAACGCCTGATTCAGCGCCCGATCGACCGTATCGAAACCGAGGGCTTCGCCACGCCGAAGCCGGCTGCCAATGACGGCAACGGCAATCGCCGTGGTGGTCCGGGTGGCAAGCCGGGCGGAGGCGCCCGTAGTGGCGCCCCGCGCAACGGTCGCGGTGGCAAGCCCGGTGGGGGTCGCGGCGGCAACGGTCGCCCGTCCGCCAACGGCAACCGCGCGGCTCGCAGCCGGTAAGCGGACCCGCTAACGCAGTACCGCGAACCCGCGGTCCCGAGTCTCGGGCCCGCGGGTTTTTTGTGTATGGGTATCGGGGGTGAGGCGAGTGCCTGCTCAAGGGCTTTATTCACCACGAAGCGCACGAAGAAGGTCAAGGCCAAAGGCCTATCAACTCAGAGGACACAGAGAAAGGACGAATTCTGTCCGGAACGTCTGTTAGCCATGGCCGCTGGCCCGACCGCTGAAACCAAGCGAGCCCCCTGCTTCAAGTTGAAAGCCTTTCCATCCTCTCCGTGAACTCCGTGTCCTCTGTGGCGCAATCGCCCTTGATCTTCTTCGTGTCTTCATGCGCTTCGTGGTGAGACGATTTCCTGATTAGCGATAAGAGTCAGCCAGTGCCGGGGGGCCTTTGGGGGGGCGTGCATGGCCCGCCCCGGGGCACTTGGATCCAGGCCTTGTTGGGGATGTCACCATCGCGGAGCGCCTTACCCCTGCCTGGTCATCCCGGCCGGAGCGAAGCGAAGAGCCGGGATCTCCCCCGTCGGGGCAACCCCCAACCGCAGAGATCCCGGATAACCGCTACGCGGTTTCCGGGATGACCAGGCTGGGGGCGGCTGGAAACCCGGGCCGGCACGGTCATTGGGCCTGGCTGATGATTGTTGCTAATCAGGAGCGATTTTTGGCTTGTGGTGGGACCTGGGGTTGACCCGGATCAAGACGATAGGGGCGGGGCGGATGGATACTGTGTCGGGCTCAAGACCGGGACCGGCTGGTCGTTAAGGGACGGAAAGGAGGGCGTCGATGAAGATTGGACCGTTGGGTGGGCTGCGACTGAAGCTGATTATCCTGGTGATCGTGGTGAGCACCGTGCCGTTGTCCATCATGGGCGGCGTGACCTTCCACACCATGAAGGGTGATCTGGCCGCGGGTGTGGACGCGGCGCTGGTGACCCAGTTGTGGTGGCTGCTGTGGGTGCTGTGGATCGTCGCGTTCGTGGTGGCGCTGGGTATTGGCTGGTTCTACGCCAATGTGCTGACGCGCCCCATGGAGCGCCTGGCCGAGGGGCTGGAGGCGATCGGCGAGGGCCGAGCGGATCTCGGGCACCGAGTGGAGGTGACGACCGACGACGAGATCGGGCGCACCGGCGCGGCCTTCAACACGGTGATGGGCCGGCTTTCCGGGCTCATTCGCCAGGTTGCCGACGCGGCGGACGGGATTGCCGCCTCGGCGCGGCAACTGGATGGGCGCAGCAATGAACTGACGCGTGCCACCCACGAACAGCGCGGTGATGTGGAGCAGGTGGTCACGGCAATGAACCAGATGTCTGCCACGGTGCAGGAGGTCGCCAACAACACGCAGAGCACGGCCGAGAGCGCGGGGCAGGCGACGCGTGCGGCGGAAGGCGGGCGCACCGTGGTGCAGGCGACCCAGGGTGCGATCAACACGCTGGCCGGCGAGATTCGTCAGGCGAACAATGTGATCGTGGAGCTGAAAGGGGACAGCGACAACATCGGCACGATCCTGCAGGTGATCGAGGAGATCGCCGAGAAGACCAACCTGCTGGCGCTCAACGCGGCCATCGAGGCGGCGCGGGCCGGCGAGGCCGGGCGGGGCTTCGCGGTGGTGGCGGACGAAGTGCGCCACCTGGCGCAGCGCACGAACGACTCGACCGGGGAGATCCGCGAGATCATTCAGCGCCTGCAGGGCGGGGCTACCCGTGCGGTGCAGGCGATGGAGGTCAGCCAGCAGCATGCGGAGACCTCCGTGGCGAAGGCGGGCGAGGCCGGCGAGACCCTGGAGTACATCCACGACTCGGTGACCGCCATCGACGACATGACCCGCCAGGTGGCCAGCGCGACCGAGGAGCAAAGCCAGGTGGCGGAAGAGATCAACCGCAACATCCACCACATCAACGATATTGCCGTGCGCAACGCCGACGGGGCGAACGAGATGCAGCAGGCGGTGGAGGCGCTGGAGGCCTTGGCGCAGCAGCTACAGGGCGAGGTTGCGGGGTTCCGTCAACAGGCGTAACGGCCGAGCCAGGCGCAGCGCAGGTTCGGCTCGCCATCCTGGGAAACCGGGGGTGGTGTGTTGTGACGCCGGATAAGCGACCGCAAGGCCTTGCAACGGGGCTTCAGAAGCCCCGGCGCAGGGCGTCGAAGCCCAGAGCGACGTCGTCGGGGTCGGCACCGGGCTCGATGCGCAGGCGTTCGCGCACCATGTTTCGATCGATGTGGGATTCTTCGATGGCGGTGCCCGGCAGACGGTAGAGCCACCAGGCCAGCGCCGCCTGGGTGCGGGTCTCCGACCAGGGTTCCAGGTCGGTGCCGATCCGCTCGGCGTGGGCGCCCAGCTCCTCGTTGAAGAACGGTTCCAGCCGGTCCAGTGCCGCGAGCGGGTCGGGCATCTCCGGTCGCTCGCCGTCCAGTGCCTCCGTGGCGCGCGCCAGCTCCTGGCGGGCGATCTCCGGCCAGATCTGCGATGGCAGGTAGCCCTCCATCGCCGGGCGACCCGCCGCGGTGATGCCGTGCAGGTAGCCCTGTTCGGTCTGCAGGTAGCGATCCAGCGCCCGAAGGGCCTCGTGTGCCCACTCCAGTGTGTCCCTGTCTTCCAGCACTCGCGCCATGTTGGCGAGGGCGGCGATCGCCTGGCCCGAGGTGTCGGCGTAGGTGTTGCGGTCGACCTGCGGCGGGTCGGTTTGCGTGCGCGTCTCCGGGTCCAGCTGGTAGTAGTCGCGGTCGGCGTACTGGCTGTTGCCGAAGCGCAGCTGGCGGCTGTCCCACAGGTGGTCTTGCAGGTAGTCGCGGATGCCGCGGGCGATCTCGGCGTAGCGTTCGTCGCCGGTGGTGTCATGGGCCTCGGAGAACAGCCACAGGAACGCCGCGTTCTGGTCCAGGCGCTTGGAGGTCTCCAGTGCCAGGACGGGGTCGCGCTGGTCCGGATCGTGAAAGAAGAAGAAGCCGCCTTCGACCTCGTCGTAGAGGTCCTCCGCGATCTGGTCGAGGAGCCCGGGCATGCGATCCTGCCAGTCTTCGGCGGTGAGCAGGAAGCGATAGGTCCAGGGCTGCGGGCGCTTGCTGAGGGTGCCGAAGGTGGCGCTGCCGCTCAGGCGGTCGGCGCGGGCATCGTAGACCTCGTCGAGCATCTCCATGAAGGCTTCAAGATCGTCGATCGCGGCATCGTCCGGCGTGATCTCGCGACCGGTGACCGAGAACATGTCCCGCTGGGCCACCAGGATGTTCTGCAGGTCGCGGGCATTCACGTGACCGGTAAAGCGGGTCAGCATCTCGTCCTCGTGATTCACGATGACCACGAAGGGCAGGCCGCGGCCACCGTAGCGCCGGAACAGATCCGCACGTTCGTCCAGATCGACCAGGACCGGGATGTAGTGCTGGTCGATGGTGTCCACCACGTCGGGGTTCTCCAGGGACTCGTCCTGGAAGTCGCGGCACCAGGTGCACCACTGGCCGTGAAAATAAAAGAAGATGGGCCGCTCGCGTGCCTCGGATTCCTCGAAAAGCTGGCTGTCCCAGTCCTGCCAAGAGATCGCGGAATCGGCGGGGTAGTCCTCCGCGGCGGCCGGCAGCGCGAGCAACAGCAGGACGAGTCCCGCGCCGAGTCCGCATGCGGCGGACCACTGGATGCGGCGTATGGCGGGCAGCTTCTTGATGTCGATGGATCGAGTCATGGCGGGTGCTTCAGATCGTTGTGTCTATTGGTATAGACCAATGGGAGAATTGAGCGTTCGTGCCCGGGGCGGGTGGTAGGATGGCCGGACTTATTGGGGCAATTCTGGTGAATGCATGAACGTCGAACGCGCCGGGCGCCGCGCCCTGCATCATGTCGAAGTGGCCGTGCTGGTGGTGATCGCCGTCGCCACCGTGATCGCGATCCTGCAGGAGATCGCCACCATGGTCTCGGCGATGTGGGTGGGGTTGGCCGACCTGCTGTTGCTGTTCATCTTTCTTGAGGTGCTGGCGATGGTCGGGATCTACTTGCGTTCCGGGCGTCTCCCGGTGCGCCTGCCGATCTACATCGCGATCGTCGCGCTGGCGCGTTACGTGATCATCGACATGAAGGACATGGACGTATGGGAGCTGATCGCGGTGACTGCCGGGGTCCTGATTCTGGCGGGCGCAGTGTTGGTGCTTCGCTACGGGCATGTCCGGCTCCCGTATGACGACGAAGGTCGCATGACGCCGGGGATCGAGGACGATCCGGCGAAGGAGCGCGACGTGCCGAAGGGGCGCTACGGGTCCGATCGATGACACGTCCGGGTGCAAGCCGGCGGGTGATTCACCTGCTGCCCGGCCTGTGGGCAGCGCCCGAGGGCGCGGTGGCCGGGGCGCCTCCGCTCTCTGTGCGACGTCTGGCGCGCTGGCTCGGACGGGCGCGGAGCGGGGTCACCGGCACGGAAGCACCAGGGTGGGAGGCCGCGTTGGCCGAGCGGCTCGGATACCGGCCAACCGCTTCCGGCTGGCGAACCTGGCTGGTCCAGCCGGTGCAGCTGACTGCGGGGATGAAGGACCTGGTGGCCTATCCGGTGGAGCCGGTGTCGGAGGCCGAGCGCGAGGCCTTGTGGTCGGCTGCACAGCCGGAACTGGAGGCGGCCGGGGCGACCTTGGCGCTGAGTGAAGACGGCTTGTGGGAGATGCGGATGGACGCCGAGGGCGATGCGTCGGGCCCGCCACCGTCGATCGGCATGGGGCGCGCCATGGTGGCGCCGTCGATGCAGGGCGATGTAGCTCGGCGCCTGCAGGTGCTGGCCAACGCCTTGCAGATGGCCTGGTTCCAGCACCCGGTGAATCTGGCGCGCGAGCGGGAGGGGCGTGGAGCCGTGCATGGCCTCTGGCCCTGGTCGCCCGGGCATCCCGGTGGCCCAACGAGTGTGGGCCGTGTGTGTGGCGGCGGTGTGGTCGCGCACTGGCTGGCGCGGGGCGCCGGCATCGATTGGGCGGCCGACCCGGCGGCCGACCCGGCGGAATCCGGCGATACCGTGGTCGTCGTCGAGGCACTGGAGGCGGCCCCGTCGCTCGAGCGCCGGCTCGAGCTTCTGGAGTCGGTTGCCGACGACGTGGTGGCACCGAAGCTGCGGGCTCTGCTCCGTGGCGGCCTGGGCGCGCTGGAATTTGTTGATCCGCAATCCACGGCCGGGTCAGGCGCCGGCGCCCTGGTGCTGGAACGCCGCGACGCGCTGGCGTTCTGGCGCCGTCCCCGCCGGCCCTGAAGCCGCTGTCGGGTGTTATACTGCGCGGCTTTTCTCGCCACGTGATCGAACCTGCCGTGCGCGCCACGGCACCCGACGGAAACTGCCATGGAACTGAACGCGCTGTATTCCCTGATCGATGACCTGAAAGGCCGCCTGGAAGGCCTTAGGGGGTATCTTTGACTACCCTGCCAAGGAAGAACGGCTAGAGGAAGTCCAGCGCGAGCTGGAGCAGAACCCGGATATCTGGAACGACCCGGAGCAGGCCCAGGCGCTGAACAAGGAGCGGGCCCAGCTTGAGGGCGTGGTGGTCAACATCCGCGAGATCGGCACCCAGCTGGACGAGAGCCGGGACCTGCTGGAGATGGCCGAGGCGGATGGCGACGAGGAGACGGCGGCGTCAGTCGAGGCCGATGTGGAGGCGCTGACCGCGCGTATCGAGGGCCTGGAGTTTCGCCGCATGTTCTCCGGCGATATGGACGAGGCCAACGCCTATCTCGATATCCAGGCCGGTTCCGGGGGCACAGAGGCCCAGGACTGGGCCAACATCCTGCTGCGCATGTACCTGCGCTGGGCCGAGCACAAGGGTTTCAAGGCGGAGGTCACCGAGCTCTCCGAGGGCGAGACCGCCGGGATCAAGAGTGCGACCGTGCACATCCAGGGCGAGTACGCCTTCGGCTGGCTGCGCACCGAGACCGGCGTGCACCGGCTGGTGCGCAAGTCGCCGTTTGATTCCGGCAACCGCCGGCATACCTCGTTCGCGTCGGTGTTCGCCTCCCCGGAGATCGACGAGAACTTCGAGATCGAGATCAATCCGGCCGATCTGCGGGTCGATACCTATCGCTCCTCCGGCGCCGGTGGTCAGCACGTGAACACCACCGACTCGGCGGTGCGCATTACCCACGTCCCGACCGGAGTGGTGGCGGCGTGTCAGGCCGGGCGTTCGCAGCACAAGAACCGCGAGATGGCGATGAACCAGCTGCGCGCCAAGCTGTACGAGCGCGAGTTGCAGGAGCGCAATGCCGAGAAGCAGGCGGTGGAGGACACCAAGTCCGACATCGGCTGGGGCAGCCAGATCCGCTCCTACGTGCTGGATCAGTCGCGGATCAAGGATCTGCGCACCGGCGTGGAGGTCGGGAACACCCAGGGTGTGCTCGACGGCGACCTCGACCCCTTTATTGAAGCCAGTCTCAAGAGTGGCTTGTAAGTCTATCTATTGCATGGATTTCTGATGACCGAAACCACTGACGAGAACAAGCTGATCGCGCAGCGCCGCAGCAAGCTGAACGAGCTGCGCGCGGCCGGTCCGGCGTTCCCCAACGATTTCCGTCGCGATGCGCTGGCGGGTGCGCTGCACGCCGCGCACGACGAAACCGAAGGCGAGGCGCTGGAGGCCCGGGGGATTCGCGTGACGGTTGCCGGGCGCATGGTCGGCAAGCGCGTGATGGGCAAGGCAAGCTTCATCCGCCTGCGTGATCAGTCGGGCGACATCCAGTTGTTCGCGCAGCGCGACAGCCTGCCGGAGGGCGTGTACCCGGCGTTCAAGCAGTGGGATCTGGGCGATATCGTCGGTGGCCAGGGCACGCTGTTCAAGACCAAGACCGGGGAATTGACGGTCCAGCTCGACGAGCTGCGTCTGCTGACCAAGAGCCTGCGTCCGCTGCCGGAAAAATTCCACGGCCTGACCGATCAGGAACAGCGCTATCGCCAGCGCTACGTGGACCTGATCACCAGCCTGGACAGCCGCGAGCTGTTCCGCACCCGTACCCGGATCGTGCGCTACATCCGCGAGTACTTCGAGGATCAGGACTTCATCGAGGTGGAGACCCCGATGATGCAGGTGATCCCGGGCGGGGCGACCGCGCGGCCGTTCACCACCCACCACAACGCGCTGGATATGCCGCTGTACCTGCGCGTCGCGCCAGAGCTGTATCTCAAGCGCCTGGTGGTCGGCGGCTTCGAGAAGGTCTTCGAGATCAACCGCAATTTCCGCAACGAGGGGTTGTCCACGCGGCACAACCCCGAGTTCACCATGCTCGAGTTCTACGAGGCGTTCGTGGACTACCGCGCGCTGATGGATCGCACCGAGACCCTGCTGCGCGGGCTGTGCGAGGACGTGCTGGGCACGACCACCATTGAGTACCAGGGCGAGAGCTACGATTTTGGCAAGCCGTTCACCCGCATGAGCGTGCGCGAGGCGATCCTGGCCCACAATGCGGAGATCGCGGACGCCGACCTGGACGACATCGAGAAGGTGCGCGCGCACTGCGAGCGCCTGGAGATCCCGATCAAGCCTAGCTTCGGTCTGGGCAAGCTGTGGACCGAGATCTTCGAGTACACCGCCGAGAACCAGCTGCGTCACCCGACCTTTATTACCGCCTATCCGACCGAGGTCTCGCCACTGGCGCGGCGCAACGACGATGACCCGTTCGTCACCGATCGCTTCGAGTTGTTTGTCGGCGGGCGCGAGATCGCGAACGGCTTCTCCGAGCTGAACGATCCGGAAGACCAGGCCGAGCGCTTCCGCGCCCAGGTCGCGGAGAAGGACGCCGGTGACGACGAGGCGATGCACTTTGACGCCGACTACATCCGCGCGCTGGAGTACGGCCTGCCGCCGACCGCCGGGGAGGGCATTGGCATCGACCGCCTGGTGATGCTGCTGACCAACAGCGCTTCGATCCGCGACGTGCTGCTGTTCCCGCACCTGCGCCCGGAGGCCTGAACCCTCGCGCGTCGGTCATACCGACCGGGGTCGGTTCGAGGGCGGCGAAGGGGGCAGCGTTTCGTCAGTCGCGTTCGAGTGACAGCAGCGTAAAATTTTCGCCATCGAGTCGGATGTTCAGCTCGTCGCCGTCTTCGGTGATGCCCTCGATCTCGATGACGCCGTCGTCTTCGAACTCGATCTCCTTGAAGCGGAGCATGCCGTGATCCCGCGCGACGGCCGCTGAGCGGAGAATCATCTGGGCGGTCATGCCCGCCGCGTGATCGGGGTCGCGTACGCGTTCTTCGCGAAGCAGATCACCATCCAGATTAAACCGGGTCTCCATGCGCAGTTGTGCGTCGTCCCAGCCCTTGAGGACGAATTCCCGGTCACTTTCTGCCTCCAGTTCCTCGAAGGTCTCGAAACCGTGTTCCTGGCCGATGTCGACGATGGCCTCTATCGACTCGAGCGCGATGGTGTCGGACTGACCCGGGCTACACGCGGCAAGAAGAAGGAGGGCCGGGGCAGCGGCAAGCGAGAGAAGGCGAAGATTCATGAGTTCGAGACCTGATAGGGCGTTGGGGCCGATACAGGCGAGTTTAGTTCTACGAATGCAAGGCAGCCAGCGCGCGTCAGGGAAAATGCACATTCATCAGCGTTTCCCTGGGTTCGATCGCGCTTGAGTTTCAGGATTGGGAAGCCCTCGATACTCAGTTTGATCTCGATTTCCGCGTCCCGCGAAGTCTCGTTCTCGAGCTCGTTGGCGTTCCAGACTTCCAATTCAAAGCGACGGGCACCCTCGTCCACTCGATCTCTTTTGGGTATCGATGTAGACCTCTTTTGGGTATCGATGTAGACGAGGCACCTTGAAGTCAGTCTCCGACCGGTTCCAGCAGCAGTGCCGCGAGCGGCGGGAGGTGCAGATAGAGCGTGGCGGGATGGCCGTGACGTTCGATCGGCTCGGCGTAGGCTTCTGCCGGGCCGCGTGAGCCTCCGCCGTAGACCTCCGCATCCGTGTTCAGGGTGACCCGCCAGCGCCCGGCATGCGGTGCGGGTACCGGATAAGCCGCGCGTTCCATGGGCGTCAGGTTCAGCACCACGACCACCTGGCGTCCCTGATGGTCACGGCGGACAAAGCTGATCGTGGAGTGCGCGGCGTCGTCGCAGTCCAGCCAGTCGAAGCCGTCCGGCTCGAATTCGCGGGCGTGCAGGGCCGGGTCTTCGCGGTACACCCGGTTCAGGTCGCGCACCAGATTCTGCAGGCCCTGGTGCAGGGGGTACTGCAGCACGTACCAGTCCAGCTCGCGATCCTCGGACCATTCGGGGCCCTGGCCGAACTCCTGGCCCATGAACAGCAGCTTCTTGCCGGGGTAGAGCCACTGCCAGCTGTAGAGTAGGCGCAGGTTGGCGTGCTGCTCCCACTCGTTGCCGGGCATGCGCCCGCGCAGGCTGCGTTTTCCGTGCACCACCTCGTCGTGCGAGAACGGCAGGACGAAGTTCTCGCTGTAGGCGTAGAGCTGGCCGAAGGTGAGCTGGCCATGGTGGTGGGTGCGGTAGATCGGGTCCATGCCGAAATAGGTCAGGGTGTCGTGCATCCAGCCCATGTTCCACTTCATGGTGAAGCCCAGCCCGCCCATGGACGGTGGGCGGCTGACACCCGGCCAGGCGGTCGATTCCTCGGCGATCATGGCGACGCCGGGGTGGCTGGTCTGGACGGTCTCGTTCAGGTGCCGCAGGAAGTCGATCGCCTCGAGGTTCTCGTTGCCGCCGTGGATGTTGGGCAGCCAGTCCTCGCCTTCGCGGTCGTAGTCGCGGTAGAGCATGGAGGCCACGGCGTCCACGCGCAGGCCGTCGAGGTGGAAGTCCTCGACCCAGCACAGGGCGCTGGAGAGCAGGAAGTTGCGGACCTCGGGGCGCGAGTAGTTGAAGATTAGCGTGCCCCAACCCCGGTGTTCGCCAATGCGCGGATCGGCGTGTTCGTACAGCGCGGTGCCGTCGAAGCGCGCCAGCGCGAACTCGTCGCGCGGGAAGTGGCCGGGGACCCAGTCGAGCAGTACGCCCAGCCCGGCCTGGTGGGCCTGGTCAACCAGGTAGCGAAAGTCGTCGGCGGTGCCGAAGCGCGAGGTGGGGGCGAAAAAGCCCGTGCTCTGGTAACCCCAGGAGCCGTCGAACGGGTGTTCGGTGATCGGCAGCAGCTCGAGGTGGGTGAAGCCCATGTCGCGCGCATAGGGCACCAGGCGCTCGGCCAGTTCGCGGTAGTTGGGCCATTCGCCCTCGGGGCTGCGCTGCCAGGAGCCCAGGTGCACCTCGTAGATGCTCATGGGCCGGTGCTTCCAGGCCTCGGGGTCGCGATTGCGCATCCACTGGTCGTCATGCCAGGTGTAGTCGCTGGCCGGCTGGATGCGCGCGGCGGTCTCGGGCCGCATCTGGTAGGCGCGGGCGTACGGGTCGGTCTTCAGGTGGAGGCTGCCATGCTCGCGGTTGCGGATCTCGAACTTGTACAGCGTCTCCGTGGCCAGGCCTGGGATAAAGAGCTCCCATATGCCGCTGCCGGGGTGGACGGTCATCGGGTGGCAGCGGCCGTCCCAGCGGTTGAAGTCGCCAACCACTGCGACGCGCTCGGCGCTGGGCGCCCAGACAGCGAAACGCACGCCCTCGATGCCGTCACGCGTGAGCGGATGGGCACCCAGCATGCGGTGGGCATGCCAGTGGCGCCCCTCGGCGAACAGGTGGCGGTCGAAGTCCGGAAGGTCGGGGGCGAAAGACCAGGGGTCAACGTGGTGTAATGTCTCCGTGCCGCCCTCGGGGATCCAGTGCAGTGTCGGGTGCGCGGGGAGCTCGTCACCCGCGCCCTGCCACAGGAACAAGCCCGGAAAGCCGGGTGCCGCCATCAGGGGTTGTACCCGGTCGTCAGAAAGCGTGATGGAGGCCTCATTTGCGTGCGGCAGCCAGGCACGGTAACAGACCGTTTGTTGATCCAGCGCATGGTGTCCCAGGACGCTATGGGGATCATGGAGCCGAGCCTCGGTCAGGCGTGCTAACGGGTCATCGACGGAACGGGTGCATTTGTCGGGGGCTGTTGCCATACTCGGATCCAACTCGCATTTCGTATGTGGAACGACGGAATTCGGGTTTACGGTCTCTAGTACAACACGACTAAGCAAGGAAGGGTGCATGACTCCGCAACCGCAACGCTACGTTAGCCGCCTGACCCGGGAGACCCTGGCCCTGATCCTAGCCGGCGGGCGCGGCTCGCGACTGAAACAACTGACGCTGTGGCGGGCCAAGCCGGCCGTGCCCTTTGGCGGCAAGTTCCGAATTATCGATTTCCCCCTGTCCAACTGCATCAACTCGGGCATCCGTCAGGTGGCGGTGGTGACCCAGTACAAGGCGCACTCGCTGATCCAGCACATGCAGCGCGGCTGGAGCTTCCTGCGCGGGGAATTCGGCGAGTTCATCGAGCTGCTGCCGGCGCAACAGCGCATCGAGACCTCCTGGTATGCGGGAACCGCCGATGCGGTCTACCAGAACATCGACATTATCCGGCAGCACAATCCGAGCTACGTACTGATCCTGGCCGGGGACCACATCTACAAGATGGACTACGGCCAGATGATCGCCTTCCATGTGGAGAGCGGCGCGGACATGACCGTGGGCTGCCTGGAGGTCGAGCAAGAACGCGCCAAGGCCTTCGGGGTGATGGGCGTGGATGCCGCCAGCCGCATTACCTCGTTTGCCGAGAAGCCGGAGGACCCGGCGCTGATCCCCGGTAGCAAGACCCACTCGCTGGCCTCCATGGGGATCTACGTGATCAATACCGAATTCCTGTTCGAGCAGTTGGTCAAGGATGCCGACGACACCTTCTCCAGCCATGATTTCGGCAAGGACATCATTCCCGGCATCATCGAGCGAAACCAGGTGATGGCCTACCCGTTCCGCGACGAGCAGGGCGTACGCCAGGGCTACTGGCGTGATGTGGGGACCATCGACTCGTACTGGCAGGCCAACCTGGAGCTGATCGGCGTGACCCCGGAACTGAACCTGTACGATTCGGAATGGCCGATCTGGACCTACCAGGAACAGCTGCCGCCGGCCAAGTTCGTGTTTGACGACGAGGACCGGCGCGGCATGGCGATCGACTCCATGGTCTCCGGCGGCTGCATCATTTCCGGCAGTACCGTGCGCCACTCGCTGCTGTTCTCCAACGTGCAGGTGAACGCCTGCGCCACGGTCGAGGACTCGGTGATTCTGCCGAGCGTGACCATTGGCGAAAACTGCGTGATCCGCAATGCGGTGATCGACAAGGGGTGCAAGGTCCCGGACGGGACCGAGATCGGGGTGGACGACGAGGCCGATGCCCGCGACTACTTCGTCTCTCCGGGTGGAGTGCGCGTGGTCACGCCCGAAATGCTGGGCCAGGCCACTCATCATGTCCGCTGAATCCGGCAGTACCACCGCGCTCGCCACCCAGCCGCCGCAGCTCGATGTGGTGTTGTGCTGGCACATGCATCAGCCGCAATACTACGACTCGGGCGCGGGTGAGTACGTGTTGCCGTGGACCTACCTGCACGCATTGAAGGACTACACCGACATGGCCGCGCACCTGGAGGCCTGCCCCCAGGCGCGCGCGGTGGTGAACTTCGCCCCGATCCTGCTGGAGCAGATCGCCGATTACGGCGAGCGGCTGGAGGCCGGTATTGGCGACCGCTCGATCTTTGGCGATCCGGTGCTGGACCTGTTGCAGATGGACATAGTGCCGGTGGACCCGGTGCAGCGCCGCGAGATCCTGCGGGTGTGCCTGCGGGCGCATGCCCCGCGCATGATCGAGCCGTTTCCGCTGTTCGAGCGCCTGGCGGCCCTGGCGCGCCAGGCGCTGGAGGATCCGGTGCTGTTGGCGCACCTGGATAACCGCTATTTCCAGGATCTGGCGACGTGCTACCACCTGGCCTGGCTGGGCGAAACCGTGCGCCGGGCCTATCCCGAGGTGCAGGGCTGGCTGAAAGTCACGACCGCCTTTAATCGTGATGTCCGGGGCCGGCTGCTGAAGCTGATCCGTGACGAGGTGAAGGCGATCCTGCCACGCTATCGTGAGCTGGCGCAGCAGGGGCGGGTGGAGCTGTCGTTTACCCCGTATGCCCACCCGATCATGCCGTTGCTGCTGGATCTGGATTCCGCTCGCGATGCGATGCCGGATATCGCCCTGCCGCAGGCCCCGGTCTACCCGGATGGCGAGGCCCGCGTGCGCTGGCACATCGAACGTGGGCTGGATGTGTTCGAGCAGTATTTCGGTTTTCGCCCGCGTGGCTGCTGGCCGTCGGAGGGGGGCATCAGCGAGGCGACCGTGCGCCTGCTGGATGACTACGATATCTGCTGGACGGCCAGTGGGCAGACCGTGCTGGGTAACAGCCTGGCCGCAGCCGGTCAGACGGCCGAATCCAACACCGGATCGGCGGAACAGGAGGGCTGGCTGCACCGCCCGTATCGGTTGGCGGACGCCAAAACCGAGCTGTTTTTCCGTGATGACGGGCTGTCCGATGCCATCGGTTTTCGTTATGCCGACTGGCATGCCGACGACGCAGTCGGCGATTTCGTCCATCACCTGGAGAACATTGCCGCGGTCTCGCCCGAGGGTGGCGTGGTGGCGGTGATCCTGGATGGCGAGAATGCCTGGGAATACTACCCGGACAACGGCTTCCATTTCCTGCGGGCGTTGTATGAGCGCCTGGCGGAAAACCCGCGACTGAACCTGTGCACCTTCTCCGACGTGTGCCAGCGCAGCGGGCCGCGCGCGGATCGCGGCGAGCTGCCGGGCATGGTGGCCGGGTCCTGGGTCTACGGGACCTTCTCCACCTGGATCGGTGATCCCGACAAGAACCTCGGCTGGGACCGCCTGATCGAGGCCTGGACGGCTGTGGATCAGGCGATCGCGCAGCGCCCTGCGCTGGATACGCCGCAGTTGCGCAAGCAGTTGGCGGTGTGCGAGGGCTCGGACTGGTGCTGGTGGTTCGGGGAATACAACCCGGCCGGGTCGGTAAGCGACTTCGAACAGCTCTACCGCCGTCACCTGGCACGGCTGTACCAGCTGGCGGACCTTGAAGTGCCCGAGTCACTGGGCGAGGTGCTGTCGGTCGGGGGTGGTGATCCCGCCGCTGGCGGCACCATGCGCAAGGGACAGTAGTCCATGGAGGCGGGTGAAGAGCACTGTAATCCGCTGATGCAGCGCCGCCGGGCCGGCATTTTGCTGCATCCGGTCTCACTGCCGGGCCCGGGCCCGGTGGGGACGCTCGGGCAGGAGGCCTTCCGGTTTCTGGACTGGGCGCGGGATGCCGGATTCAGCCTGTGGCAGATCCTGCCGTTGCATCCGCCGCAGGAGGACGGTTCGCCCTACGCCAGTATCTCGGCCTTTGCCGGAGATGTGCGCCTGATCGACCCGCAGCGGTTGGCTGAACGGGCGGGCCTGGATGCGGACGACGAGCCGGTCGGAACGCTGCTGGAACAGGCGCGGGAGCGGCTGGAGCAGGCGGGCGAGGGCTGGGCGCAGGCCTACCAGGCCTTCCTTGATGCCCAGGGTCCGGTCTGGCTGGATGATTTTGCCCGTTTCGTGGTCATCTGCGGCCGCGAGGACGGCCGCCCCTGGTGGGAATGGCCGGCCCCATTGCGCGACCGCGATCCGGCCGCCCTGGCGGCCGTGGAGGCCGAAGCGGGCCAGGCCCTGGAGGCCGTGCGCTTCGCCCAGTTCGTCCTGTTCGACCAGTGGCAGGATGTACGCGAACATGCACGCAAGCAGGACATCCTGATCCTCGGCGACATGCCGATCTTCGTGGCCCACGACTCGGCCGAGGTCTGGGCCCACCGCGACCTGTTCGACCTCGACGCCACGGGGCATCCGCAGACCGTGGCCGGCGTGCCGCCGGATTACTTCTCCGAGACCGGGCAGCGCTGGGGCAATCCGCATTACCGCTGGGATCGTCTTGCCGAGCGTGGATACGACTGGTGGGTGGAGCGCATGCGCTGGACGCTGGAGACAGTGGATGCCGTGCGCATCGACCACTTCCGCGGCTTCGAGGCGAGCTGGGCGGTGCCGGCGAGCGAGCCGGATGCGACTCAGGGCCACTGGGTCCCGGGGCCGGGTGCCGACTTCTTCGAGCAATTGCAGGCCCGCCTGGGCGCGTTGCCGCTGCTGGCGGAGGACCTGGGGGTGATCACGCCGGAGGTCACCGAACTGCGCCTGCGTTTCGATCTGCCGGGCATGCGCATCCTGCAATTCGCCTTCGAAGGAGGGGAGGACAACCCCTACCTGCCGGCGAATCACGATGAACTGAGTGCGGTGTATACCGGGACCCATGACAACGACACCACGCTGGGCTGGTTTCGCTCCCTGGAGCCGGCCATGCAGGAGCATGTGATCGGGACACTGGATGAGGGCCCGGCCGAGGAGATGCCCTGGCCGCTGATTCGTGCGGCCTGTCGTTCACCGGCCCAGCTTGCGATCCTGCCGATGCAGGACGCCCTGCACCTGGGATCGGAGGCGCGCATGAACACCCCCGGCACAGTCGGTAACGGCAACTGGAGCTGGCGCTTTGGCTGGAACCAGCTGCCCGATGGACAGACCGAGGCGCTGCGTGCGCTGGCGCAGGAGACGGGTCGCCTCGACTGACGGTCCGGCCCGGACATGAAAAAAGCCCGGTCCCTTTGCAGGGGCCGGGCTTTCTTTGTTAGCGGGCTAGTTGCGCGATTAGCGCATCATGCCGCCCTGACCACCTTGTTGCTGCTGCATCTGTTGCTGCATTTGCTGCATGCGCTCGATCACGTCGTCGATATCGGCGTTTTCCTGGCGCATGGCGGCCATCAGGTCTTCACGCAGGGATTCCTGCGCCTGACGAATTTCCTGGTCTTCCGCGACGGCCTGCTGTGCTTCCTGCAAGTTCATCTGCGCCTGCTGCACGTCTTCGGACTGAATGACTTCCTGACGTTGCTCCGCGCTCAGATCGGGGTCGCGCAGCTGCTCTTCGGCGGATTCGAGGGTCTCCAGATCCCGGCGCGGCTGGTAGCCGGCGGCCTCCATCTTGTCCAGCACCAGGTTCTCCAGTTCTTCACCCTTCTGTTCCAACTGGGGGTTGTTCTCGATGGCCTGCTGCTGGGTCTCGGCGAGGGTCTGCTGGAGCTGCTGCATCTCCATCTGCGGGTTGCCGCCCTGGCCACCCTGCATGCCCATGCCGCCCTGACCTTGCCCCTGGCCCATGCCCTGGGCGATGGCGAGTGGGCTGGCCAGCGCGAGCGCGGCGGCGGCAATCAGTCCGGCGAGGGACTGGGAACGAATCTTCATAAAGTTTCTCCTCGTGAATACACGTACATCGTAGTCAATGGCACTTAACCCCAGCTTAACAAGCGTGGCCGGATCATGCGGGCCCGCCCGGGTGCCAGCTCACCCGGTCGCCGACGCGCAGGATCCCGGAATGCGCGACTTCAAGGCAAATGCCGCTGTCGAGACCGAGGGCTCGTGCGAGGTTGTCGCCCACTAACTGGTTGAGATACCCACAGGGCGGGCGTGGCCGTCCGATCTTCAGGACCGCCTCTCCGATCCGAAGAAAGCCACTCTGGCGGGGTATGCGGTACCAGTCGGAGACCACGAGGTTGCGGCGATGTTCCCCGGGGGCGATCGGGCGGCCGCGGCGCTGTGACGCCCGTTGCAGTTCCGGGGCCGTGATCAGTGTGACCGGACAGCTCTCGACCGCATGCCAGTGCCCGCGATGGGTGGCGTAGCGATCGCCCCGGAGTCCACTGCCGGCGATGGCCTCGATGGACTCGATCGAATCCATCGGGTCGCCCGCCGCGGCACAGACGTGGATTGCCTGCAGGTGCGCGACGGGCAGACCGAACCATTCCGGGCGCCAGGCACGCAGTCGGTGGATCATTGCGGGAGGTCTCCTGTGCGGCTGAACAGGGCGATATCGGGGGCAGGCAGGTCCAGTGTGCATCCGAGGCGGGTGGCAATCCACTGGAGTGTGGCCGGGCCGTAGAAGGCGACATGGGTGGGGTCGCGGCGATAGTGCCAGCGACGAAAGCCGGCCGCCGCAGGGGGCCATTCGGTCATCACGGCCAGGACCCCGCCGGGGCGCAGTCCCGCGACCATGGTTCCCAGCGTGTTCAGGGGCGTGTGCAGGTGTTCCAGGACCTCGGTGCAGGTAAGGATGTCCCAGCCGTCGTCGGGCGGATCGGGTTGTGTGGGAGCAAAGGCCGGGTCCCAGAACGCCATCGTGTAGCCCCGGTCTTGGAGCAACCCGGCGAGCACGGGTTGCGGACCGCAACCCCAGTCGAGTCCGTGGGCCGGGGGTGGCCGCGCCTTGACCAATGGTTCGATCAGTCGCTGCAGATGGGCGCGGTAGCCGGGATCATCCGGCCGGTTCTCGTGGGTCTGGTAGTACGCCCTCTCCACCTCGCGGTGGGGCCAGGCGTTGCGTTCCAACGCGATCACGCCGCAGTGCTGACAGCGGCGATAGTCTCCGGGCGAGGCGTCGCCGATGCCGCGGTGGTGAAACGGCCGGGTGGACTGCCCGCACAACGGACAGGCGTCCGGGGCGGGAACGATCATCGGCGCAGGTACCGGAACCACGAGGCGATGTTCAGCAGACTCATCAGCGACTGCGACAGGTAGGTATAGGCCGCCGCCTTCAGGATGCGTTCGGCATGCGGGTAGTCGGGCGGGTGCAGGTAGTTGCCCTCGCGCAGCATCGGCATGGCACGGCGGAAGCTGGCGTCGAACTCGGTGGGCAGGGTGATGAAGTGGACCAGGGCGGCCAGACCCATGGACAGCACCCCGGCCAGGAAGAACAGGATCCCCGGCGCCGGGTGCCGCGCCAGCAGCGTAATGAACGGAATGGCGATCAGCAGCCAGGCGCCGATTTGCTGGCCGTAGCGTGTCATTCCGACCAGCGTGCTGCGCATGCGCAGTGGCGCATAGCCCTGGGCGTGCTGCACCGCGTGGCCGACCTCGTGGGCGGCCACGGTAATCGCCGTCAGCGAGTGGCCGTCGTGGTTCTCCGGTGACAGGCGCACGGTGCGCGAGGCAGGGTCGTAGTGATCGCCGTCCTTTGTGGTTTCCACCTGGACCTTGTGCAGTCCGTGCCGGTCCAGCAGCTCGCGCGCCAGCTCTGCACCGGTGCCATCGTAGCGGTCCGCCGGGCGGTGGTATTTCTTCATGGTGTGGCGGACCCACCAGCCCGGTGCCCAGGCAACGAGCAGGAGCAGAGGCACAAGCAGGATCAGGAGACGCATACGCTCATGATCTCCCGAAGCCCGAGGCGTCGGAAAGAGCCAGCGTCTCCCTGGGGCCTTGGGAGCGGGGTCGCCCGCGAAGCCCCTGCCCGGGAGTTGCCGCGGCAGGGGGGATTCGAGTGCACGCCCCGCTCACGGACAACCGCTTCAGTCGTCGGCCTCGTCGTAGTCGCCCTTGTGCTTCGGATTCGGGCGCGCCCGCCGGTCATCCGAGTAGTCGTCGCCATCCTGCTCGTTGGCCGGTTTGTCCTGCAGAAGCCGTAGATTGGCCGCCGGGGCGCCGCCGTCCTTCTCCTGACCGAAGTAGATGGTCTGGTGCGGGAACGGGATCTCGATGCCGGCGGCGTCGAAGTGCTTCTTGACCAGGCGGTTGAACGCGCGGCCCAGACCGAACTGGGTGCCCGGCAGGGTCTTGATCCGGACCCGCACGTTGACCGAGCTGTCGGCCAGTGCGGTGACACCGTGCACCTCCATCTCGTCGAGGATGTTGGGCCCCTGGTCGGGATCCTGCTGGAGTTCCTCGAAGGCCTCGCGCAGGCGCACGATGACCTCGTCGATGTCCTCGCGATAGGCGACGCCGTATTCGCCGACGTGGTAGGCGAACTCGCGCATGTAGTTCGCGACCGCATCCACTGACGAGAACGGGATCAGGTGGTAGGTCCCGGAGAGGTCGCGTACGCCGAGCGAACGGATGGTCAGGCGTTCCACCACGCCCGTGGTGCCGGCCACCGTGACGACGTCGCCGACGTTGATTGCGTTCTCCAGCTGGATGAAGACGCCGGTGATCACGTCCTGCACCAGTTTCTGCGCCCCGAAACCGATCGCCAGGCCGAGGACACCGGCACCGGCCAGTAGCGGGCCGATGTTCACGCCGATCTCGGCGAGCACGATCATGGTGGTCATCACGATCAGCACGATGGCCATGGCGTTGCGGAAGATCGTCAGCAGGGTGGTCTCGCGGGCGGTCGGGCCGCCGCCACCGGTGTTCGGGTTCATGCGGTGCTCGACCCAGCTGGCGAAGACCAGCCAGATGGCCAGCACGCCCAGCAGGATCAGCGCCACCGAGATCGCGGTACCCAGCACCGCCATGCCCATATCCGAGGCCAGCCATGTGGTCAGGCTGAATGCACCCCAGGCATCCGCGACCACGGCCAGCACGACCAGCAGGATCACCAGGCGCATCACCTTCAGCGCGTTGGGGATGTAGGAGTTCAGGCGCAGCTCCAGCGACGGAAACTTCTCCCGTGTCTCTTCGGGGACCCGAATCCGGCGGCCGATCAACTGGGTCAGGAGGTTCGCGACGAAGATGCCCACGAAGATGGCGAGCAGCGTCTGTCCGGTCGCCTTGGCCATGAAGGGGAGCGCATCTTCCGGCCGGGTGATGCTGACCACGGCCAGGGCCAGGAAGTAGATCAGGGCGATCCAGTGCCAGAAGTTCGCCAGCATCGAGACTAGGATGCGGGTGAAGGTGAACTGGGTCCTGTTCGCTAACGCCATCAGGCGGTCATGCACCCGCGTCCGGTTCTGTAGGATGATCACGGCGGCGTAGAGAAAAGCCGTCAGCATCACGATCAGGCCCAGGGAGCGCCCGGCCTCGGACGAGATCTGGTTGTTGGCGATTGGCACCAGTAGCAACAGGCCGTAGCCGATATACCCCACGATGCGGGCCAGCCAGGCGTTCCAGTAGGCCGCTTCGTCCCCGGCCATCGGCAGCAGGCGCAGGCCGTGGTAGCGCGTGGCGAAGATCAGGCGCAGGGCCGCCTTGGTCACCTCGATCAGCAGGAATGCGTTCAGGAACAGCGAGTGCCGGGTGTTCATCTCGCCCGAGTCGCCCAGCACGAACAGCGCCAGGGCATAGCCGGCCAGCCAGGCGAGGATGACGACGAGGAAGTCGATGGCGGCCGCCAGGACCACGGCCGGCAGCGCCCGCATCAGGCGCATGTGCTCCGCGGCATTCAGCGCCCAGCGGTCGAGCGCCGTGAACAGCGGCGCACCCATCCGGCGTAGCACCAGGAACACGGCCACGGTGAACACGATGATGATGGCGAGATCGAGCACGGCCACCCCGAACACGGTTGGCTCGATCGCGCGGACGCGCTCGGCGATGTCCGTGGCGATATCGCTCAGGGCCCGGACCTCGGCCACGGTGCCCTCGGCCAGCGACTGGGTCAGCTGGGCAATCTGGCGCGCGACGGAGTCGCTGTCGCCGGTTTCGACCGGGAGGTCATCCGTGGCGGCGTCCTCCGCGCTGGAGCCGTCGCCGGAGCGCAGGGCCTCGAGCAAGTCTTCGCGGGCCTCCTCGTTCTCCAGCGCGTCGATGAGCATCTGACGCAGATCACTGCCGGAATCCGGCTGACCGGTGTCCTGTGCGGACACGGCTCCGAGGGGCAGGAGCAGCAGTAGAGCGACGAGGACGAGCAGGCGGGAGAAGAAAATATGCGGCGCGCGCAGATGGGTCACGGCAAACCTCAATGTCTGGGAGGGGCGTCCTTGCATGCCCCCGGTGCAGGTCAGTCGGAGGCAGTCTAAAGGCTGGAAGTTCCCGGCCACAATTTCGGTGGCCTGTGCGCAGGCTTTATTCCAGCAGCATCGGATCCAGCCATGCGATGCCCAATTGGGCCATCTGTTGCTCGACCCAGACGATCCGCCGGTCAAGGTTGGGCCCCGGGCGGACCGGGTTCATGCGGCCGGGGCTGGGCAGAATGGCGGCCAGGCGCGCGGACTGGTGGCGATCGAGCTCGGTGGCGGAGATCCCGAAGTAGTGTTGGGCGGCGTTCTCGATGCCGTAAATGCCGGGACCCCATTCCGCCAGGTTGAGATAGATCTCGAGGATGCGCCGCTTCGGCCAGAGGGTCTCCATGCCGAAGGTGAACCCGGCCTCCAGCGTCTTGCGTGCCCAGGAGCGGCCGTGCCAAAGAAAGAGGTTTTTCGCGGTTTGCTGGCTGATGGTGCTGGCGCCGCGCAGGCGCCCGCCGCGTGCATGATCGCTGAGCGCCTGGCGCACCGAGCCCCAGTCGAAGCCGCGGTGGTTGGGGAAGTGCTGGTCCTCGGCCGCGATCACCGCCAGCATCAGATGGCGGGGCAGGTCGTCCAGGCGTTGCCAGTCCGGGCGCCGGTTGGAGGCGGTCTGCCAGTCGGTTGCCACCACCATGGCCATGCCGTAGGGCGGGTCGACCCGGGCGAAGAGCACCACCAGGGCGAGCATTGCCCCGATCCCCAGCGCCATTAGAAACGCGACCAGCCCGCCGGTCCAGTAGAGCAACCGGCGGAGCGGACGGCGCTTGAGGCGCGTGGCCACTACGGTCTCGCCTCTGGGTGGTGGGCGTGCGGGTGGATGACTGTCCGGAGACGGGGATTCATGGGCTGAAAGGATAACGCCTGCGCTCGCCGGGCGGGATGGGGCGTGCCCTTTCTTCTCTTCTGGAAGCACGCGCGGCGAACTGTTTTGCCGTTTCGTGGCCCAAAGGCGAAGGGGTGAGGAGGACGACCCCGTAATTTGCCTTAACAAGCCAACCGTTCGCGAAGGAGAGAGCCATGGATGTATTGCCCTATCGCTATGTCACCCCGAGCGGCGAGGCCGTGTCCTTCGATTTTTATCTGCATCCCGAGACCGGTTCCGCGGTGCGGGTGCAACAGTTGCTGGATCGCCTGACCGACACGCTGGACAGCGAGATCGGTGTGCTGGGCGATACCTGCAATGGCGACGTGCTGCAAGCGCTGGCAATGGCCCTGGCCGTGCGCACGGAGATGATCCCGGCCAACCCCGAGATGACCCAGGATCTGGCGCGTGATGTTGTCGAGCGGGCGCTCAGATCCCTCGATGGTGCCCGGCACCAGCAGACCGGGCCGGTGGGGCATGCCTGAAAACCACCAGGACCAATATTCCGAGGCCCCGGGACGACCGGTGGTGTTCTTCGACGGCGGCTGTCCGCTTTGCCGGCGCGAGATCGGCCACTACCAGCGGCTCGACACCGCGGGCGCGATCGATTGGCGTGATATCCATGCCGATGCCACACCGCTCGACGCCTGGGGGATTACCTGGGATCGTGCGATGCAGCGCATGCATGCCGTAAGCGCCGACGGGCGCATTCGCAGCGGCGCCTGGGCCTTCGTGCTGGTCTGGCGGCACCTGCCATATTACCGCTGGCTTGGCGGTGTGCTGCATCGCCTGCCGCCGATCGTCTGGCTGATGGATCGCGTCTACAACGTGATTGCGCGTTATCGCTGGCGCTCGCGCTGCGACGATGGGGTCTGTCACCCGGACCGCTAAGGTGGCCCACGCCAAGCCGCATCTACCGGAGAAGACCTGTGCGGTATGCGGCCGCCCGTTCGCCTGGCGGCGCAAATGGGCCCGGTGCTGGGATGAGGTTCGCTACTGTTCGGACGCCTGCCGGCGTCGCCGTTCGGGGAAGATCGCGTGACGAAGCGCTTTGTCGTTCTGGTGTTCTGGATCGCCGTGCTGGCGGTGCCTCTGCCCCTGGTGGCGGGCGACCTGGCGGCCGAACGCGCGATCGTCGCGCAACTACAGGAGCCCCACCGCATCCTGCTGCTGCGCCATGCCCTGGCGCCCGGCATCGGTGACCCGTCGGGCTTCGATGTGGATGACTGCGCCACGCAGCGCAATCTGTCGGCTGAAGGACGCGATCAGGCGCGCGCCAGTGGGGAGCGCCTGCGCGCGGCGGGCCTGGAGTCGATCCGGGTGTTCGCGGGTCCGTGGTGCCGCAATGTCGATACCGCGGCGCTCCTGGGGTTCGGTGAGCCCGTGGTGCTGGAGGCAATGGGCTCGGTGTTTCGCACCAATGCCCCGCATCGCGAGCGGCGCATGCAGGCGTGGCGCGAACACCTGGCGGAAGAATACCGGCAGACGGCGGGGCCGGCGGTCTACGTGACCCACCGGGCCAATATCATGGAGCTGAGCGGCCACAGCCTTGGCGCCGGGGCGATGCTGGTCGTCGAGATCGACGCGCAGGGCAATGCCCGGCCGGTGGATCAATAGCCGCGCGACCCGAAGGCGCCGGGTCGTGTGCAAGCCGGCTTACAGACGGATCTCCACGCGTTCGGCGCCGGGGGCGTCGATGCCGCGATGGAGCAGCAGGGTGCCGCTGGCGTTCAGCAGTTCGGTGGTGAGCTGACGGAAGCGCACGACCGTCTCGGTCAGGTTCAGGCGGCTCTCCAGCAGGTCGCGCTGGGCCTGGGAGACGGCCAGCGCGGTCCCGGCACCGACGCGAAACCGCGTCTGTTCCACCCGCAGCAGCTCTTCCTGCAACTCGACGGTTTCCTTCTGTGCCTGAATTTGTTCGCGGATGCGGGCCGCGTCGAACCAGCGCGCACGGACGTCCTCGATTGCCAGCTGTTCAATATTGGCGAGGGTCTCCTGGATCTGCAGGCGCGTCAGACGGGCGCGGGTGTGTTGCGCCTCGGCCGCGCGGTTGCCGATCGGCATGTCGAAGCGCAGGCCGGCGGCCAGGTCATAACCGTCGCCCTGGCTGGCGCGGAAGGTCTGGCCGAAGGTTTCGGCATAGCCGGACTGACCAACGGTCACAAAGAAGTCCAGGCGTGGCAGTAGTCCGTTACGGGTGCGGATGACCTCCAGCTCGTCGCGTTGCACGCGCAGCCGGGTCTCGTTGAGGTCGGCGCGGTGATCGCGGGCGAGAGCGACATAGGTATCCAGCGGCTCGAGGTGGTAGCGCTGCAGATCCGGCTCAGAGCGGGCCTCCAGGCGGGTATCCCACAGATCGCCGTCCCCCTGTATCAGGCGCGCCAGCGCATCCTGTGCGAGGGCCCGTTCGCTACGGGCATCGATCAGGCCCTGGCGACGCAGTGCCACCTCGGCGCGGGCCGAGACGGCCTCGGTCTCCGGGCGGTCCCCGGCACGGATACGGCGTTCTGTCTCGTCAAGCTGCTGGCTCGCGACGGCCAGGGCCTCTTCGAAGATCGCTATCTGTTCGTCGGCCAGTACGAGGTCCCAGTAGCGGCTTTCCACATCGGTGATCAGTTGTTCGACGAACCCGCGCACCTCGTATTCCGAGGCCTCCGCGTCCAGGCTGGCCTGCCGCAGGCGTACCAGGTTGGACTCGATCCGCCCCCCGCGCAGTAATGCCTGAGTCAGGCTCAGGCCGGCGCGGGTGGTGTATTCGCTCTGGTCTTGAAAAGAGCTGTTGGCACGAGAGCTGCGAACGGACAAGGTTAGGTTAGTGCCAGTCGGCAGGGACTGTTGCAATCCGACTTGGCCCCGTCTTTCGCTAAAGAAGGAATCCCGTGTAAAGCCCTCGGATTCATCAGTCTCGCGGTCGCGATAGATATCGATGTCGGCAAATAGCGCAGGGTCGAAAACCGCACGTTCCTGAACCTCAAAGGTACCGGCGATTGCAGTTTGCAGTCGCTCGGCCCGCAGGCCTCGGTTGCCTTCCAGGGCGCGCGCTACCGCTTCTTCAAGAGATAGGCTCTCTTCTGCCACTTCGTTGCGGGCGAACGGGCGTTGTTCCAGCAATTCTTCGGCGGACAGCGTCAGACGCAGGCCGTCATCGGTCGAGTCCTCTCCGTTGGCCGTTGCGGTCAGTGCCAGGATGAAGAGCGGAAGGGCAGGGGTAAGGCTACGCATGGTCGACGGGCATCCGGTAGACGGGTTCATGGCCGTGCTGTTGGCTTCGACGATGAAACAGCAGGTACAGCGTCGGGATCAGCACCAGGGTGATCAGGGTAGACGAGAGCAGCCCGCCGATCACGACCCGGGCCATTGGGGCCTGGGCCTCGCCGCCGTCGCCCATGCCGATGGCCAGCGGCGACAGCGCCAGGATGGTGGTCAGCGTGGTCATCAGGATCGGGCGCAGGCGCTCGCCGGCAGCGGCCACGATGGCCGCTTGCAGTTCCATGCCGTCTTCGCGGTGGCGCCGCGCCATGCGGTCCACCAGCAGGATCGCGTTGTTCACCACGATCCCGACCAGCAGCAGGATCCCGATCAGCGACTGCACGTTGAGCGTGGTGTCGGTGATCAGCAGCGCGCCGGTTACACCAATGAGCGCCAGCGGGATGGAGAACATCACGATCAGCGGATCGCGCAGGGACTCGTACAGGCTGGCCATGACCATGTAGACCAGCAACGTCGCGAGCAGGGTGCCCAGCAGCAGTTCGGAGAACGCGGCTTCCTGCTCCTCGATGTCGCCGGTGACCGAGAAGTCGATCTCCTCCGGCAGCGGGGTATCGGCCAGCGCCGCACGCACGTCGGCGGCGACCTCGCCCAGCGAGCGGTCGCCGATGTTCACGAACAAGGTGCTGATGCGCGCCTGTTCGCGGCGCTGGATGCTGTCCGGGCCGATTTCGGTGTCGAAGGTGACCAAACTGCGCAGTGCCACGCGCTCGCCGTCCTCGCTGCGCACGGTCAGGTTGAGGAGGTCGTCCAGCGAGCTCCGGTCGGCGTCGCGCAGCTGGACCCAGATGCGCGTCTCGTCGCCGCCCGCGCGCAGCTGGCCGGCGCCGGAGCCGCCCAGGGCGGTTTCCAGGGTCTGGGCGATGGTGCGCACGTCCACGCCGAGGTCGGCGGCGCGGTCGCGGTGGATGCGGGTGGCGAATTCCGGCTGCCCGCCGTCGGAACCGACACGGGTGTCGGTGACGCCGGGGACGTCCGCCAGCGCGCTCTCGAAGCGCTCGATGACGGCGTTCATCGTGGGCAGTTCGAAGCCGCGGACCTCGATAGACAGGCTTTCCTCGTCGGCGCCGCGCCCGAAGCCGCGGAAGAATATCCCGCTGGAGGCGCGCACGCGGATCTCGACCCCCGGCGGGCTGCCCAGCGCGTCGCGCAGGGCCGCGGCGATCTCGTCGGAGGAGCGGCTGCGGCTGTCGCGCGAGCCGACCATCACGCGCATGTTGCCGGAGGCGGGCGAGGAGGCACGGAATGCCGAGGCGCCGGAGCTGGAGACCAGGTTTTCCAGTTCCGGGACCTCGTCGTGGATGATCGCCTCGAGGCCGGACATGGTGGCGTAGAGCTCTTCCAGGGGTGTGCCGGGCTCCATGGCGACATGCACGCGCAATTCGCCTTCGTCGGTGGCGGGCAGGAATTCCGTGCCCACGCCGCGCAGCCCCGCCAGGGCGATCATCAGCAGCAGGAGGCTGATGCCGATGACCATCCACGGCTGGGCCAGGGTGCGCCGCAGCAGCCCCTGGTAGCGTTGCTCCATGCGCGCGAGGGCACTGGTGTCGCGCTTGGGCATCGGGGCGCGGGCCATCAGCATCGGGACCAGGGTCAGCGCGACAATCAGTGAGCCCGCCAGGGCAAAGGCGACCACCGCCGCCAGCGGCTTGAACAGCTGGCCGGCCAGTTCCTCGGCGAAGAACAGCGGCAGGAAGATCGCCACGGTGGTCAGGGTGCTGGCGACGATGGCGGGTGCGACGCGCCCGGTGCCGCTGATGGCGGCCTCGGCGGCGGTCTGTTCGGCATGTTCCTCGCGCCGTCGGGCGATGCTCTCGATCACCACGATGGCGTTGTCCACCATCAGCCCCACGCCCAGCGCGATCCCGCCGAGTGTCATCAGGTTCAGCGAGTAGCCGCCGAAGTAGACCAGGCCGAAGGTGGCGATCACCGCCAGCGGGATCGCGGTGGCCGCGACCAGCGTGTAGCGGATGTTGCGCAGGAACACGAGCAGCACCAGCACGGCCAGTGCACTGCCGTAGAGGATCGAACGACCGACATTGGTGATGGAGTTGCGGATGAAACCGGCCTCGTCGGTGACGGCGCGGATGTCGATCTGGGGAAAGTCGCGGTTCAGGCGCACCAGTTCGGCGTGGACCGCCTCGGAGACCTCGACGGTGTTGGCGTCGGCCAGCTTGCGCACGGCGAGCTGCACCCCTTCCTCCTGGTTGACCCGGAACCGGCGGGTAACGCGCTGGTGGGTGTCGCGCACGTCGGCCACCTGGTGCAGGTAGGTCACACCGTCCTCGCTGCGTTGCACGATGGTGTCGCGGACCTCGTCCACCGAGCGGAACTCGGCCGGCGTGCGCAGGCGGTATTCGCGGCGCCCATCCATGATCGGGCCGCCGGGGGTGATCACGTTGGCGTCGCGGATGCGGTTGCGCAGGTCGTCCAGGCCGAGGTCAATGGCCTCGATGCGCTCCGGGTCCACCTCCACGCGGACCTCGCGCTCCAGGCCGCCGAAGGTATCCACAGCTGCCACGCCGGGGATGCGTTCCAGGCGCGGGGCGATACGATTGTCGATCAGGGTGCGCAGGTGGATGGCGTCCAGTTGCGAACCGATGCCCAGACGCATGATGGGCGAGTCCTGGGTGTCGAACTGGCGCACCAGCGGGCGATCGGCGTCATCGGGCAGGCGGTCCTCGATGCGCGCCAGGCGATCGCGCAGGTCGTCCACCGCCTGGCGGATGTCCGTGCCCCAGGCAAAGTTGATGCGGACGTTGCTGTTGCCCTCGGCGGAGGTCGAGCGGATCTCCTGGGCACCGGTAATGGCGGCCGCGGCCTGCTCCACCTGGCGCGTAACGAGTTGTTCGACTTCCTCGGCCCCGGCATTGGGGTAGGACGTCATCACCGTGACCACCGGGTAGGTGATATTCGGTAGCAGATCCACCGGCAGGCGGGTCAGCGCGGTCAGGCCGAGGATCACCACGATCAGGGCCACCATGCTGGTCAGCACGGGGCGGTGGACCGTTACGCGGGCCGGATTCACGGGGTGTCCGACTCGGGTGCGTCGTCTCCATCCGGCACGTTGCGCGGGTCGGTCAGGCGCAGCGGGGTGCCGTCCGCGAGCAGGTGCTGGCCGAGCACGACGACCTCGGTCCCTTCCGGCAGCTCCGGTTCCAGCAGTTCGACCCAGTCGCCGTCACGCACGCCGGTAACCGCCTGATGGCGGCGGGCCTGCGGGCGCTCGCCGCTGCGGTCCACGCTGAACAGGGTCGGGCCGACCTCGCGCTGGATGATCGCGTCGCGTGGGATCGCCAGGACGGCGTTGCGTTCCCCGAGGGTAATGGCGGCCTCCACGAACATGCCCGGGCGCAGCTGGTCGCGTTCGTTGGGGATCTCCACCTCGACCCGCGCCTGACGCGACCCGGGCCGGAATTCCGGGGCGATGCGGGCGATGGTGCCGGCAAATCCGGCGTCCGGATAGGCGGCGGTGTGGACCTGTGCCCCCTGGCTCGGCGACAGCCGGCCGTAGTCGGCCTCGGTCACGGCCAGGATGGCGCGCACCGGCTGCAGCCGGACCAGCGCCAGTGCGGTGTCGTTGGCGCTGATGACCGTGCCGGGATCCACGTGGCGTTCGGCGACCCAGCGGGTGCTGTCGGCCGTACCCGCCTCGATGCGGGTGTAGCTCAATTGGATCTCGCGGGTGCGCAGGGCCGAGCGCCGCTGGCGGATCTGCGACTCGGCCAGGGCGACGCGCGTCTGTGCCAGGGCGAGTTCGGTTTCCGCGGCCTCCAGCTCCGAGCGCGAGGCGATGCCCTGGTCGCGCAGCTCGCGGGTGCGCTGCAGTTCGCGCCGGGTCGCATCGCGGCTGGCCAGGGCCTCGGCCAGGCTGGCCTCGGCGACTTCCAGCTCCGCCGCGGCCTGGGCGACGTCCTGCTCGAATTCCTCGGTATCCAGCTGCAGCAGCGGGTCACCGGGCTCCACGCGGTCGCCCAGGTTGACGAATACCTCGGCAACCCGCCCGCCCACGCGGGGGGTGATCTCGATCCGGTCGGCGCCCTCGATGCTGCCGGTGAAGCGCCGCCGTTCGACCAGGTCGCGGGTCTCGATGCCGGCGATGGCGACCGCGACCGGGCGGGTCTCGCCACCGCCCGGACGACCGGAAGAGGCCGCGTCGTCTTCCGGGCCCAGCAGCATCCAGGCGAGGATGCCAGCGGCCAGGAGAAACAGGAGCGCGGTGATCAGTGTGGCGGGGCGGGGCATTGCAACTCGCTTGTTTGCGGGGTGGTCAGGTTAGAGTGTCGCGTGGTTGACTGAATCGTGCATGAATTCCGTTCGGAATCCGGCGCCGATTCGATGAAGCCCGGACTAGGACCCCCGAGTACAAGGAGAATTCCGTGACGACATCCGATTCGGCCCGTCCCCCGCGCCCGCGGCGGCGCTCCTTTGCCATGGACATGCTGGGCCTGCTGGCCTGGATGGTGTTGGTCTTCGCTGTGGCGGGATTGGGTGGCTGGGCGACCAGTCTGTCGGTGGGCGACTGGTATCCGACGCTGACGCGCCCGCCGCTGAACCCGCCGGATGCGGTATTCGGCCCGGTCTGGTCCGTGCTGTTCGGCCTGATGGGTCTCGCCGCCTGGCATGTCTGGCGGCGCGTCGGCCTGACCGGCGCCCCGATGGCGCTGGGGCTGTTCCTGGCCCAGCTCGCGCTGAATCTCGGCTGGTCGGTGCTGTTCTTCGGCATCCAACGCCCGGATCTGGCGCTCGCCGAGATCCTGATCCTGTGGCCGCTGATCCTGGCCACTCTGATCGCCTTCTGGCGCATTGACCGTATCGCCGGCGCGCTGCTGGTGCCGTACCTGCTGTGGGTCGCCTTCGCTATCTACCTCAACGCGGGGATCGTCTGGCTCAACTGACGAGCCGGGTTTTCGGCGCCCGGGCGTCATGCGTTTGTCATTTGGGCGGGGTATGCTGACGCGATTTTTCGCGGGAGGGGCTCCATGGCGGTGCGCGTCGGTATAAACGGGATGGGGCGGATCGGTCGGTTGGCCCTGCGCGCGGCATGGGACCGGGACGACATCGAGGTCGTGCATCTGAACGAGGTCGCCGCGGACGGGACCGTTACCGGGCATCTGCTGGAGTTTGATTCCGTTCACGGGCGTTGGGGCCGCGAGCCCGAGGCCCAAGCGGGCCAGATCCGGATCGACGGGCGCGAGCTGCGCCACACGAGCCTGCCCGAGCCGGGGCAGGTGCCGTGGGGCGAGTCGGACGTGGACATCGTGATCGATGCCACCGGCGCCTTCCGCACCATGGACACGCTGGAGCCGCATTTCTCCCGGGGCGCGAAGCGCGTGGTGGTCGCGGCGCCGGTGAAGGACGCGCGCGCGCTGAACGTGGTGATGGGCGTGAACGACGCCGCTTACGATCCCGCGAAGCACCACGTCGTGACGGCTGCCTCTTGCACCACCAACTGCCTGGCGCCGCTGGTCAAGGTGCTGCACCCGGCGCTATCGATCCGCCACGGCACCATCCTGACCGTCCACGACATGACCGCCACCCAGTCGCCGGTGGACCTGCCGCGCGACAACCTGCGCCGGGCCCGCGCCGCCGGGCTGAACCTGATCCCGACCACCACCGGCTCGGCGAAGGCGATTGGCGACATCTTTCCCGAACTGAACGGGCGTCTGAACGGCCATGCGGTGCGCGTGCCACTGATGAACGCGTCGCTGACCGATTTCACCTTCGAGGCCGCGCGCGAGACCACGGCGGAGGAGGTCAACGGCCTGCTGCGCGAGGCCGCGAACGGCGATCTGAACGGCATCCTCGGCTACGAGGAGCGCCCGCTGGTGTCCAGCGATTTCCGCACCGACCCGCGCTCGTCCATCGTGGATGCCCAGTCGACCATGGTGGTTGATGGCACGCAGGTGAAGGTGCTGGCCTGGTACGACAACGAGTGGGGCTACGCGAACCGGCTGGTCGAGCTGGTCGCCCGCGTCGCCAAGCTCGGAGTTTGAGGCCGTTGTGAGCGGCACGGCCGACCAGCCAAACTCCGGCGGGCCGCCTACCCTGGGGCTGGGTGCCTACGCGCGGATCACCGCGAACTACTGGGCGTTCACCGTCACCGACGGCGCGATCCGCATGCTGGTAGTGCTGTTCTTCCACCAGCTGGGCTACAGCCCGCTGGAGATCGCCTTTCTGTTCCTGTTCTACGAGCTGTTCGGGGTCATCACCAACCTGACCGGCGGCTGGCTGGCCGCGCGGCTGGGGGTGAACACCACCATGATCGGCGGGACGCTGCTGCAGGTGGCGGCGCTGCTGATGCTCACGGTGCCCGAGGCCTGGCTTGGCGTGGCCTACGTGATGTTCGCCCAGGCCCTGTCCGGGATCGCCAAGGACCTGAACAAGATGAGCGCGAAGTCCGGCGTAAAGCTGGTCGCCGGCGACGGGGAGGGGCGGCTGTTTCGCTGGGTTGCGGTGCTTACCGGCTCGAAGAACGCGCTGAAGGGCGTCGGCTTCTTTGTTGGCGGGGCGCTGCTCTACAGCGTGGGCTTCCAGATGGCGCTGGTCATCCTGGCCGGGATGCTGGCGCTGGTCATGCTGTTCTCGGTGGTCGGACTGCCGCGCGGGCTGGGGCGTGTCGGCGGCAAGCCGAAGTTCACCCAGATGTTCTCCAACTCCGCCGCAATCAACGTGCTCTCGGGCGCACGCTTCTTCCTGTTCGGCGCACGCGATGTCTGGTTCGTGGTCGCGCTGCCGGTGTTCCTCAGCGCCACGCTGGACTGGAACCACATGCAGGTCGGCGCGTTCCTCGCGCTGTGGGTGATCGGTTACGGCGTCGTGCAGGCCTCCGTGCCGCGCCTCTTGGGTAAGGGCGGGGTGCATCCGACCGGGCTCACCGCGCGCCTGTGGGCCTTCATCCTGATGCTGCTGCCGATCGCCATCGTGATCGGGCTGGAGGTGGGCCTGGACCCGGCCTGGGTATTGATGGTCGGGCTGGGCGTGTTCGGCGTGGTGTTCGCGATCAACTCCGCCGTCCACTCCTTCCTGGTCCTCGACTACGCCGACGCCGACCGCGTCGCGATGAAAGTCGGTTTCTACTACATGGCGAACGCCGGCGGCCGGCTGGTCGGCACCGTCGCCTCCGGCGCCATCTTCATGGTCTGGGGCCTGGAAGGCGCCCTGATCGCTTCCACCTTCTTCATCTTCGCCACCTGGATGATCTCGTCCCTCATCCCCCGCGAAGCCGCCCGCGCCTGACCGCGCGGCTGCCGGCCTGGAAGGGGGCGGCCATCCGGTTACTGCGGCGGCTGTAACGTCTCGATGACAGCCTCCAGGGTGCGGGAGCGGTAGCGCTCGGCATGGCGGACCCAGCCGAGCTGGCGGGCGACGGGCGCGCCGGGCCAGTCGAGTACGGCGAGGTCGTCGGTGGCCATGGTGTGGGGGAGGAAGCCGATGCCGAGGCCGGCCGTGATCAGCATGCGGATGACTTCCAGGTAGGGGCTTTCCTGTGCGGCGGTGGGGTGCAGGCCCTGTGCGGCCAGGGCCTGGTCGATCTGGCGGCGGGTGGTGGAATCCGCGGGCGGCAGGATGGCCGGCCAGTCGTGCAGGCGCCGCAGGGTATCCAGCGGGGTATCGTCAGCGCGGTTGCAGGCGACCATGGGGACGAGGTCGTCGGTCCATACCGTGTGCGCCTCGGCGCCCTTCGGCAGATCCTCGGGCAGGGTGGCCAGGGCCAGGTCGGCGTCGCCGTGCATGACGGCCTCGATGCCGGCCTCGGAATCCATGAATGCCAGTTCCAGTTCCAGTTCCGGGTAGCGCTCGCGCAGGGCCGACAGTGGCGTGGGCAGGCGGTGCAGGGCGATGTGGTGCGAGGTTGCCAGGCGGATACGGCCGCGCACCACCTGGTCGAGGTCGGCGACCTGCTGCTCGATGGCGCGCAGGCGGGCGAGGATTTCGCGGGCCTCGGGCAGCAGGCGCTCCGCGACCTCCGTCGGGCGAACGCGGCGGCCCTGGCGCTCGAACAGCGGGCGCTCCAGTGTCGCTTCCAGGGACTGGATGCGCTTGCTGATTGCGGGTTGGGTCAGGTGCAGCTGTTCGGCCGCGGCGGAGAAGGCGCCGGTGTCGACGACCGCGACGAAGGCCTGCAGGGATTCGACACTCAGTTGTTCTGGGCGCATCCGTCTCTCTCCAGTCCCTGCGTGAGATAATGGTCCGTTCGATGGTCGGGCTCGGCATGACCCGGCACCTATATAACCGTATGGAATGATACGGATAAGAAAACGGATTTGAAAGAATACCGAGGTGGCCGCAGACTCCTTTAAACGGTCGTCCTGAAATGAAGTCATTGCGAGGAGCCGAAGGCGACGCGGCAACCTCCTGAGGCTGGCAGAGCGCCAGTACCGGGATCCGGTGGTTCCGGACGGAGGTTGCCACGGCCCCTGCGGGGCCTCGCAATGACGGTGCATTTGGCAATGCCGTGCAAGGGCGGGCCTGTATAGCGCCGGTGGAATGCAAGAACGACAGAACGCGGCACGGCCGCGGGAGTAGGTAATGGCTGGCAAGACCCTGTATGACAAGTTGTGGGAGGCGCATGGGGTGCGCGAGGAGCCGGATGGCTCGACGCTGCTCTACATCGACCGCCACCTGGTGCACGAGGTGACCAGTCCGCAGGCCTTCGAGGGGCTGCGGCTGGCCGGCCGCAAGCCATGGCGCGGCGATTCCGTGCTGGCGGTGCCGGATCACAACGTGCCCACGGAGAACCGCGACCAGGGGATTGCGGATCCGGTCTCGCGCATCCAGGTGGAAACGCTGGAGAGTAACGTCACGAGCCTGGGGCTGAAGTTCTTCCCGATGGCCGACGTGCGCCAGGGTATCGTGCACGTGATCGGCCCGGAGCAGGGCGCGACCCTGCCGGGCATGACCGTAGTCTGCGGCGACTCGCACACATCCACGCATGGCGCGCTGGGCGCGCTGGCCTTCGGCATCGGCACCTCCGAGGTGGAGCATGTGCTGGCCACCCAGTGCCTGTGGCAAAAGAAGACCAAGGCCATGCAGATCCGTGTGGAAGGCGAGCTGCGTCCGGGGGTCACCGCCAAGGACGTGGTGCTGGCGATCATCGGCCGCATTGGCACCGCCGGGGGTACCGGCTACGCGATCGAGTTTGCCGGCTCCGCGATCCGCAGCCTGTCGATCGAAGGCCGCATGAGCGTCTGCAACATGTCGATCGAGGCCGGGGCCCGTGCGGGCATGGTCGCGGTGGACGAGAAGACCATCGAATACGTGCGCGGCAAGCCGCAGGCGCCGACCGGCGAGATGTTCGAGCGGGCGGCCGAGTACTGGCGCACGCTGGTCTCCGACCCGGATGCCGAGTTCGACGCGGTGGTGGAGATGGATGCCGCCGAGATCGCCCCGCAGGTCAGCTGGGGCACCTCGCCGGAGATGGTCGCGCCGATCGACGGGCGGGTGCCGGACCCGGCGGCCGAGTCCGATCCGGTGCGCGCCGAGGGCATGCAGCGGGCGCTGGAGTACATGGACCTGAAGGCGAATACCCCGATGACGGAGATCCGTCCGGACAAGGTATTCATCGGTTCCTGCACGAATTCCCGGATCGAGGACCTGCGCGCCGCCGCCGAGGTGGTGAAGGGCCGCAAGAAGGCCGATAACATCAAGCTGGCGATGGTGGTGCCGGGCTCCGGGCTGGTGAAACAGCAGGCGGAGCAGGAGGGGCTGGACCGCATCTTCCTGGATGCCGGCTTCGAGTGGCGCGAGCCGGGCTGTTCGATGTGCCTGGCTATGAACGCCGACCGCCTGGAGCCGGGCGAACGCTGTGCTTCCACTTCCAACCGCAACTTCGAGGGCCGTCAGGGGCAGGGCGGGCGCACGCATCTGGTCAGCCCGTCGCTGGCCGCCGCGGCGGCCGTCGCCGGGCACTTCATTGAACCGTCCGCGTTGCAGGAGGCGTAAGTGATGCAGGCCTTTACCGTAGAGAAGGGGATCGTCGCGCCGCTGGACCGTTCCAACGTGGATACCGACGCGATCATCCCCAAGCAGTACCTGAAGTCGGTCAAGCGCACGGGCTTCGGCCCCAATGCCTTCGACGACTGGCGCTACCTGGACCCGGGCGAGCCGGGCATGGATGGCTCGAAGCGCCGGCCGAATCCGGACTTTGTGCTGAATCAGGCGCCGTTTGACCAGGCGACCATCCTGCTGGCGCGCAAGAATTTCGGCTGCGGCTCCTCGCGGGAGCACGCGGTGTGGGCACTGACGGACTTCGGCTTTCGTGCGGTGATCGCGCCGTCGTTTGCGGACATTTTCTTCTCCAACAGCTGCAAGAACGGGCTGTTGCCAGTGGTGCTGGCCGAGGACGAGGTGCAGCGCCTGTTTGATCAGGTGGAGGCGAACCCGGGCGCGCAGGTCGAGGTGAATCTGGAAGAGCTGACCGTGACCGCGCCGGACGGTACCGTATTCGACTTCACACTGGACGAGGACCGCCGCCATCGCCTGCTGAACGGGCTGGACGATATCGCCCTGACGCTGCAGTTTGCGGACGATATTCGCGCCTTCGAGGAGCGCCAGCGCCGCGAATGGCCGTGGATGGCGGAACAACAACGGTAGACGGTGCGTCTGGCACGGCCTGGATCCGGGCACCGTCATTGCGAGGAGCGAAGCGACGGAGCAACCTCCGTCCGGAACCACCGGATCCCCGTACCGGCGCTCTGGCAGCTTTGGGAGGTTACTCGCTGCGCTCGCCCTTCGGGCCGGCCTGCGGCCGTTCAACGCGCTTCGCGCTTTTGTGCCAAGGCCCCTGGCGGGGCCTCGCAATGACGGGGGGGCAGGAAGCACCGTCATCGCGAGGAGCGCAGCGACGTGGCGATCTCTGTGGGTGGCCCCGGCGTCGGCCGCGGCGAGCGTCGGGGGGCGTTGGGAGGTTGCCACGTCGCCTGCGGCTCCTCGCAATGACGTTGCCACTGGGAATGTATAGGTAAAGAATAATAGTTACTTGGGAGAGGTTTGTGAGCCGAATTCTGGTATTGCCCGGGGACGGGATCGGGCCCGAGATCGTGGCCGAGGCGCTGAAGGTGCTGGAGCGCGTGGGCGAGATCGGCGGTCTGGATCTGGAGATCGAGCAGGGCCTGATCGGGGGCGCGGCGCATGACGCGGCCGGGCACCCCTATCCGGAGGCCACCCGCGAGGCGGCGCGTCGTGCAGATGCGATCCTGCTGGGGGCGGTGGGTGGCCCGCAATACGAGTCGCTGGAGCGCGACCTGCGTCCCGAGCGTGGGCTGCTGGGCATCCGCTCGGATCTGGGCCTGTTCGCGAACCTGCGCCCGGCGATCCTGTATCCGCAGCTGGCCTCGGCCTCCACGCTGAAGCCCGAGGTGGTCAGCGGGCTGGACATCCTGATCGTGCGCGAGCTGACCGGGGGGATCTACTTCGGCCAGCCACGCGGGATCGAGGAACGCAATGGCGAGCGGGTCGGGTTCAATACGCTGGTCTATAGCGAATCGGAGATTGAGCGGATCGCCCGGGTCGGCTTCGAGGCGGCGATGAAACGGGGCAAGCGTCTGTGCTCGGTGGACAAGGCCAACGTGCTGGAGGTCTCCGAGCTGTGGCGCGAGGTGGTCGAGCGTGTCGGGAAGGAATTCCCCGAGGTCGAGCTGTCTCACATGTATGTGGACAACGCCGCGATGCAGCTGGTGCGTGACCCGAAGCAGTTCGACGTGATGGTGACCGGCAACATGTTCGGGGACATCCTGTCCGATGCAGCGGCGATGCTGACCGGCTCCATCGGCATGCTGCCGTCCGCCTCGCTGAACAGCGAGGGCGTGGGTCTGTACGAGCCGATCCACGGTTCGGCACCGGATATTGCGGGGCAGGGCAAGGCCAACCCGATGGCGACGGTGCTGTCGGTCGCGATGCTGCTCCGTCATAGTCTGAACCGCAACGACCTGGCCGAACGCATCGAGGCGGCTGTGGGTCGGGTACTGGATCAGGCCTTGCGTACCCCAGACATCTTCGGTGAAGGCATGAAGCTGGTCGGTACGCAGGGGATGGGGGATGCCCTGGTGGCTGCGTTGGACGATTGAGGCGGCCTCACGAACGGGGCTTGTATCACGCGCAAGTGTAGGATGCGTTGAGCGCAGCGAAACGCATCATTGCCTCCGCTGGGGAAGAGATTGATGCGATTCGCTGCGCTCGTCGCATCCTACGGTTCAATAGAACTATCAATAGCTTGAAGATCAAAATTAAACCGGGAATTAACGATGAGTGACCGCAAATTTGACGTGGCCGTGGTCGGGGCAACGGGCGCCGTTGGCGAGGCCCTGCTGTCCATCCTGGCCGAGCGCGACCTGCCGATCGGGCGCGTGCATGCCCTGGCCAGCTCGCGGTCGGTGGGCAAGACGGTGGACTACGGCCGGCGCGAGTTGGAGGTCGAGGACCTGGCGACTTTTGATTTTTCCACGGTGCAGATCGGGCTGTTCTCGCCGGGCGCCTCGGTGTCCGCGGAATATGCGCCCAAGGCGGCGGCGGCCGGCTGCGTCGTGATCGACAATACCTCCCAGTTCCGCTACGACCCGGAAATCCCGCTCGTGATTCCGGAGGTGAACCCGGACGCGGTGGGCGATTACACGAAACACGGGATTATCGCGAATCCGAATTGCTCCACCATTCAGATGCTGGTGGCGCTGAAGCCGCTGCACGATGCGGTGGGCATTGAACGGATCAACGTGGCGACCTACCAGGCCGTGTCCGGTACCGGCAAGGAGGCGATCGAGGAGCTGGCGCACCAGACGGCGGCGTTGCTGAATGGCCGTCCGGTGGAGTGCAACGTGTACCCCAAGCAGATCGCGTTCAATGCCCTGCCGCACATCGACGTCTTCCAGGACAATGGCTACACCAAGGAAGAGATGAAGATGGTCTGGGAGACCCGGAAGATCATGGGCGACGAGTCCATCCTGGTGAACCCGACCGCGGTGCGCATTCCGGTGTTCTACGGACATTCCGAGGCCCTGCATATCGAGACGCGCGAGAAGATCACTGCGGAGAAGGCGCGCGAAATCCTCTCCGGCGCACCGGGGATCACGGTGCTGGACAAGCACGAGGACGGGGGCTATCCGACTGCGGTGACCGAGGGTTCCGGCAAGGATGCGGTGTTCGTCGGCCGCATCCGCGAGGACATTTCCCACCCCCGCGGACTGAACCTTTGGGTGGTCTCGGACAACGTGCGCAAGGGGGCTGCGCTGAACACGATTCAGATCGCGGAGGTTTTGATCCGCGATTACCTGTGATTTAATCCGGGAAAACGCCGGGGACACTACCCGGTACATCCGTGGCCAGGGGGTCATCGGCCGTGTCGGCCGAGGCAGTACGGCCAGGTGGCATTTTCAGGGGGAATTCGTGCGCAAGTTTTTGGTTGGGTTTTTGTTCTTGCTGCTGGTGGCCCCGGCGTCCTCGAGTTCCGTGGGCTTCGGCGAAATTAATCTTCAAACCTTCCTGAATCAGCCCTTGCGGGCGGAGATTCCCTTGCGGGGGGCGGCGGCTGCCGGCGACTCCCTGCGAATTCGCCAGGCTTCCGAGGATGCATACCGCCGCGCCGGTCTGAACCGTGGCGGTGTTCCGGGGGACCTGAACATCCAGGTCGAGGGTGACCGCATCATCCTGACCACACGCCGGCCGGTGCGCGAGCCCTATGTGGGCATGCTGCTGGAGGCGCGCTGGGATGGCGGGCGCGCCATGCGCGAGGTCTCGTTGTTGCTGGATCCGCCCGGCACGATGCCTTCCGGAACTTCTGCGCCGGCCGTGAGCGGGGACCCCGGCGCGGCGCCGCGTGCGACCCGCGAAGGCGAAACCATCCGGGTGCGTAGTGGCGACACCCTCTACGCGGTCGTGCGCCGCAGCGGTGTCTCGGGATACAGCGACGAGCAGGCCATGCTCGCGTTCCTCGACGCCAATCCGCAGGCCTTCATGGGTAACAACATCAATTCGCTGCGCGCGGACGCGGAATTGCGTACGCCGTCCCGCGAACAGTTGGACGCGCGTAGTACCGCCGAGGCGCGGGCCGAGGTTGCCGACCAGACCCGCGCCTGGCAGGAATCCACTCGCGTCGCCCGCGAAGAACCGGAGCCGGCTCCGGCCGCGGCTGAGGAGGGTGTCGAGGGCGAGGCGCTGGCCGAGGACGAAGAAGCGGCTGTTACGGAGGACGCTGCCGCGGCGGTTGAGGACGACGAATCCGCAGTGGCCGAATCGGACTCGGCCGTGACCGAGGACGAAACGGCGGTGGGCGACGAGGCCGCGACCGAGGAGGTTGCGCCCGAGGATCGCCTGGAGATCGTCGCCGATCTGCTGCCGGAAGATGCGGAAGCTGGGGCAACCCAGGGGGGTTCCGAGGAGCTGCTGCAGGAAGCCCTGCTGTCCCAGCGCGCCGAAATGGACGGAATGCGCGACGAGCTCTCCGAATTGCGCGAGGAGCTTGGCGAGCGTGGGCGTCTGGCCGAGATCTCCAGCGAGAACATGGCTGGGCTCGAGGAACAGCTGAGCCAGCTGCGCGCCGAGCGCGAACAGCTGCGCACCCGTCTGGATCGTGCGGATGCTGAACGCAATGCCCCGCTGCACGAACGCATCATGAACGATCCGTTGCTGCTGATGATGGCGATTGCGCTGGTCATTCTGCTGCTGCTGGTGTTGCTGGCTTTTGCCCGCGGCGGCCGCCGCGAGGTGATGGTCGACGAACACGGTTCCGGCCTGAAGCCGCGGGCCGACAACAGCGGGGTGCAGGCGTCGACCGTGGGTGCCACGGGGTACGAGGCGCGTGAAGTCCAGGGCGGCGGCGAACGAGGCGCGGGTTCCGGGGTGTCCGGGGCCGCGACCGCGGCTGCGGCCGGAACCATTGTGGGAACGGCCGCTTCGCGCTCCGACGAGTCTGCAGAGACCGCGCAGGAAGAATCCGCGCATCCACCGGCCCAACCCGAAGAAGAGGTAGGCGAAGTGGTGGTCGCCAGCACCAGCGAGGGTGCGGCGGGCGCGGACGACGTGCTGGCCGAGGTGGATGTCTGCCTGGCCTATGGCATGAATGACCAGGCGGTCGAGACGCTGAACGCCGCCCTGAAGGAGAACCCGGACAACAATCAGTACCGGCTCAAGCTGGTCGAGGCCCATGTGGCGCTTGAGGACGAAGCGGGCGCACGCGAGGCGGCGATGGCCCTGCGCGATCGCCTGGGTGCGGACGACGATGCCCTGCGCGATCGTCTCTCGGAGCTGGAGTCGAAGTTGGGCGGTGCCTCCGGGGCGGCCGGCCTGGCCAGCGCCGATTCCCTTGACGAGCCGGCTTCGGTGGACCCCGGGGTCGCGGGGGGCGACGCTGACAGCAACGAGATCGATTTCTCCGATCTGGAGCTGCCGGAATCCGACGATGCGGAGCCGCGTGCCGATGCGCAAGAGCCGGGTACGGCAGAGGATCAGGGGCTTTCGTTTGATATCGACGACAACCTGGAACAGGACCTCGCCAGTGCGGCCGAAGAGACTGCGGAAGAAGGCCAGACAGACGATGACCTGAACAACCTGTCCTTCGATCTCGAGGAGAACGAGCTTCCGGACCTTGATGCGCCCGCCAGTGGCGGTGACAGTGGTGAAGGCCAGGAGACCGGGCTGGAGATGGACGAGGATCTGCCGGCTTCGGGCGAGGCATTCGCCGCGCCGGAATCGGCCGATGCCGGGGAAGGTACGGATGGGGCCGGCGATGACGAGAACGTGACGCGGCTGAGTCTGGCCCAGGCCTATGCGGACATGGGCGATGCGGAGGGCGCCCAGGAGCTCATCGACGAGGTTCTGGCCTCCGGTACCGACGAACAGAAGCGCGAGGCCGAGGCGATCCGGGATCAGATTCAGGGAAGCTGATTGCTGGAGCCGGGTCGTGTCGGGCTGGTGATGCCGGCGCCGTGAACCGATCATGGCTACGATGTGTGGCCCCGCCCGGGGGGATCTCTCGGGCGGGGCCTTTTGGTTTCGAGGATGGGGATGGGCGCTGAGTGGCGATGAGCGCGGAAGAGCCGATGAGGTCGGCCCCCGCTGAGGGCGATGCCGGAGCCGCGGCAGCGGCGCTGCTGGGTGTGCTGGGCGTTTCTGCGGCGCTAGTGCCGGCCGAGCCGCAGGTAGTGGCCGTCGCGGGTGTAGTGGCCGGAGGGCTGGCCTTGACCGGTCTGGACTGGGGCCGTGCGGGCCGGCTGTTGCTGCGTTTGAAATGGTTTTATCTCTCGCTCGTGGTGTTCTACGGGGTGTGGCCGACGGGGGGTGGAGACTGGGGCACGGGACTGCAGGTGGCCGGATGGCGTATTGCTGCACTGATGCTCGTGGTGGTGCTGGTGGTCTGGATGACCGGACGCTTCCCGCGGCCGGCACTGGTGCGTGCCCTTGGGGGCATTCTGGGCGGCCCACGCCAGGTGCTGGGGGGCTGGGGCGAGCGCTTCGCGCGACGTCTGTTTCTGGCACTGGCCATGTTCGAGGGTGAACGGGTCGCACTGGAGCAACGCCGGGCGGGCCTGCGCGGAGTGCGCCGTGCGCGCTTGGCACAGGTCCGGGAATGGCTTGTCCTGCGCCTGGATCAGGCCCTCGCAGGGGGTGGCGCTGTCGCGGCAGAGCTCCCGGCGGAATCCGCGATGATCTCGGGCTGGCGAATCCCCAAGGCTGCGCTGGCCTGGCTGTGGGCGGGCGTGGTGGCGGTCTGGTGGACGGTACTGGGGGCTGGGTTTTGAATAGCGACCAGATGTCGGTGTCATCCGGGGGGGGAACGGGGCCGGCCACGCGCCAGCGTTGGGCGCTGGGTGTCGAATACGATGGCCGCGGGCTGCTGGGCTGGCAACGGCAAAAGGATGGTCCGAGCGTACAGGGCCACCTGGAGGCGGCGCTGGGCTTCGTGGCGAATCACCCGGTGGAGCTGAACTGTGCCGGGCGTACCGATGCGGGGGTCCATGCCACCGCCCAGGTGGTGCACTTTGACACCCCGGCACAACGCGAACCACGCGCCTGGATCCTGGGAAGCAACAGTCGTCTGCCGGGTGCGATTGCGCTGACCTGGGCGCAGCCGGTACCCGATACCTTCCACGCCCGGTTCGGCGCGTTCGGGAGGCGCTACCGCTATGTGATCGCGAATCGCGAGATCCGTCCGGCGCTGGAGGCCGGGCGGGTATCGTGGTGGCGACGGCCGCTGGATGCCCGGCGCATGCATCGGGCCGGTCAGGCCTTCGTGGGGGAGCACGATTTCAGCAGCCTGCGAGCGGCGGCGTGCCAGGCCAAGTCGCCCGTGCGCCGGGTGCATTCGCTGTCGGTGCGCCGGCGCGGCTCCTACGTCATTCTGGATATCCACGCGAATGCCTTTCTGCACCACATGGTGCGCAACATCGCCGGCGTTCTGCTGGCGGTGGGGGATGGTCGGGCCGAAGTGGGCTGGCCGATGGAGGTTCTGGCGGCGCGGGATCGGCGCGCGTCGGGGATCACCGCGCCGGCCGGCGGGCTCTATTTCGTGCATGTGGATTATCCGGTGGAGTTCGAGCTGCCGATCACCGCGGGGCCGGTCCTCGATGGCGTCCCGGGGAATGCGCCGGGGTGATTGCGGGAAAGCCGGATCGCGTGCCGGGTTCTGGTAGGCTTTGCGACCGGATAGAGGAGGCCGGCGGGCGCATGCGTTATCGGGTGAAGATCTGTGGAGTGACGAGCCCGGAACAGGCACGTGCCGCGGCGGCGGCTGGGGCCGATGCCATCGGGCTGGTGTTTCATGCAGCGAGTCGGCGGGCGGTAGAGCCGGCGCAGGCCGCGGCCATCGCGGCCGCGCTGCCCCCGTTCGTGACCACGGTGGGATTGTTTGTGGACCCGGATCCGTCACGCGTCGAAACGGTATTGCAGACGGTAGGGCTGGATTGCCTGCAGTTTCACGGGCACGAGACGGCGCCGTTTTGCGCGCGCTTCGGGCGGCCTTATCTGAAGGCCATCGCCATGGGCGAAGGGCAGGATCCACGCCCGGTGATGGAGCAGCACCCGGATGCCCAGGGGTTTCTCCTGGACAGTCATGGCGGGGGGCGCAGCGGCGGATCGGGGCATCGCTTCGATTGGCAGCGGGTCCCCGACGCACTGGAACGGCCCTGGCTGCTGGCCGGGGGACTGGATTCGGACTCGGTGCGCGCTGCGCTGGAACACCTGCGTCCGTACGGGGTCGATGTGAGTTCTGGGGTGGAATCCGCGCCCGGAATCAAGGATGCACGACGCATGCGGGCCTTCGTGCAGGCGGTGCGTCAATGCGAGGTAGAGACTGATGAACAAGATTGACTGGGCGGCTTTCCCGGATGCCCGTGGGCATTTCGGGCCGTATGGCGGGCGCTTCGTGTCCGAGACCCTGATGGGGGCGCTGGACGAGCTGCAGGCGGTATACGAGCAGTACATGCAGGATCCCGACTTCCTGGCGGAGCTGGATCATGACCTGAAGCAGTTCGTTGGGCGGCCGAACCCGCTCTACCACGCCGAGCGCATGTCGCGGGAACTGGGTGGGGCGCAGGTCTACCTCAAGCGCGAGGATCTGAATCACACCGGCGCGCACAAGGTAAACAACACGATCGGCCAGGCCCTGCTGGCCAAGCGCCTGGGCAAGAAGCGAATCATCGCCGAGACCGGTGCCGGACAGCACGGCGTCGCGACGGCCACCGTGGCCGCGCGGCTGGGGCTGGAATGCGTGGTCTACATGGGCGAAGAGGACACCCGGCGCCAGACACAGAACGTCTATCGCATGCGCCTTCTGGGCGCCGAGGTGGTGGCGGTGAAATCCGGGACCCGCACCCTGAAGGACGCGTTGAACGAGGCGATGCGCGACTGGGTGACCAACGTCGACGACACCTTCTACATCATTGGGACCGTGGCAGGGCCGCACCCGTATCCGGCGATGGTCCGGGACTTCCAGGCGGTGATCGGCCGCGAGGCGCGCGAGCAGCACCTGGAGATGACTGGCCGCCTGCCGGATACCCTGGTCGCTTGTGTTGGCGGCGGGTCCAATGCCATCGGGCTGTTCCATCCGTTCCTTGGCGATGAGTCGGTGGAAATGGTCGGGGTCGAGGCCGGGGGCGACGGGGTCGAGACCGGGCGCCACTCTGCGCCGCTGTGCGCCGGGCAGCCGGGCGTTCTGCACGGCAACCGGACGTACCTGATGGAAGACGAGAATGGCCAGATCATCGGCACGCACTCGGTCTCGGCGGGCCTGGACTACCCGGGCGTCGGGCCGGAGCATGCGTGGCTGAAGGACATCGGCCGGGTGAACTACGTGTCGGTAACGGATGACCAGGCGCTGGCCGGCTTCCACCGCATGACCCGCACCGAGGGCATCATCCCGGCGCTGGAGACCAGTCATGCGATTGCCCATGTGCTGGACCTGGCCCCGCAGATGCGTCCCGATCAAAGCATCATCATCAATCTGTCCGGGCGGGGCGACAAGGACCTGAACACCGTGGCCGAACGCGAGGGGATTATGCTATGAGCCGCATCGAGCAGCGTTTTGCCGAACTGCGCGAACAGAATCGCGCGGCGTTGATCCCGTACGTGACGGCGGGCGACCCGGAGCCCGGGGCCACCGTACCCCTGATGCATGCATTGGTGGAGGCCGGGGCCGACCTGATCGAGCTGGGCGTCCCGTTTTCCGACCCGATGGCCGATGGCCCGGTGATCCAGAAGGCCTGCGAGCGGGCCCTGCGTTTTGGCACCGGGTTGCGCGACGTGCTGGCGATGGTGGCGGAGTTCCGCAAGACCGACACCACCACGCCGGTGGTCCTGATGGGCTACCTGAATCCGGTCGAGCGCATGGGGTACGAGACCTTTGCCCAGACCGCGAAGGCGGCCGGGCTGGATGGGCTGCTGACGGTGGACCTGCCGCCGGAGGAGAGCGAGGACGTGGTGGGACTGCTGGAGCAGGCCGGCATCGATCCCATCTTCCTGATCGCGCCCACGACCTCGGAGGCGCGTATCGATCATGTGGCCCGGGCGGCGCGCGGCTTCGTTTACTACGTATCGCTGAAGGGCGTGACCGGTTCGCAGACCCTGGATACCTCGGCACTGGCCGCGCGCCTGGAAGGTCTGCGTCGCCACACCGGGCTGCCGTTGGGCGTCGGCTTCGGCATTCGCGATGCCGAGACCGCGGGGAGGGTGGCGCAGGTGGCCGATGCCGTGGTGGTGGGCAGCGCGATCGTGCGCCTGGCCGAGGAGCACGACGGAGATGCCGACGGCTTCGCCCGTGCGGCGGCGGCGGTGGTCAGTGAGATGCGTCATGCCATGGATGCGGCGCGCTCCCCGGGCGCGGCAGCCACGGTGTAGAATGCGCGGCGCCGATTCGAATTACGGGGAGACGGCATGAGCTGGTTCGAGAAGTTGATGCCTTCGCGCATCCGCACCGACAATGCGACCAAGCGGGGGGTCCCGGAGGGCCTGTGGGTCCGTTGCGAGGGTTGTGACGCGACGCTTTATCGCCCCGAGGTGGAACGCAACCTCGATGTCTGCCCGAAATGCAGTCATCACCGCCGCATGAGCGCACGCCGGCGCCTGGAGACCTTCCTGGATGCCGAGGGCCGCGAGGAGATCGCGGCGGATATCGAATCCTCCGATGTCCTGAAATTCCGCGATTCCAAGAAGTACAAGGATCGCCTGGTGGCTGCCCAGCGGGCCACCGGCGAGCGCGATGCCCTGGTCGTGATGCAGGGCCAGCTTCTGGGGCGCCCCTTGGTGGCGTCTGCCTTCGACTTCCGCTTCATGGGCGGTTCCATGGGCTCCGCGGTGGGCGAGCGCTTCGTGCGCGGCGCCAACCGCTCGCTGGAACAGGGCATCCCGCTGGTGTGCTTCAGTGCCTCCGGTGGTGCGCGCATGCAGGAGGCGTTGTTCTCGCTGTTGCAGATGGCCAAGACCAGCGCGGTGCTGGCGCGCATGCAGGAAGAACGCATCCCGTTCATCTCGGTGATGACCGATCCGACCATGGGGGGTGTGTCCGCGAGCCTGGCCATGCTGGGTGATCTGAACGTGGCCGAGCCGAATGCCCTGATTGGCTTTGCCGGGCCGCGCGTGATCCAGCAGACCGTGCGCGAGACCCTTCCCGAGGGCTTCCAGCGTTCGGAATTTCTGCTCGAGCATGGCGCGATCGACATGATCGTCGATCGCCGTGACATGCGCAGCCGTCTGGCTGCGGTGCTGGGCATGCTGACCCACGCCCCGGCGCCGGGCGCCGACCCAGCCGCAGATGAGGCGGAGGGCGAGGGGTCCGTCGAGGTTATCAGTCCCGAAAACGGGGCGGACGGCGAGCGCGTCGACGCGCCGCGCCCCGCCTGAGGCAGCCGGTGCGCTGCACGACCCTGGCGCAGTGGCTCGCCTTCCAGGAGCAACTGCATCCCGTGGGAATGGATCTGACCCTGGAGCGCATTGCCCTGGTGGCCGATCGCCTGGGGCTGCGTGGGGCCGACAGACCGCCCACCGTGATCGTGGCCGGGACCAACGGCAAGGGGACGGTGGCGACGCGCACCGCGGCCCTGCTGCAGGCGCAGGGGCTGAAGGTCGGGCTGTTCACCTCGCCGCACCTGCTGCGCTACAACGAACGCATCCGCATCGACGGCGAGCCCGTCTCCGATGCCGCCCTGTGCCGTGCCTTCGAGGCGATCGACCAGGCTCGCGGCGAGGATTCCCTGACCTATTTCGAATTCGGTGCACTGGCCGCGGTCTGGCTGTTCCGCGAGCAGGGAGTCGCGGTACAGGTGCTGGAGGTGGGGCTGGGCGGGCGCCTGGACGCCGTCAACATCTGGGATGCCGACGTCGCTGCGATCACCGCGGTGGACCTCGATCATCAGACCTGGCTGGGCGACAGTCGCGAGGCGATCGGCCGCGAGAAGGCCGGTATCATGCGCCCCAATCGCCCGGTAGTGCTGGGCGAGCCCGAACCGCCGGCCAGCGTGCTGGAGCATGCCGCACAACTGGGGGCGCAGGTCCTGCGCAGTGGGCGTGATTTCGCCCTGACGCGCGACGCGACGACGCTACGATGGCAGTGGCAGGGGACGGCGCGCGAATGGCGGGTCGAGGGCGCAGCCGCCCGGATTGATGGTGCGGCGCTCCTGAACACGGCTACGGCCCTCGCTGTGGTCGAATCACTGGGACTGGCCCGGGGGCTCGACGATGGTGTCGTCAGTCGGGCCCTGGCGATCTCGGCGCCGGGCCGTCTGCAGCGGCTGCACGGCGAGCCGGAATGGCTGCTGGATGTTGCCCACAACGTGCATGCGGTCAACGAACTCGCGCGCTGGCTGGAGGCGCATTCCGCCCCGGGTGCGGTGGTGGCCCTGGTCGCCGTCATGGCGGACAAGGAGCGGGCCGCCATGTGGAGTCGTCTGGATGGCCTCGTCGATGCCTGGGTGCCGGTCCCGCTGGACCTGCCGCGGGCATTGCCCGCCGCGGCGCTGGCCACCGAGTTGGAGGCGAGCGGACAACGCCGGGTGTCCCGCGTGGATGACGTCGCGGCGGCCATCGCAGAAGCAACGCGTTGCGCCGGACCTTGCGGCCGGGTGGTGGTGTTCGGTTCGTTCTACACCGTGGCGGCGGTACTGGAGCAGTCGCAGGACCTGGCTGAGCTGGCACTGTCCGGGCAGGCCGAGGCGCTTGGTGCTGCGGGCGAGGTTGTGCATGCCCTTTGAGCGTCAGGAGCGTCATGCCCGACGGCTTGCGACGCCGGCGCGAGCGAGCGTACTGTCACAGGCGTGTAGTGTTTCCTTAACTGGCCCTGGCGCCGCCCTCGGATGACCGCATGACCAGCAGCGACAATCCCATCCGCTTTCGCCTGGTTGGCGCGGTCATCCTGATCGTGCTGGCGGTCATCTTTCTGCCCTGGTTGTTCGACGGGGCAGGTTACGAGTACATGAGCGGGATCGATGACCCGGTGCCCGCGGCGCCCACCTTTGCCGAGCCCGATATCGCCCTGCCATCGGAGCGCCCGGCTGCACGTCGGGACGCGGCACCCGCCGCGCCGGCGGCGGAACGCGACAGGCCGGTTGCCGAGTTGCACAGCCTGGAGAATGGCGAGGGCGCGCGGGCGGCCGCTGGGGAGCAGGGAGGTTCCGCGGCCCGCCAGGATGCGCCGGTGCGCTCGGTCGAGCCAGACGAGCCGGTGCAGGCCGGGTGGGCGGTGCAGGTCGGGAGCTTCCGCGGCGAGGACAACGCGCGCGAGCAGGCGGCCCGCTTGCGCGACACGGGCTGGCCGGCCTTCATCGATGACTCCATGGCCGATGGCCGCCCGATTTACCGGGTGAAGGTCGGTCCGCTGGCGCAGCGCGAGGAGGCCGTGAAGCTGGGCGAACGGCTGCAGGACGAGCTGGAGTTGTCCGGTATCGTGGTGGCACACCCCTGATGGCCATGACGACCGGGGCACCCTGCGAGGAACCGATGGCTGGGGTAAACTACGCGCCCTTTCAGCACGCGATGCCGGCCCCGTGAACTGGATCGACCTCATCATCATCGCCCTGATCGTTGTGTCAGGGCTGATCAGCCTTTTCCGTGGCTTCGTGCGCGAGTCCTTTTCGCTCGCCACGTGGATCGTGGGCGTGTGGCTGGGTATCCGCTATGCGGCCGAGGTGGCGGAACAAATCCCCCAGGCGGTTTCGGATGCCACCCTGCGCCTGGGCATTGGCTTCGCCCTGATCTTTATTGGCGTCCTGATTGTGGGCGGCATTCTCGGAGTAGTGGCCAACCGCCTGGTGAAGGGGACCGGGCTGACCGGTACCGACCGCTCGCTGGGCGTGATCTTCGGGCTGCTGCGCGGTGTGCTGCTGGTGGCGGTGCTGATCTTCCTTGCCTCGCTGACCTTGATGCCGGACGAGTCCTGGTGGGAAAACAGCCGCCTGATCCCGGAGTTCGAGCGCCTGGTGGATTGGCTGATTGCCCAATTGCCGGAAGGCTGGCAGGAACAGATCCATGATCTGCTGGCGAGTGACGAGCCGGTTGAAGAAGTAATCCCCGACGCCGACGAGCCGGCGACGCCCTAGAAGCGAGCTGCAACCGGCATTTGCAGTGCAACGTGTGCTGACGGGCCGTGAACGGCTTTGGTCAGCGTTTGCAAAACCCTGGAGCCTGAAAGCGTATGTGTGGAGTTGTCGGAATCGTCGGGCGCAGCCCGGTGAACCAGCCCCTTTATGACGCCCTGCTGGTCTTGCAGCACCGGGGCCAGGATGCCGCAGGCATTGTGACCTGTGACGATGACGGGCGGCTGCATCTGCGCAAGGACAACGGTCTGGTGCGCGATGTGTTCAACAACCAGCACATGCAGAGCCTGACGGGCCATATGGGTATCGGCCACGTGCGCTACCCGACGGCCGGTTCGTCGAGCTCGGCCGAGGCGCAGCCGTTCTACGTGAACTCGCCATTCGGGATTACGCTGGGGCACAACGGCAACCTGACCAACGCGCGCGAGCTCAAGCAGGCGCTGTACGCCACGGATCGCCGGCATATCAATACCGACTCGGACTCCGAGATCCTCCTGAACGTCTTTGCCCAGGAGCTGCTGCGCTTCCTCGACAACGGGCTGACGCCGGATTCCGTGTTCGATGCGGTGGAGCGCGTGCACCAGCGGGCCGAAGGCGCCTACGCGGTGGTCGCGATGATCGCCGGGGGCGGTTTGCTGGCGTTCCGCGATCCGCACGGCATTCGACCCATTGTTTATGGCTCGCGCGAGGCCGAAGAGGGCGGGCGCGAATGGATGGTCGCCTCCGAAAGTGCCGCGCTGGAGTCCCAGGGCTTTGATCTGGAGCGGGACCTGGCGCCGGGCGAGGCGGTGTTTATCACGCCGGACGGCGAGGTCAGCACGCGCGTGTGTGCCGAGGGGACTCGCCTGAACCCGTGCATCTTCGAGCACGTCTACTTCGCGCGCCCGGACTCGGTGATCGACAACGTGTTCGTCCACCGCGCGCGCATGCGCATGGGGACCGCGCTGGGCGAAAAGATCCGGCGCATCTGGCCGGATCACGACATCGACGTGATCGTGCCGATCCCCGACACCGGCCGTACCGTAGCGCTGGAGATGGCGCACGAGCTGAACATCAAGTACCGCGAGGGGTTCATCAAGAACCGCTACATCGGGCGTACGTTCATCATGCCGGGCCAGACCAAGCGGCGAAAATCCGTGCGCCAGAAGCTCAACGCGATATCGCTGGAGTTCCGCGGCAAGAACGTGATGCTGGTGGACGACTCCATCGTGCGTGGCACGACCTCGCGCGAGATCGTGATGATGGCGCGCGAGGCGGGAGCGAAGAAGGTCTATTTCGCCTCGGCGGCGCCGCCTGTGCGCTTTCCCAACGTGTACGGGATCGACATGCCGGCCGCCGACGAGCTGATTGCCCACGGTCGGGACGAGGCCCAGGTGTGTGAGGCGATTGCCGCCGACCGCTTGATCTACCAGGACCTTGAAGACCTGCAAAAGGCCGTGCGCCGCGGCAACCGGAACATTCAGGAGTTCGACTGCTCGGTCTTCACCGGGGAGTACGTGACTGGATTGCCTCCGGACTATCTGGAACACCTCGCGGCGCTGCGCGGCGACGGGCTGGTGAACACGCCGGTCGCCGGCGAGGTGCTGGATCTGGCCAACAAGAAGTAGACGCGAGGTGCTCTTGCCCAGTCTCCAATGGATCGAACCCGTCGTCCGGGATGCCCGCGAACGAGCCCCCAATGCGGATGATGTCCCGGTGGTGGTGGTCCGGGTGGACCAGCAGCGGCTGTACGTCTGGGAGGCCGGGCGGGTGACGGAGATCTTCGATGTATCGACCTCGGCGCGCGGGGTAGGTTTCGAGGAGGGCACCTTCAAGACACCGCTGGGCCTGCATCGGATTGCCGAGCGCTTCGGTGATAGCGCGCCGCGGGGCACGATCTTCCGTGCCCGTGGCAACACCGGCCAGATCGCGGAAATCCTGACCGAGCCGGGCGCGCAAAGCCCGCGCGACAACATCACCTCGCGGATCCTCTGGCTGGAAGGGCTGGAGCCGGGCATCAATCGGGGCGGCAATGTGGATTCGCTGCGCCGGTACATCTACATCCACGGGACCGACGAGGAGGGACGCATTGGCGAACCGGCCTCGGAGGGCTGTGTGCGTATGCGCAACGATGAAGTGATCGAGCTGTTCCCGCGCCTGCCGGTCGGGACGCTGGTGATGATCCTCGAGGGTCCGTCCGTGCCGGAGCTCAGTCGGCCGTCCGGCTGACAAGCCAAGTGCCCGGACGGGCACGTCCGTCATCTCCGGTACCCATCGGAAAAGCGCGTCTCCGCTCGGGCATATCGTCTCTTCGTCCTTCCTCCCCCCTGCCTTCTGCCAAGGCTGGCCCGTTGCCGATTCGCTCTTGTGCCGGGGAACTCCGTTGCATGGAACGGTTCTGAATACCTACGTTAGCATTCCGTGATCTTTCTTCATTCGCCTGCTAGAATGAGGGAATTATTCCCGACTACCATTGTCAGGTAAATAAGGAATTATTCTTGACAGGCGTTGTCAGGAATTAAGAATGGATGCCAGCCTGCGAACGGATGTCGAGCAGGACACATACTCAAGGTTATTCGGAGGCAACAAGCATGAAACTCTCAACCAAGGGCCGCTATGCAGTGACGGCCATGATGGATCTCGCGATTCACGACCGGATCGGGCCCGTGACGCTTGCCGACATCTCGCAGTGCCAGGGCATTTCGCTGTCCTACCTCGAGCAGCTGTTTGCCAAGCTGCGCAAGGCCGATCTGGTGGAAGGCGTGCGGGGCCCGGGTGGCGGTTATCGCCTGGCTAAGCGTGCGGACCAGATCAGCATTGCCAACATCATTACGGCGGTGGATGAATCCGTCGACGTGACGCGCTGCAAGGGCCACAAGGACTGCCAGGACGGCGATCGCTGCCTGACCCACGAGCTGTGGGACGACCTGAGCCAGCAGCTCTACGACTTCCTCGACGGGATTACCCTGGCGCAGTTTGCCAACCGTCCCGAGGTGCAGAAGGTCGCGCGGCGTCAGGACGAGCGGCGTGGTGCCCGGCACCACTTCATCTTCCGTAACGACGCGGCATAAGGCGTCACGCGGGCCGATTCGCTCACGCGGATCGTGGACAGGAAACGGGGCCGTCCGGGTCAGACAGACCGGGCGGCCCCGAGTCGTTTTGGGGCGCCGGAAACACGGGCGCGCATTACGCGTGGGCAGGGTCCGGTCCGGGCGCGGGTGGCTTCCCGCGCGGTACCGCGTACAGCAGGCCGCGCAGGTGACGCAAATCCTCCCGGCGTTGTTCGGGCGTCAACGGGGCGAAACGCTGGCGGTTGTAGGCCTCTGCGAAGGCCTTCAAGGATTCCCTCAGATCCGGGCGCGCCCGTGCGACGCGGCGGGACCAAGCATCCACAGGTTCGTGGGCCTGGCGCGCCAGGCGGCGGTCGTGGCGCGCGATGCGGCGCGATAGTTGTTGCAGCACGCGATCGGCGGGTGCGTGCCGCTGGCGTGGCCGGCGCAGCCCTACCCAGGTCAGGGCGATCAGTGCCAGGCTGCCGAACCCAGCCCCCAGCGCGATCAGGACCGAGCGCCAGTCCTGCGAATCCAGCCCGAGGCGAGCGAACAGCTCGCGCTGGCGTTCGGGGTCGAAGGCCAGCACCCAGCTTTCCCAGCGAAAGCGTACGAAGTCGCCCCAGTCGTCCATCCCGAAGCGCGCCCGCTGCAGCCAGGAGAGCCCCTCCCCGCGGCGAAGAAAGCCGGGTATCTCCTCGCCGGTGTCGCTGGCCAGCCCGGGCAGCCCCTGTTCGATGCGTTCGGGTGCGATGGCGGCGGTGGGGTCGACCCGGATCCAGCCTTCGCCATCCAGCCAGACCTCGTTCCAGGCGTGGGCATCGGCGTTGCGCAGGCGCAGGTATTCGCCACGGGCCTGCCATGCTCCGCCCTGGTAGCCGGTGACGACGCGGGTCGGGATATCGGCCGCGCGCATCAGCACTGCAAACGCGGAGGCATAATGCTCGCAGTAACCGGCCTGGGTCTCGAACAGGAAGGTGTCGGTGGTGTCGTCTTCGAGGCGTGGCGGCTGGAGAGTGTAGCGGTATGGCTCGGCGCTGAAGCGTTGCAGGGCCGCCTGGATGATGGCGCGATCGTCGTCTCCGTGGGTGGCGCGCCACAGGGCAACCTCGGCCCGCGACCGGGGCGCGGCGGAAGTCGGCAGGTGCAGTGCGCGGGTACGCTCCTGTGGATCCAGTGTGGGTTCGCCCGCTCCGGGTGGGGTGGTCAGGGCGGCCTCGGCGCTGTACTGGATGCGGCTGGTCACGGGGCGATCGCGCAGGACTTGGTAGTTCGCGCGCAGCTCGGCATCCTCGGGCAGGGCGCTTGGGTAATCCAGCATCGGCAGATAGCGCGCTCGGGTGGGCTCCAGGGTGGCGGTGTAGCGGATGACGTTGTCGGTGTCGGCGGCCGTGGGCTGGATCACCGAGCGATTTTCGTCTGCGGACCAGCGCCGGCCATCGAAGTCCGTCATGACCAGGGCGCGCCAGTATTGCGCCCGCAGGGGCGGCACTTGGCGGTCGAATTCGACCCGCAGCGCGGTCGATTCGTCCTGCAGCAGGTTGGCGATATCGCCGGGATTGAGCTCGCCGGACAACCCGGTGCGCGCGGTCTGCTCGCGTTGTGGGTCGCCCCACAGCGGACCCTCGACGCGCGGAAAGACGAAGAACAGGATCAGCATGAAGGGCAGGGCATGCAGCAGCATGGCGCCCGCCTGCCGCGCGAGGCGCGGGCGGGGGATCACGCGTCCGGCATGCACCTGGATCAGCGCGGCGGTGAGCAGCCAGGTGGCCAGGAGCGAATAGGCCGCGATCAGGATGGATTGGTCGAAGAAATAGGTGGTGACCACCACGAAGTAGCCGAGGAACAGTGCGATCACGATGTCGCGGCGGTTGCGGGTCTCCAGCAACTTGAAGGCGATCATCACCAGCAGCAGCGCGGTGCCGGCCTCCTGGCCGAATACGGTGCCAAACTGCGCGAAGGTCAGGCCACCGGCGATCACGGCCAGTACGCTCATCACGCCCAGCGAAGGCGCGGGGCGGCCCGTGCCCAGCAGCCACGCCCGCGCGGCGATCGCGAGCACGACCAGCGCGGTGATCCACGGTGGCTGATGCCAGACGTGTGGCAGGGCGGCGACCGGCAGGGCGACCAGGGCCAGCTCCAATCCGCGCAGATCCGTGTGGTCTGCAGGCCTGGCGGTCTTGTCTCTCATGGGCCCGGCTCCGGGTTCATTTCGACCGGGGTGCTGCGGAACCGCGCAAGGGCATGCAGGCAGTGATCGCGGTGAACGACCCCCTGGGCCGGCTCCAGGGCCTGGTCGGGCAGGCGCAGGCCGAAGACGCGGCCCTCCGCGTGGGCCGCGAGTACCTGATGGCACAGCATGGACAGGCGGGTCTCGGTATCGGAGGCGGGCATGGCCCCCCATTCCAGCCACAGGCGATCACCCTGGCCGCTGGCGAATTCACGGACATGCAGCTTGCCGCTGCGGGCGAAGGCCTTCCAGACGATGCGACCGGGTGGATCGCCTGTGCGGTAGGGGCGGATCTGGTCGGGCGCATCGCCCTCGCGCCGGTCGTACGCCCCTGCGGCTTCTTCGCCATCGTCCCCGGCGGTGTGTCCCGGATCGATCGGCGCCGGGTAGACCACGATCTCCGGCGCCAGGGTCAGCCAGCTCCAGACCTCCAGGATGCCCAGCGGGTAGCGTGTGTCCAGCCGCTGGCGTGGCAGGCGGTAGACGCCGCGTGCGAGTCCGGGCAGCTCCAGCTGTGCGGTATGGGTCCCCTGTGCCGGGACCGGGAAGGGGGCGCTGGATTGCGTCCCGATGCGCAGGACCAGGGCCTCGCGGGCCCGTCCAGCGGTCTCGCTCAGGCGTAGCGGGAGGGTCAGCGGTTGACCGGCAAATACCGCAGGGACGGGCAGGGTGGAGACCTGCAGACCCAGCAGGTTGCGATGGGTGTACCACATGGCGTTATGGCCGATGCCCACCAGCAGGAAGGTCAGCAGGAACGCCATGTTGTTGGAGTAGTTGATCGATCCCAGGAGCATCACCAGGATGATGCCGAACAGGGTGTACCCGGCACGCGTGGGCAGGATGTAGATGCGGTCGCGCCCGAGGTGCGCCTGGTCGCCATCGTGTGCGTGGCGCCGGGTGATCCAGCGGATGGCATCGTCGCGCAGGCGGGCCATGCGGCCGCGCGAGCGAGCGGGGCCGGTCATGGAGTCGGGACGCATTCCATCAGGCGCGCGACCGTGCGTTCGGGGGCCTCCGGCTCGCGTGCGCGCACCCGATGCCCGGCAACGGCTGGCAATACGTGGGCGATATCGTCGGGTGTCGTGTAGTCACGGCCCTCCAGGAAGGCGTGGGCCCGGGCCGCACGCAGCAGTCCCAGCCCGGCACGCGGTGACAGGCCGTGGGCGAAGCGCGCTCGGTCGCGGCTGGCACTGATCAGGCCCTGGAGATAGTCGAGGACCTCAGCGCCGGCATGGACCTCGGCCACCCGGTCCTGCCACTCCCGCAACTGGTGCGGGGCCACCAGGCTGGGCGGGGTGGGGTGGCTCTCCGCCACCGGTGCGGCCGCGGGGGCGGGCCCGCTGCGTTCCAGCAGGGCCCGTTCGGCACCGGCGTCCGGGTAGCCAAGCTGGATGCGCATCAGGAACCGGTCGAGCTGGGATTCCGGCAGCGGGTGGGTGCCGACCTGCTCCTCCGGATTCTGGGTGGCGATGACGAAAAATGGCACCGGCAATTCGCGGGTGGCGCCCTCCACGCTGGCCTGGCGCTCTTCCATTGCTTCCAGCAGGGCACTCTGCGTTTTCGGGGGCGCGCGGTTGATCTCGTCGGCGAGCAGGACCTGGGTGAAGATCGGCCCGGGGTGGAAGCGGAACTGGCCGCTGGCCTGCTCGAAGATGGAGACGCCGAGGACATCGCCGGGCAGCAGGTCACTGGTGAACTGCACGCGCTGGTACTCGAGGTTCATCGCCCGGGCCAGGGCGTGGGCCAGGGTGGTCTTGCCCACCCCGGGCACGTCCTCGATCAACAGGTGCCCATTGGCCAGCAGGCAGGCCAGCGCCAGGCGGACCGGCTCGGGTTTGCCAAGGAGGACCTCGTTCAGTGCGTGTTCTACCTGTTGCAGGGCGTCCTTGGCCGATGACATTCGAGCCTCGTTGTTGGTTGCGGCGGATGGATTGGCAGTCTGCCTTGAAGAGTTCTTCACCGGCGAATGGTTCCAGGTGCCAGGATGCGGCTACCATGAAGGCTCGTTCTCCGCGAGTCACGCGATGGATTCCACGGCCGCCAGTGCGGAACCCCCGTTCGAATATGATGCCACAGTCGATCCCGCACCCCGGCTGCGCCTGTCGGGGCGGCTGGACGTGCATGCCGTGGAGCAACACTGGGGCTCGCTGCGGCGCCGTGCCCGCGATCTGGGGCAGCAGGCGGCGGGTGCGGTGCTGGTGGACCTGCGGGGCGTCGAGTACTGCGACGGGGCGGGGGCGGCGTTGCTGCATGCGCTGGAGCAAGACTTCGCGCGTGCAGATGCGGAGGTCCGGTTCGAGGGTATGGGCCGGATGGTCGAGGAGCAGCTTGCCCCGTACCGCGAGCTGGATGCGGTCGAGCCGGCTCGCGCTGCGGATGGGCGTGGCTGGTGGCAGGGCTGGATGGACGGCGTGGACCGGGTGGGGCGTGCGGCACACTCCCAGTTCAGCTTTGTCGGCGAGTTGACCCGAGCCGTGGGCAGTGCCCTGCGCCACCCGCGCCAGGTGCGGTGGGGCGATACCCTGCGGGTGGCGGAGGCGGCGGGCTTCCAGGCCTTGCCGATCGTTTCGCTGATTGCCTTCCTGCTGGGCGTGATCCTGGCCTTTCAGTCGGCGATCGCGATGCGCCAGTTCGGGGGCGAGATCTTCGTGGCCAACCTGGTGGCGGTCTCGCTGTTCCGCGAACTGGGGCCGTTGATGATGGCGATCCTGCTGGCGGGCCGCTCGGGGGCCGCCTTCGCGGCCGAGATCGGCACGATGAAGGTGAACGAAGAGGTCAACGCCCTGAAGACAATGGGGCTGGATCCGGTGCGTTTTCTTGTGTTGCCGAAGGTGCTCGCGGGGTTGCTGGTTGCGCCATTGCTGGCCCTGTACGCGAACATGATCGGGCTGATCGGCGCTGCGGTGGTGATGCAGGGCTTCGGCATTCCCTGGGTGGCGTTCTTCAATCAGGTGACGTCCGCGCTGTCACTTTCGGACCTGTTTTCCGGGCTGGTCAAGGCGGTGGTGTTCGGCCTGGTGGTCGCCGGGGTAGGCTGTCTGCGCGGATTGCAGACCGGCAGCGGGGCTGCCTCGGTCGGGCTTTCCACCACCAGCGCGGTAGTGACATCCATCATTCTCATTGTGGTGCTGGACGGCGTGTTCGCCGTGCTGTTCTACCATCTGGGGGTCTGAGGCATGACCGACGCGGGCATGACCGTCCCGGATGGCACGCAAGGCGAAGTGGTTATCCGTGTTCGCGGGCTGACCATGGGTTTCGATGACCTTGTGCTGATGCGCGATCTGAACTTCGATGTTCGCCGGGGCGAGATCTTCGTCATCCTGGGAGGCTCCGGTAGTGGCAAGAGCACGCTTCTCAAGCACATGATCGGGCTTAACCGGCCGCAGGCCGGGCATATCTGGGTAGCCGGGTCGGATATCGCCGAAGCGGAGGGCGCGCAGCGCGAGGCGATTCTGCGGCGGGTCGGCGTTATGTACCAGATGGGCGCATTATTCGGGTCGATGACCCTGCTGGAAAACGTGCGTCTGCCGTTGGAGGTGCATACGAAATTGCCGCGCCAGGCCATGGACGCCATCGCGCGCGCCCGTCTGCAGCTGGTGGGGTTGGGTTCGTTTGCCGAGTTCATGCCCTCGGAGATCAGCGGTGGCATGCAGAAACGCGCGGCCATCGCGCGCGCCATGGTGCTGGACCCGGAGGTCCTGTTCCTGGACGAGCCCTCGGCCGGGCTGGATCCGATTACCTCGGCGGACCTGGATCGGCTGATCCAGCGCCTGGCGCGGACCCTGGGCATGACCATGGTGATTGTCAGCCACGAACTGGCCAGCATTTTTGCGATTGCCGACCGGGTGATTATGCTCGACAAGGAAAGCCAGGGGATTGCAGCCGAGGGCGACCCGGCGACCCTGCGTGACACATCGAATCATCCGTGGGTGCAGCGGTTCCTGCGGCGGACGGATTCCGACGAAGAGAGGCCCGCATGAGTGCCCGACATCATTTCCGGCTGGGGTTGTTCATCCTCGGCGGGCTGGCGGCCCTGGTGGCGGCATTGCTGATCCTGACGGCGGGTAACCTGCTGCGTCCGTCGGTCCAGATCGAGACCTACATGGACTCATCGATCCAGGGCCTGGAGATCGGGGCGCCGGTGAAGTTTCGCGGGGTGAACATCGGCGAGGTGACCGATCTGACGTTTACCTCGGTGGTCTACGAATCCGATGTGGCCCCGCGTGACCGCAAGCGCTACGTGATGGTGCGGGCAAGGCTGTATCCCGACCGCTTTGCCGCGAGCGCACAGGAGGGCGAGTTCCGGATCGATGTCTTCCAGACCCTGATCGATGCCGGGTTGCGGGTCCGCATGGCGGCCCAGGGCATCACCGGAATGAACTACCTCGAGGCCGACTTCGCGGACCCGGGGGCGCACCCGCCGCTGACCCATGACTGGGAGCCGGAGGCCGTCTACATCCCGTCGTCGCCGAGCACGGCGATGCAGTTTCTGGAGTACGCGGAGAGTTTCCTGCGACGCCTCGAAGAGCTGGATATCGAGGGGGTCGTCGACAACCTGACGAACCTGCTGGTCACGGTGGATTCGACTATCGGCGACCTCGACACCGAGCGCCTGGCCGGCCAGGCGGGTGAGATGATCGAGGAACTGAAGGCCACGACGCGTACGGCGAACCGGGTAATGGAGTCGGTGGAGCGTCTGGTCGAACACCCGGATACCCAGGCACTGCCCAGCGAGACGCGCGCCGCGCTGCGCGAGTTGCGCGAGACGGCCGAGGCCGCCGATGTCGGACGTCTGGTGGACCGGATGGATTCGATGGTGGAGCGCCTGAATCGTGGAATGGACGTGAGCGAGGGCAAGTTGCTGGAAACCCTCGACGAACTGCAGGCCGCGATGGGTGGACTGCGTAGTCTGTCGGACGATGTTCGCCGTAATCCGGGCGGTGCACTGTTTGGTGCGCCGCCGCCGCGCAGCACGATGGACGAGGAGTAACTGATGATCCGATGGGCCTTACCCGCCGTACTGCTGACGGCCTGGCTTCTGGGCGGTTGCACGTTGATTCCCGAGCGCGATGCGGTGGACCGGTCATGGTTCCTGCTGGAGTTGCCGGCCGAACCGGCCCCTCTGCAGGCCGAAACGGATCGTCCCCTGGCGGTCGAACTGGGCTCGGTGCGCGTGGCGCCGGCCTACTCCGGCAAGGGGTTGGTCTACCGCCTGGGCGACCATCGTTACGAATCCGACTACTACAACGAATGGTTTCTGACCCCGGGCGAACAGATCGAGCAGCTGTTGCGCGAGCGCTGGACGCGGGAGGGTGCGGCCGTCGAACTGGTCGGTAGCGCGGCCGACGTCCGGGCCGAGGGGCGACCCGCAGTGGAGCTTCACCTGCTGGTGACGGCCCTCTATGGCGATCTCGACGCCGCGAACCTGGACGCGCTTCCGGCGGCGGATGCCGAACAACCTGTGCGGGGAATGGGCCGCGTGGGCCTGCGTACCCAGTTGCGCACGGCGGAGCGTTCCCGTCTGGTCCACATGGAGGCACAGCACACCATCGACCGGCGCTCGGCGGCGCGCCTGGTCTCCGCGTTGTCGCAGGCGACCGCTGATGTCCTCGCGGAGCTGGAGCACGAACTGCTGCGCGAAGCCGAAGGGGAGGCCCGCGAATGAGCGACGTTTTCGACTTTTCCGCGCCGTTGCCGGAGGGAGGCGAGCAGCCGCTGGCGGACTGGCGGGGTGATGTCCTGCTCATCGTGAACGTCGCGAGCGAATGCGGTTTTACCCCCCAGTACGAGGGCCTGCAGGTCCTGCATGATCGCTACGCCGAACAAGGGTTCCGGGTGCTGGGATTTCCCTGCAACCAGTTTGGCGGGCAGGAGCCGGGTGATGCGGACCAGATTCGGGCCTGCGGGGTGAGATTCGGGGCCTCGTTCCCGGTATTCGCCAGGATCGAAGTGAACGGGGACGGTGCGCATCCGCTCTACCGGCACCTCAAGGCACAGGCGCCGGGTGCCCTGGGCACGCAGGGCATCAAGTGGAACTTCACCAAGTTCCTGGTCGGCCGCGACGGCCGCGTGATCGACCGGTTCGCCCCGCAGAAAAAGCCGGCCGACCTGGCGAACGCGATCGAGTCGGCGCTGGCCAAGCCCGGACCGCAGGCCGATGGCGGACGCTAGTCCGGCGCCCGCCGGGGCTGATGGACCTCGGCCGGAGCAACCGGAGGCCCACGACTTCTGGATGGCCCGGGCCCTGGAAGAGGCCGGACGTGCCGCCGAATTGGGCGAGGTCCCGGTCGGGGCGGTGCTGGTGGCCGCCGATGGAACCTGTTTGGCGTCCTGTCACAACGCCCCGATCGCGCAGCACGACCCGACCTCCCACGCCGAGGTCCGGGTGTTGCGTGCGGCCGGCGAAAGACTGCGGAACTACCGGCTTCCGGGTACCACGCTCTATGTGACTCTGGAGCCATGCAGTATGTGTGCCGGAGCCATGATTCACGCAAGGGTGGCGCGGCTGGTTTTCGGCGCAGTCGACCCCCGCACAGGCGCTGTTGGCGGTGCCCTGGACCTGATTCACCATCCCTCTCATAACCACCATATCGAGGTATTGCGCGGTGTTCGGGGAGACGAGGCGGGCGATCAGCTGCGTCGTTTCTTTCGCGCCCGCCGGCGCGTTAATTCGACGTTAGTCGATGGGTAGTGATCGCCTTGTGCTGGCAGGGTCGCCCGAGGCAAAGTTGTGACGCAATCGACATAACGGGGGGGGCGTTGATGGATCGGGCACCCGCCCCCGCTTTGACGCTGCCTTCTGAGGGATACCTATCAACCGCCACGATGCCGATGAACCGGACGATACCGCGAGGTCGAAACCGGACCAACAAGAGGCCGCAGCAGGGCCTGTGGGCGATGCGACGGCCGCCACGGAATCTCTCCCGGTTTTGGATGCAAGCGATCGTCCCGATCCCCTTCTGGGCGGGCTGATCCTCATAGCGCGTACCCATGGCCTGAACCTGACGGCGGATTCGGCCCGTGCCGGCCTTCCCCTGGAAGACGGGCGTCTCAGCCCGGGCCTGGTGGATCGTGCCGCGCGGCGCGCGGGGATGACCACGCGCACGGTGACCCGCGAGCCGCGGGCGCTGAAAGAGGAGCTCCTGCCGGCCCTGCTGCTGCTCGACAACCACGAGGCCTGGGTCCTGGTGGGCTGGAACGAGGACAAGAGCGTGGCCCGCGTCGTCGACCCGGAGGTGGGTGACGCGGTGATCGAAGTCCCGCTCGATCGTCTGAAGGCACGCTATCTGGGCCGCGCGATCTACGTTCGCCCCGAGTTCCGCCTGGACGCGCGGGCACCACGCGTGTCGAAGGAAGACAAGGGACACTGGTTCTGGCGGGTCATTCGCGAGAATCGGCCGTTGTACCGCGACGTGCTCGTGGCGGCGGTCATGATCAACCTCTTTGCCCTGGCGATGCCGCTGTTCGTGCTGAACGTGTACGACCGCGTCGTCCCCAACCACGCGACGGAAACACTCTTCATGTTCGCCGCGGGCGTGGTGATCGTGCTGATCGCCGATCTGGTCTTGCGCACCATGCGCAGTCATTTTGTCGACAAGGCCGCGATGCGGGCGGACGTAAAGCTGTCCTCGCACATCATGGAGCGGGTGCTGGGGCTGCGCATGGAGCATCGGCCGGCCTCGGTGGGCTCGTTCGCGTCCAATATCGGCGCGTTCGAGTCGGTGCGCAGCTTCATCTCTTCGGCGACGATCATCGCTTTTGTCGATCTGCCGTTTGCGCTGTTGTTCATTGCGATCATCGCGCTGATCGCCTGGCCGCTGGCGGTACCGGTGGTGATCGGTGCGCTGGTGTTGTTGCTGTACGCGACGGCGATCCACCGCAAGCTGCATGCGCTGGCGGAGGAGAGCTACCGCGTCGCAGCGCAACGCAACTCCACGCTGGTGGAAAGCCTTGCCGGTGCGGAGACCCTGAAGGCGCTGAGCGCCGAGGGGCGAGTCCAGGCGACCTGGGAGCGTTCGACGGCGCATCTGGCCCGCACCAGTGCGCAGAATCGCCTGCTCACGGCGAGTGTTACCCATACCGCGCTATGGGCGCAGCACACCGTCGGGGTGGCCATTATTGTCCTTGGCGTGTTCCTGCTGATGGAGGGCGATCTGTCGATGGGCGGCCTGATTGCCGCCTACCTGATTTCCTCCCGGGCGATGGCGCCGATCAGCCAGACCGCGGGGCTGTTGATGCAATATCACCAGGCTTCCACCGCGCTGGGCTCCCTTAACGAGATCATGACGCTGCCGGTGGAGCGGCCACCGGAATCGAATTTCCTCAGCCGCGATCGCTTCGAGGGGGCAATCGATTTCCGCAATGTGGACTTTGCCTACCCCGAGCAGCCCAACCCGGCATTGCGCAACGTCTCGTTGCGCATCCAGCCGGGGGAGCATGTGGCGATCCTGGGGCGGGTCGGTTCCGGCAAGAGCACACTGGCCAAGCTGATCATGGGCCTGTACCAGCCAACCGGCGGCGCGGTGATGGTCGACGGCATCGACGTGCGTCAGCTTGACCCGGCGGAGCTGCGGCGTTCCTTGGGGTATGTGGGTCAGGAGGTGACGCTGTTCTACGGCAGCCTCCGGGAAAACCTGGTCGCCAGTGATCCGCTGGCTTCGGATGAGGCGATTCTCAAGGCGATCGGGATATCCGGTATCGAGGACCTGATCAACACCCATCCGCAGGGCATCGACATGCAGGTCGGGGAGCGCGGCGGGCGTCTGTCGGGAGGCCAGAAACAGAGTGTCGGGGTGGCGCGTGCGGTGCTGCACGAGCCGAACATGCTCCTGCTGGACGAACCCACCAGCTCCATGGACAACTCGACCGAGCAGGCGATGAAGCGTCGTCTGGCCGAATTCATGGAGGGCCGCACGGCGGTGATCGTGACGCATCGCACCTCGCTGCTGGAGCTGGTGGACCGCATCATTGTGCTGGATCAGGGCCGCGTGGTGGCGGACGGGCCGAAAGACCAGGTGGTCCAGGCCCTGCGGGAAGGCCGCGTCGGGAAGGCACAGGCGTGAGCAAGCGAAAGGAAGGACAGGGGTTCGAAGACCTCGGGCGCGGGATGGATCGCGCCGGCAAGGTCGGCGCGCCCATGGTGGACCGGATCTTTCGGCCCTGGCTGACCAAGGAGGGCGCGGACCACCGGAACTGGGCTTCGGATGCCGACTGGACCCAGATTCAGGAAAAGCCGTTGCGTGCCCGTGCGCTGCTGTACGGGATTCTGGTGACGCTCGCCTTGCTCGTGTACTGGGCCTCGGTGGCGGAGATCGACGAGGTCGCGCGTGGCGATGGGCGCGTGATCCCCTCGCAGAACCTTCAGGTGCTGCAATCAATGGATGGGGGCGTCGTCTCGGACATCCTCGTGCGCGAGGGCGATGTCGTTGAACGCGGCGATGTCATGGTCCGTATTGATCCCACACGCTTTCTTTCCGATCTGGGCGAGGCCCGCGCCAGCGAGTTTTCGCTGCGGGCCCGGCAGGCGCGCCTGATCGCGTTGCTTTCGGATACGCCCTTCCTGGTGACGCCGGAGTTGCAACAGGGCCCGCCCGCCATCGTCGAGCAGGAACAGCAACTGTATGAAGAAAGCCTGGCGGAACTGAACTCGCGCATCCGGATTGCCGAGGAACAGATGCGCCAGCGCCAGGAGGAGTTGAACGAGGTACGGGCGCGCCGCACCCAGGCTGTGCGGGCACTGGAACTGGCCAGCCGGGAACTGGACGTTACCGAGCCGCTGGTGCAAAGCGGGGCGGTTTCAGAGGTGGAAGTGCTCCGCCTGCAGCGGGAGGTGTCCAACGCGCGTGGGGATCGCGACCAGGCCACGGCGCAGATCGCCCGCCTGAATGCCGCCATCGAGGAGGCGGAAGAGAAGATCCGCGAGGTGCGGCTCAATTTCCGCAACCAGTGGCGCGCCGAGCTGGCCGACACGCTTGGACGCCTGCAGGAGCTGGCCGAGGGGACCGAAGGGCTCGAGGACCGTGTGCGCCTGTCCGAGGTGCGCTCCCCGATGACCGGGATTGTGCAGAGGATGTTCGTGACCACTCGGGGCGGCGTGATCTCGCCGGGGCGCGAGGTGGCGGAGGTGGTCCCGTTGGAGGACGAACTCCTGATCGAGGCCCGAGTATCGCCACAGGATATCGCCTATCTACGGCCGGGCCTGCAGGCGCGGGTGAAGTTCACGGCGTATGACTTCGCGATCTATGGCGGGCTGGAGGCGACGGTCGAACACATCAGCCCGGACACGATCACGGACGACGATGGCAACACCTTCTACAAGGTCCGCGTGCGGACCGAAGAGACCGGCTTTGACGACGAACATCAGATCATGACCGGCATGGTCGCCCAGGTGGATATCATCACCGGTCGGCGAACGATCCTGCAGTACCTGCTGAAGCCGATCCTCCGCGCGGGCGATCTGGCCTTTACGGAGCGCTGAGAGACATGCAGATCTTCCTGATCGATCAAGATTCGCGGCCGTCGCAGCGCTGGGAGGCGGCGTTTCCGGACGCGCAGGTACTCCGGCCGCCGTTTCCCGCGGCGTTGCCCGAGGGCGCCGAGGCGTGCTGGGTGGGCACGGATCTGGCCGACTGGGAGCAGCACGTCAAGCAGCGCACGCGGGTGCACCGGGTGATCGTGCACTCCCGCCACCCGAACGACGAAGAAGGCATCCGTGCCTTCGACGCCGGCGCGCACGGTTACTGCCACACCCTGGCGAACGTCGCCCAGCTGCGAACGATTGCAGCCACCGTCACCGGGGGCGGTCTGTGGGTGGGCCCGGATTTGATGACCCGCATGATCCGCACAGTGCGCAGCGCGCAGCCGCGTGATCCGGAAACACCGCCCGAGGGCTTCGAGGAACTGACCCCGCGCGAACGCCAGGTCGCCCTTGCCGTGACCACAGGCGCGCACAACAAGGAAATCGCACGCCAGCTCGGGATGACCGAGCGCACGGTCAAGATGCACCTAGGTTCGGTCTTCAAGAAGCTCAACGTCGACGATCGCGTCCAGCTCGTCCTGCACCTTACGCGTCTGCGCGAGTCCTGGCCCACGGCCTGATCCGGTCCAGGCGATCCTTCTGGTCGTCGTCCGGGGGTGATGGGGTTCGCGACCCACATGACCATCCTGCGGGCCGCGCCGCCTGACGGGTGGCTCGCCTTCGGGGCTCGACTCGCTCGGTTCGTGGATGTGGCGAATCATCTCGCCCGAAATCGAGACCCACATCGTTACGAGTGCATCTGGTTTTCCCGGTCGAGTCCTACGGCCGTTCCTTCTGCCCCCCCCTGTACTTCAGTACAGCTGTCGCGCCAGCGGCTGCTTCCCTAGCATCTTATCCAGCAAAAACTTTCAACTAGTACCGTATCCAAGGGGATCGTCATGTCCGAAGTCGTCGTAGCGACCGTTGAATCCATTGTCGGCACTGTCATTGCGCGGGACGAGGACGGCAACACCCGCGTCCTGCAGCCGGGCGACCAAATCTTCCATGGCGAAGAAGTGATCGCCGAAGACGGCGCCTTCATCGAAATGGCCTTCGAGGACGGGTCCACCATGACGCTGGCCGGCAACGAATCGGCCACCATCACCCCGGACCTTGCCGAATCCGCCGAACCCGAACCCCAGGACGCCGAGGTGGCCGACGCCACCGTTGAGGAGATCATTGCGGCTCTGGATCGGGGCGAAGACATCACCGATCTGATCGAGGCCCCGGCCGCCGGTGCTGATGGTGGCGATGGTGGCGGCGCCAGCTTTGTTCGAATCGCTCGGGTGGCAGAGGAGCCACTTGCTGTGCAGTACGAGTTTCCGAGTAATAGCTTCGGCGAGCCGGGGTCCGTTGGAGGAAATGATTCCGGTACCTTGGCCGATGGCGACGATAATGATTCCGAAAACAACGGCAATGATCCTTTGAACGATGAGCCGGGTGACGATGAGCCGGGTGACGATGAGCCGGGCGATGATGAGCCGGGCGATGATGAGCCGGGTGACGATGCGCCGGGTGACGATGAGCCGGGCGATGATGAGCCGGGCGATGATGAGCCGGGCGATGATGAGCCGGGCGATGATGAGCCGGGCGATGATGAGCCGGGCGATGATGAGCCGGGCGATGATGAGCCGGGTGACGATGAGCCGGGTGACGATGAGCCGGGCGATGATGAGCCCGTCGGTCCATCGACTTGGTCAGTGAGTGCCCATACCGTCGGTGCAAGTGACGTCCGCGGGACGATGGCTAAAGCGCATGACCTGAAAAATACCAATGACCAAAGTGCCGATTGGACTCGGGATGACGACGGCTTTTTTGCGGTTGACCACAGCGGAAATAACGACCCGACAGCAATCGAAGGTGGAGAAGCGCTGCTTTTCGGTTTGCCTGGATCTGTTTCGGGGGCAACCTTCCAAATTGAAGGAAAAGCATCTGGTGGTTCGTACCACCTTTACAACCATGAGGGAGTGCGCCTCGGTGGCGCCCGTGATCTGGCGGACGACGTGAGCGAAGAGGGCCTCCTGAGCGTAAGCGAACCCTTTGCTTACATCGCTTTCCAGGGGGGCTCGACAGGCAACGGAAACAGTGGCGATGAAAGTGCCTATTCGGTGAAGCCGATCGATGTGACCCTGGCAGGAGTTGACGGTTCCACTTTGTTGGGTGTTGATGGTGACGATATCTTGGTCGGGACGGAGAGTGATGACCTCATCATTGGCGGTGCGGGAGATGACATTCTAACCGGTGGTTCGGGTAACGATACCTTCAAGTGGAACACTGGGGATCAGGGTATCGAGGGTAAGGTTGCCAACGATGTTGTGACGGACTTCGGTAATGGGGGTAATGTCCTGGATGTTTCCGACCTTCTGGATAATGCTAGCGAATTAAATATCGCAGATTTCATCATCGCTGAAGAAGATGGAGGTGATACGGTTCTGTACATCAGCTCCGTTGGTGATCTGGACGGCAATACGAATAAGGCCGATCAGACCATCCGGTTGGAAGGGAAGTCGTTTAGTGACTTCGGCGGAGGTGGTGCCGAGGATGTGATCAAACATTTGTTGAGTAACGACCAGCTCAAGATCGACCAGTAAGCGGTCGTGTTGGGAGCCCCGCCGGTCTGGATCGGCGGGGCTTTTTCGTGTCTGGAGGTGTAGTCTGGCAAGCGGAGTCGGAAACGGCCGGAGGGGCCGCGCATGTATGTGAGACGGGATACGGAAGGCAGGATCGACCAGGTGAGCCGCGAGGCGGATGCCGCTTGCACGGAGTTCGTGGCAGCGGATGCACCGGAGATGGTGGCGTTTCTCGGCGGGGATGTCGGCGAGCCCGCGCCGGCCGTGTTGCAGGCCTCCGACCTGGAGCTGATTCGAGTGCTGGAGGACCTGGTCGAGGTGCTCACGGACAAGGGCGTGATCCGGTTTACGGATCTCCCGGAGGCGGCACAGAAGAAGCTGTTGGGGCGCAAGGATCTTCGTGCCTCGGCGCAACGTCTGAACTTGGTGGAAGACGATGAGGGCTTGCTTTAGACCGGTCGGGAAGTAGATCGGGCGCGATAGGGTCGAGTGTGTCCGTGGTGCCACAATCGGGTGATCCGCGACAGCTGGATTGAAAAGTTACAGGTGAGCGTTCGTATGGGCCGGTCTGCAGGATCGGCGTAGGAGGGGGAGAATGGCTGTGAATGCTGTGGTAGCTACTGTTCAGGCGTTGACCGGGACGGTGATAGCCCGGGACGCCGAGGGCAACTCGAGAGTGCTTGGCGTGGGCGATCCGGTGTATGCGGGCGAGGAAGTGATCCCGCTGCGCGGCGCGTCGGTGGAACTGGAAGGGATGGACGGTGTCGGCGTTTCGCTTGGCGAGGGCCAGCAGGCCCTGATGGGCGAGGCCCTGGCGGAGAGCGGGCGGGCCGATAATCCGGAGATCCCGACGGCGGAAGAGGTGATTGCCGCCCTCGACCGGGGTGAGTCGCTGGATGCGCTGATCGCACCTCCCGCAGCCGGCCTGGAGGGCGGTGAGAGCGAAGGGGGCGGGTTTGTCCGCGTCGCGCGCATTAGCGAGCCTGTGGAGCCGATTAACTACACGTTCCCGGTGAACGCTTTCGATCGGCCGGATGCCTTGGGCGAGACGGTAGCCGTCCCCGGGGGCGAAGCGGTCGAGACGGGCATTCCACCCGGTACGCCACCGACCGATCCATCGGTAGATCCCCCTCCGGTGGAACCGCCGCCTGTCGATCCGCCGCCCGTGGATCCCCCTCCTGTCGCGAACCCGACCCTTGCAGTATCCGTTTCGGTGACAGCGGGGTATGGCTACGAAGAGGCGAATGACGCCGCCGCGGGTGACGTGGTTTTCGATGTGTCTCACGTCCTGAATCTGGACGGGTTGGACCCGTCACTGGCCGGGGCGATCGCCTACAGCATCGTGGGTGGGGATACAGCCTACCTGGCGCTGGCCCAGGACGGCTCGGGTAACTGGGTGGTGGTTCTGACCGAGGCCGGGGCGGCAGCGATTCGAGCCGGTCTGGTGGATGGCAATCAGCTGAATGTAACGATCGAGGGCACCGTGGTCCTGTCCGGGATGGACGATCTCGTGGATACCGGTAGTGGCGTGGCTCCCGTGCCCGAGCCGAGTGGCGAAGAGCCGCCGGACCCGGTTCCGGATCTGTTGGCTTCTGCCCATACGGTGGGCGGCAGTGATGTTCAGGGGACGATGGCGAATGCGAACAACCTGAAGGAGACCGGTTCGCAGAGTGCAGCCGTCTCGCATCAGGACGGCTTTTTCGCGATCGACCATCAGGGGGCTTCGGATGACCCCAACGCGATCGAGTTCGGCGAGGCCTTGCTCTTTACGCTGGTCAGCCCGGCCGATATGGCCGTGTTCCAGATCCAGGGCGCCATTAACGGCGGCTCCTATCACCTCTACGACGGCGAGGGTGTCCGGATCGGTGATGCCCGTGATCTGGCAAGCGATGTGAACGAGAATGGCTTCCTGGAGCTCAGTGGCGAGACGTTCTCCTTTATTGCATTCCAGGGTGGGAGTACGGGTCCTGGAGCCAGTGGGGACGAAAGCGCGTTCGCGGTGAAGCCAGTCGATCTTTCGGTGCAGGTGGGTCAGGGCGAGGATGCGGAGTTCTATCCCGCGGGTGGCGAAGAGGCGCTTGCCGCGGAAGTGGTCGATGCCCTCGGTGACGCCGATGACTTCGGGGCGAATTTCCTGACGGTCGATTCGGATCAGGACATCTTTGTCGTGTCGCAGGGTGGTGAAGGCAGCATGGAGGATCCAGCACGCTTCATGATCCAGGGCTTCAGCCTGGAGAGCAACGATCCCGGTGCCCAGATCACGCTCGGTGAGCTCCTGTCCAGCGCGAGCCAGGAGACGATCGACCAGTACCTGATGGCGGAAGCGCAGGGCGAGGATACCGTGCTGCACATCAGCTCGGGCGGCATGCTGGGGAGTGACACGGGCGGTGCCGATTACGCCATCACGCTGGAAGGGGTCAGCATGAATGGCTTCGACTCGTCGTACGACTTTATCCAGACCCTGATCGAAACCGGGCATCTCTCCATCGATCAGTAGCGGTCCCTGCCATCGGAATCAAGGGCCCGGCGCCGCGGTGCGGCCCGGGCCTTTTTCTTTTCCGGAATGGAATCTCCGAGCAAGTGAAGTCCGGATTAGAAACGAGGATCAGCCAGTGGCGGGGCTCATTCGGGGACGTGCATGGACCGTTCCGGGCCACTTTGAGTCAGGCCTTCTTGGGAATGTCACCCTCCTGAGGCCCCTTACCCCTGCCCAGTCATCCCGGCCGGAGCGAAGCGAAGAGCCGGGATCTCCCCCGTTGGGGCAACCCCAAGCGCGGAGATCCCGGATAACCGCTACGCGGTTTCCGGGATGACGAAACAGGGGGGGGCAGCTGGAGACGCGAGCTCGACCCTGGCCCGCACGGTCCTTGGGCCTAGCTGACTCTCGTTGCTAATCGGGAGGAGGGTTCGTGCTGGGCGAGTAGCGGACTGTCGTTCCGGCCTGGGGCCGGTCGGACAGTTGGCTCCGTGCACGGGTGACCATGCAGACGCCTGCGATCCGGCACGATGCCCTAACGCGTCGGTTCCCGGACCGCGCTACCCGTGATGGCATCGATGCCGGCATCCATCAGCGGATCGATGTCGTCGCTGCTGTCACAGCCTTCGGCGATCACAAGGATCCCGATGGAGTGCGCCAGGGTGCAAAGCCCGCGTATGAGGGCCTGGGTCTCGCTGGAGCGATGCACGCCGTGGGTCAGGGAAGCCTGCAGTTTGACGTAATGGAGGCCAAAGGTGGTCAGGTCGTGCGCCTGAAAGGCTTCCGGTCCCGCGTGCTCGAGCCCCACGGTGAACCCCGTCAGGCGGGCGATTCGACAGAGATCGCGTAGTTCCGCAGGGTGTGCAAGTGCACCACGAGCCGGGAACTCGACCCACAGGCGTCCCGCCGCTTGGGGGTCCAGTTGCAACCGGGCCTCGAGGGCCTGACGGAAGTGGGTGTCACGCAGGCTGTCCACCGAGAGGTTGATGGCCAGGCGTTCGTCGGGCGATTGCAGCCGGGACAAGGCCCGTTCCAGGACGGCGTCGTCGAGCCGGCGGATCAGATCGAGGCGCACCGCCCAGGGCATGAAATAGCCCACGGGTCGCAGTTCGCCGTCGAGTAACAGGCGCATCGGCGCTTCGTGATGCATCAGCTGTTGGTCGGCATCGATCACTGGAAACCGACCCAGCTCCACCCCGTGCTGGTCAAGCGCGTCGGTGATGGCCGCCCGCCATTGATGCTGGTCCGAATAGGGAAGGGCGGCATGGGGCTCGTGGGCGACTGCATCGCCGGGCTCCAGTTCCGCCCGCGCCAAAGCGAGATCCGCTCGCGCAAGAACCTCCCCGGTGGTGTCTTCGGGATGGTAGAGCGTCGCGGCAACATGAAGCGCCAGGGCGTCGGGTGCGTCGTCGCCGAGCGTATCCCGAACGCCGCCCAGCAGGGACTGTGCGAAGCGGTGACTGTCCGCGATGCTGTCACCAAAGACCGCGATGTCGGAGCCGTTGAGCCGTCCGGCGGCACCATACTCGGTATGGGCGACGGCCTGTTCCACGACCTTCGCGATTCGCGCGAGCAGCGCATCGAGATTCTGGTGGCCGACGATCTGGTTGATCGTGGCCAGGTCGTGGATGCGGAGCACCACGAGGCTGCCGGAAGAACCGGCATGTCGGTTATCCAGCGTGGCCTGCAGGCGGGCGAGAAAGGGCTCCCGGGCCAGCAGGCCCGTCACGTCATCGTGCTGCAGTCGGGTCTTCAGGCGTTCCAGTCGTCTCGACTCTTCAACGAGCATGGCGCGGACATGCTCGGTCAGTTGGTTCATCGCGCGTACCAGGGCGCGGAATTCCCATGTGCGCGGTTCCGGGGTGGTGATGAAGCGGCGTGCACCTACCGCTTCGGCCTGCTCTACGACTTGCCGGAGGGGCTGGATGAGTCGTCCGAGCAGGAACGACCCCAGTAGACCGATGACCAGGAGCCCCACCGTGAAGATTGCCGTCAATCGAAGGGTGCCGGCCCAGAGTTCTTCGTATGCGTAATTGGTCTGGCTCTCGACGATCAGCGTGCCAAAGGACGACCAGCCATCGGACACCTGTGCCACCCCGGGGCGGACATCGAAATTCAGGGTGTCGATGAACCACATCGGGACACCCCGAGGCGCTTCGGGATTGCGTCGTTCCAGCATGAGCTCGCCCGTGGGATCCTCGAGCCGGATATGGCGGTAGTGGCCGGTATCGAACTGGGAGGAAATCTGCAATTCAACGGTCGTATCGTCCTTGGGCAGCTGGGACAGCGACAGTGCCAGCGAGGCGGCATTGTCGATGTTCTTGGTCAGGAGCTGCTGGGCCAGGTAGTTGCGCGCCGAAAGGGTGCTCGCCACGATGCTTACCAGCAGTGCGAGCAACATGATGATTGCGATGGCAACCCAGAGTTGTTTTCTCAGTGTCATGGCTGCGCCCTTGTTTATGGGGTCGGGTTGATCGGTTGGTTGAGGTCCAGGCCGTACTCATCCAGTTGGTCCAGGACTCGGCGCCACCTGGACAGGCGGGCGGTGGGGTCGCCTGCGGACTGGGTGGTTCCATCGGGCCACAGGCCCTGGCTATTGAACGAGAAGATAGGCGTGAGATCGTCGCGCTGCGAGGCGCGTTCGACGCGGGTGATCAGGTTGTCTAGGACTTCGGGCTCGCCTCGGGGGTCCGTGAAATACCCGAGCACCATGTGCGCCTGACTGATGTTGCTGCCCGGCCCACCCATACGCGCCCGCACGTAGAAAAGGCGAAGGCGCTCATCCGGAATTCCCAGTTTGCGCAGGCTCACGTACTTGGCAATGCTGAAGTCTTCGCAGTCGGCGGCGCCCTTGTCCATGGCTTCCAGCGGGGTCGCCCAGAAATCCTCCTGGCCCCAGGTGATCTGGTCATCCTGGTAGCGAAGCATGCGATTGAAAAACTCGTTCACCCGCGCGACTTGCACCCGTTCGTCTTCACTGGCTAACTCCTCGAGCAGGTTGCGCCACTGCCGGACCCGTTCGGCGGCCTCGGGACCGTAGCGGATGGCCGCGACCTCTTCGAGTTGCGCCAGGTCATCGAGCCCCGCTTGTGGGGTGCCCAAGACCCATGCCGACATCGCCAGAACCAGAGCAAAGGCCAGGTGCTTGATGACGAGCGGCGAATTGCGGGCACGAGAGCGGAGCACGTTGGCGTGCCCTCCGGTGGCTGAGAATGGCGCTGTTAGGCAAATGATGGGCCACGTAAGCCGGGAAAGCCAGAAACAGACGGGCTACACGAGTTGAAGGTGGTGGTCCGCGGGGCTTTCAGGCGTTTGCCAAGCGTTAGGTGGGATCTTTGCTTCTGTTTGCGCAGCGAAAGAGCAGCCCATAGCCTGAAGACTTTTTTGCAAGTAGTTTGTTCGAGTAGTGAAGCGCGTTTGCCCGCGAACCAATGGGTGAACTTTCAAGTGACATGTGGGGGGGACACATCATGGTGAATGGATTTGGGTTTACGGCCGGCAAGGGAACCTTGCTGGCACTGACAGCAGCCGTAGCGATGGTCGTCGGCGGGACAGCACAGGCCGAGCCGCCAGAACCGCTGCGGGACGCCGCGATGGAAGCGGTGCTTTCCAACCCGGACGTACAGTCACGCTGGCACGCATTTCGTGCGGCGGGCGAGGAGCAGACCGGGGCGCGTGGCCGGTTTATGCCCGAGATCGATCTGAACGCTCGTGCTGGGTACCAGAGCCAGCGGTCCAACGGCAACTTCGACAACTTCTCGCGCAACCCGCGCGGGGTAGACATCACGCTGACGCAGATGCTGTATGACGGCTTCGAAACGGCCAGCGAGGTTGGGCGGCTGGGCGAGATCCAGCGCGTGCGCTACTTCGAGCTGCGTGAATCGACCGAGGAGACCGCGCTGGAAGCGGTGCGGGCCTTTGCCGATGTGCAACGCCAGCGCGCCTTGGTTGAGCTTGCGCAGGAAAACTACGACGCCCACAAGGACGTCTACGATCAAATCGTGGATCAGACCGATCGGGGTGTTGGCCGGGGTGTGGATCTCGAACAGGCCTCTGGCCGTTTGGCCCTGGCGGAGTCGAATCTGCTGACCGAGCGGCAAAACCTTCACGACGTCAACGCGCGTTACTACCGCGTGGTCGGGCAGATGCCGGCAGACGAACGTGTGGATCTCGTGGGTACGTTCTCCGACGAGCCGATTCCAGCCACGGCGCAGGAGGCCCTGACCGAGGCGATCACCAAGAACCCGGCGATGTTCGCCTCGCTGCGCAACATGGAGGCCGCCCAGCAGCAGCGCAATGTCGCACGCTCTGCGTTCCATCCGCGGGTCGATCTTCAGCTGCGTCACGCCTATGAAAACGACCTCCTGGATCGCGATGATACCCGTATTCGCGACACTTCCGCGTTGGTCGTGATGTCCTTTAACCTCTTCCGCGGCGGGGCGGATCAGGCGCGTGTTCGCCAGTTCACCGAAGAATTCAATCAGGCGCGCGATCAGCAGGAAGGGGTGTGCCGCAATGTGCGCCAGACGGTTTCCGTGGCGTATAACGATATCCGTTCGCTCGAGAGTCAGCTGCGTTTTCTGCGTCAGCATCGGGACTCTTCCGATCGTGTTCGCACGGCGTATCGTCAGCAGTTCGGCATCGGGCAGCGAAGCCTGCTGGATCTGCTGGATACCGAGAACGAATACTTCGAGGCGAGTCGTGCTCACGTAAATGCGCAGCATGACATGGAGATCGCCAAGGCTCGTGCCTTGAACGGGCTGGGTCGCCTGCTGGAGTACCTGGATGTGTCACGTGGCGACATGCCGACTGCGGCGGACCTCGGCCTCGTGGACGAGGCTGCGCGGATCGATCCGGAAGCGGTCTGTCCGGCCGACGCCCCGCAGATGACGGAAACGCGTCATGAGAGCATCTTCCGCTAGGAGGCGGATGGTCTCGCGGGTTTGAAGAAAGGGTCAGTCTTCGGGCTGGCCCTTTTTAATGGTGGCGTCTGGACCTAGCAGCACGTTGAACCGCCCCGGGTGTCGCGGAGAGCTCTTGTCATGTGTGGACCTGATCCGGGGAAGTCAAAGGCCGGGCAGCCAGAACGCTGACAGCTTGATGTGTGCCAGCGGGGCTCATTCACGGGGGCTATTTAACTAACTGAAAAAATGGAGCCGGCGACAGGAGTCGAACCTGCGACCCTCTGATTACAAATCAGATGCTCTACCAACTGAGCTACACCGGCCTGGTGCCAGGGGCGCATCATTGGATGCTTCCCTGGGGTTTGGGCCTGGCGGCGGGCCCGAGAAGATTTGGTGCCGGGAGCGAGAATCGAACTCGCACTCTGTTGCCAGAACCGGATTTTGAATCCGGCGCGTCTACCAGTTCCGCCATCCCGGCTTGTGGGGCCGTAGTGTAGCGCAGGTTCTCTGCGGCACAAACGGGGCAGAGCGATCTTCCGCACTCCGCGCCGCGTCGAGTGGTGCGTGGTAGGATCGCGCGCCATGCGTGTTGCCGATTTCGATTACGAGCTCCCGCCGGAGCTGATTGCACAGTATCCGCTACCGGACCGGGCGGGTTCGCGTCTGTTGGTCCTGGAGGAAGAGCGCCCGCGGGACGCTCGCTTTGCAGAGATCGAGGATCTTCTGCGGCCGGGTGACCTGCTGGTGCTGAACGATACCCGGGTGATTCCGGCGCGTGTCTTCGGGCGCAAGGAGAGCGGGGGACAGGTGGAGGTTCTGGTCGAACGAATTGAGTCGCCCGGCCAAGTGCTGGCGATGGTCCGCGCCAGCCGGGCGCCGAAGGTCGGGGCCCGGCTACGCCTGGCGGATGCCTTTACCGTCGAAGTGACCGGCCGCGAGGGCCCGTTCTTCCGCCTGGCCCTGGTTGATGCCGACGATGTGCTCGCCTTGTTGCGCGAGCATGGACACATCCCCCTGCCGCCCTATATCGAGCGCGCCGACGAGGCGCATGATGCCGATCGCTACCAGACCGTGTTCGCGGCGCGCGAGGGTGCGGTTGCGGCCCCCACGGCAGGCCTGCATTTCGATGATGCCCTGCTGGGGCGCCTGCGCTCGGCGGGGGTGGAGACCGCGACGGTGACCCTGCACGTCGGGGCGGGGACCTTCCAGCCGGTGAAGGTCGAGGACACTTCGGCGCATGAGATGCATGCGGAGTGGCTGGAGGTGTCGCCCGAGGCCTGCGCGGCGGTAGCGGCCTGCAAGGCGCGTGGCGGGCGTGTGGTCGCGGTCGGTACGACCTGCGTGCGCTCGCTGGAGACTGCGGCCGCTGGGGGAGAACTGGCGCCGTTCCAGGGCGAGACGCGGCTATTCATCCAGCCGGGGGATCGATTTCGGGTGGTGGACCGGATGGTGACCAATTTTCATTTGCCGCAGAGCACGCTGTTGATGCTGGTGGCGGCATTTGCCGGCTATCGCCGGATCCTGGATGCGTATGCCCACGCGGTGGCGCAGCGCTACCGGTTTTTCAGTTACGGCGACGCGATGTGGCTGGCGCCGGGGCAGGGCGATGATCTGCCCCCGAGTATGACCACCGCCGCGGGAGAGTCCGATGGAGTTTGAGAATCTGGCCGCCGATGGCGCGGCGCGCCGCGGCCGTCTGCACTTCCCGCGCGGGACGGTGGAGACCCCGGCCTTCATGCCGGTGGGAACCTACGGCACGGTCAAGGCGATGACGCCGGAGGAGCTGCGTGAGCTGGGCGCAGAGATCATTCTCGGTAACACCTTCCACCTGATGCTGCGCCCGGGCACGGAGGTGATCCGGGCGCATGGCGATCTGCACGATTTCATGCACTGGGAGGGCCCGATCCTGACCGATTCCGGCGGATTCCAGGTCTTCTCGCTTGCGGAGATGCGCAAGATCAGCGAGGAAGGTGTGCGTTTCCAGTCACCGGTGGATGGCTCGAAGGTGCTGATGACGCCGGAGTCCTCGATGCAGGTGCAGCGCGAGCTGGGCTCGGACATCGTGATGATCTTTGACGAGTGCACGCCATACCCGGCCACCGCGGACGAGGCGCGCCAGTCGATGGAGCTGTCACTGCGCTGGGCAGCACGTTCGCGCACGGCACACGGTGACAACCCGGCGGCGTTGTTCGGCATCGTGCAGGGCGGGATGTACCCGGACCTGCGGCGGGAGTCGGCCGAGGGGCTACAGGCGATCGGCTTTGACGGTTACGCGATCGGCGGGCTGTCGGTGGGCGAACCGGAGGACGAGCGCCTGCAGACGCTGGATGCCACCCTGCCGCTGCTGCCGCAGGATCGTCCGCGTTACTTGATGGGGGTGGGCCGGCCGGAAGACATCGTCGAGGCCGTGCGACGCGGCGTGGACATGTTCGACTGCGTGATGCCGACCCGCAACGCCCGCAACGGGTTCCTCTATACCCGCGAGGGCGTGCTGCGCATTCGCAATGCGCGCTTCCGCGACGATGTCGGCCCGGTCGATCCGGAATGCGGGTGCTACACCTGTCGTCACTATTCGCGGGCGTATCTGAAGCACCTGGACAAGTGCAACGAGATCCTCGGTTCGCGCCTGGCGACGACCCACAACCTCCATTACTACCAGGATTTGATGCGCGGATTGCGCGAGGCGATCGCGGCCGGCGCGCTGAGCGAGTTCGTGGCCGATTTCTACGGCCGACGCGGCATGGCGATCCCGCCTGTGCCATAATCCGCGCGGTATTTTTTTCGCTCGCCGGGTGTGGCCCGAGCTCCCCGGTGGCGTCCGAATCTGAACCGAAGACGGAGTGTTTCGATGGACTTTCTGATTTCTGCAGCGCATGCCCAGGAAGGTGGAGCGGCCGGCGGCGGCATGATCGAGTTCCTGATCATGATCGTTATTTTCTTTGCGATCATGTACTTCCTGATCATCCGCCCGCAGAGCAAGCGCGCCAAGGAGCACCGCTCCATGGTCGAGGCCCTGTCCAAGGGCGACGAGATCGTCACCAACGGCGGTGTGGCCGGCAAGATTACCGAAGTCAGCGACGACTTCATCAAGGTCGACATTGCCGACGGCGTGAACGTGGCGGTACAGAAGCAGTCGGTCGCCTCCGTGATGCCCAAGGGCACGCTGAAAGATCTCTAAACGCCCTCCAGGGTTTTTGATATGCGCAATTCCTATCCGGCGTGGCTGTACGCCCTGATCGTCGTGGTCGTTCTGGGCGCGGGGCTGTATGCCGCGCCCAACCTGTTCCCGGAAGACCCGTCGGTGCAGATCGGCAATCCGGTCACCGGCGAGATCGACGGGAACATCCGTGACCTGATGGGCACCATCCTGGGTGCCCAGGGCGTGACGCCGAAACAGGTGGAGGAGCAGGACGACGGGCAGCTACTCCTGCGCTTCGAGACCAGCGACGAGCAGTCGCTCGCCGCGGAGATCCTGCGCAATGCCCTGGATGACAACCACACCGTCGCCCTGAATCTGGCCCCGGCGACGCCGAACTGGCTGCGCGCGATCAACGGGCAGCCGATGGCACTGGGTCTGGACCTGCGCGGCGGGGTGCACTTCCTGATGGAGGTGGATCTGGATGCCGTGATCGGAACGGCGATGGAACGCTACTCCAACGAGCTGCGCGGCAGGATGCGCGACGAGCGTCTGACGTTCGACACGATCGAGCGCAGTTCCAGTGACCTGACCGTAATGTTCGCGGACGAGGAAAACCTCGCGGCAGCCGAGAGCTGGCTGACCCGCGAATATCGCGGCGAGCTGGAATGGGAGATCCGCGGTAGCGGCGACACCACCCGCATGGTGGGCACCCTGAGCGATGACCACCTGACCGAGCTGCGCCGTCAGGCCCTGCAGCAAAACATCTCTACCCTGCGCTCGCGCGTGGATGAGCTGGGTGTGGCCGAGCCGATCATTGCCCAGCAGGGCGAGCACCGGATCGTGGTTCAGCTCCCCGGCGTGCAGGACACTGCGCGGGCCAAGGAAGTGCTCGGCGCGACCGCCACGCTGGAGTTCCGCCTGGTCTCCGAGGCCGGTGACCCGATGGAGGCCGCTGAATCTGGCCGCGCACCGTCCGGGACGCGTCTGTACCGCGAGCGTGACGGGACCCCGGTGCTGCTGCAGCGCCAGGTGATGCTCACCGGTGACTACATTACCGACGCCTCTTCCGGGATTGCCCAGGATAGTGGCGGCCCGGCCGTGTTCATCAATCTCGATGGCCAGGGGGCGCGCATCTTCTCTCGGGTGACCTCGGATAACGTGGGCCGCCTGATGGCGTCGGTGTTCATCGAGACCACCACCGAGACGGTGGAGGAAGACGGCGAGCAGGTCATGCGTACCTCGCGCAGCGAAGAGGTCATCAACGTTGCGCGCATCAACGAGCCGCTGGGCCGACGCTTCCAGATCTCGGGTCTGGATACCACGCGTGAGGCGCGCAACCTCGCGCTGCTGCTGCGTGCCGGTGCGCTGGCCGCGCCGATGTCGATTGTCGAGGAACGCACGGTGGGTCCAAGCCTGGGCCAGGAGAACATCGATCGCGGCATGCAGTCGGTGGTGATCGGATTCATCCTCGTGATGATCTTCATGATCCTCTACTACCGCGCCTTTGGACTGATCGCGAACGTGGCGCTGGCACTGAACCTGATCTTCATCGTCTCGGTTTTGTCGATGCTGCAGGCGACCCTGACCCTGCCGGGGATTGCGGGGATCGTGCTGACCGTCGGCATGGCAGTGGACGCCAACGTGCTGATCTTTGAGCGCATACGCGAGGAGATCCGCAACGGACTGTCACCCCAGGCGGCGATTTCGTCGGGCTATGACCGAGCGTTCACCACCATCGCGGACGCCAACGTGACCACGCTGATCGCGGCGCTGGTGCTGTTCCTGTTCGGTACCGGGCCGATCAAGGGCTTTGCCATCACGTTGTCGATCGGGATCATCGCGTCGATGTTCACCGCGATCATCGTGACCCGCGCAATCGTCAATCTGACCTATGGGCGCCAGCGTCGGCTGACGCGCCTGGCCATCTGAGCGCGGAGAAAACTATGCTTCCGCATCTGAATTTCGCTGAATCGAACATCGATTTCCTCGGCAAGCGCAAGATCACGATCGCGATCTCGCTGGTCCTGATCATTATCTCGGTGGCGCTGCTGGCCACCCGCGGGCTGAACTTCGGGATCGACTTCACCGGGGGGACCCTGGTGGAAGTGGGCTACCCCGAAGCGGTGGAGCTGGATACGATCCGCGAGACCCTGTCGGCGGGCGGCTATGAGGGGGCGCAGGTGCAGACCTTCGGCACCTCGCGCGATGTCCTGATTCGCCTGCCGCCAAGCGAAGACGACGACAACCCGGCGATGTTGTCCAACCGGGTGTTGAATGCTCTTCGGGATGGCGGGCCGGACGATCCGGATCTTCGTCGGGTGGAGTTCGTCGGTCCGGCCGTCGGCGAGGAGCTTCGCGAGCAGGGCGGTCTGGCGATGATCTATGCGCTGGCCGGCATCCTGATCTATGTGGCAGTGCGTTTCGAGTGGCGCTTCTCCATTGGATCGGTGCTGGCGCTGGTGCACGACGTGCTGATCACGCTGGGGATCTTCTCGCTGCTGCAGATGGAGTTCGACCTGGGGGTGCTCGCCGCCGTGCTGGCGGTGATTGGCTACTCGCTGAATGACACCATCGTGGTGTACGACCGAATACGCGAGAACTTCCGTGTGCTGCGCAAGCAGAGCACGGAACAGGTGATGAACAATGCGGTGAACAAGACCCTGGCGCGGACCATCGTGACCAGCATGACCACCCTGCTGGTGTTGCTCTCGCTCGCCTTCCTGGGTGGGGCGGCCCTGCAGAACTTCTCGATTGCGCTGATCATCGGGGTGGTCGTGGGGACGTACTCGTCCATCTTCATCGCGGCGACCGCGGCGTTGATGCTGGGTGTCGACCGTCAGGTCCTGCTGCCGGTGAAGAAGGAAGGGGCGGAAGAGGATCAGACGCCCTGACCCGGTTCACGCCTGTCCGAATCACCCTGTCCTAGCCATATGTAGGACAGGGGACATAAAAATGCCCGGGGCCGCAAGGCTGCCGGGCATTTTTCGTTGCGACAATGGTCCCTGGGATCAGAAGGCGAGGGCTTCCTTGATGATGCGCTCGACCAGTTCGTTGACGGCGCGCAGGCTTTCCTTCGAGTCCTTGTCGCCGACCTCGGGAACCGGCGTGTAGCCCATGTAGATTGTGCCCGGTTCCTCGGAGAGCTCGTAGACCGTGATGATGTAGGGGCAGAAGAGCATGTTGTGCGGATCGGCCTCCATGGTCGCGCGCGAGTAGGTGGCGCTGCAGAAGTCGACCGATTGCCCGTTGAGGTAGATGCCTTCGCCGCTTTCCTGTCCACCGGTGCGGTCCAGCATGTTGGCGATGTAGCCGACGTTGTTGATGACCAGGCCTTCAGCGGCGATGGCCTCTTCGACCATCTCGAAGTAGAAGTCGTATTCGCCTTCGGTCGTGAAGATGACGCGTTCGTCGGTCTCCATGAACGTCTCATAGGCGCTGGCGCTGCCGCCAACGGCGAGACCGAGGCCCAGGCCGATCGCCAGGGCGGAGTGGCGCAGGGTGCGCGAAATACCGGTGAGTGTTTTCATGGTTCCTTCCTCTATTGTGATTCCAGGCCTGGCCAGGATGGGGTTGTATGCGCGCCGTCAGCGGTGGATCCGGCGACGACGGGCGGGCTCTGATCGCGGTCAGTTGAAGAAATGACCGGCAAAGCGGGTTCGGGGTGCCCAGTACGGGTTGTCCAGATGCTCGATGCGAACCTGACCCCGTGCGCTGGGCGCATGCACGAAGCGGCCGTCTCCCACGTAGACCCCTACGTGGTCGATTTGATTCCCGTTAATGGCGAAGAACACCACGTCACCCGGGGTGGGCGGTCCCTCGCGTCGGGTCGCGGCGCGGGCCTGGTCGCGTGTCGTGCGCGGGACGGCGCGCCCGGCCTCGCGGTAGGCCCGCTGGACGAGGGCCGAGCAGTCCAGCCCGGTGGCATCCGTGCCGCCGTACTGGTACGGGGTGTCGAGGTGACCGAGGGCGGTCAGCACGACCTCGGAGCGTTCCAGGCCAGCCTCGGGCGTGGGGCTCATTGGGCCGTCCGCAAGGCCTTCGGGTGTGGCAACGGGCGCGGTATCCCCTCCGCGCGGTTCGGGGCCCGCACTGCAGGCCGCAAGCAGCAGAAGCCCGGGGCCAGGGCAAGCGGCAGCCGTCGGCGCCAAGTGTCAGAAAAGATCGCGTTCGGCATAGCTGTCGGGGACGCTGAAGAGTGCGGCGCTGAGGTCGTCGGTGGAGATGCCGGCAAGCCGCGTGGTCACGCCGCCCTTTTCACTGACCTGCAGCGGGATGCCGTCGACGCGCGGCAGCAAGGAGGCGCCCATCTGCGAGGCCATCGGCCCGCCGGCCTCAAGGGCGTTCAGGGACAGCTCGTACAGGCGATCCATCAGGGCGCCCAGGGTCGCGAAATCCGCGCTGCCCAGGCCCAGGGTATCCGGCTCCGTTACGCAGACCGTGCTTTGCACCTGTCCGTCGATCAGCACCTCGTAATCGTCGCAGACGAAGTCCCCGATTTCGCGTTGTTCGCCGGTGGCGCGGGTGTCGATCTCGGCATCGAAACCTTCCGCCCCGATGCCCAGCTGCTCCTCGAGCTGCTGGCGCACCTCGGGTGGGAGCTGCTCCATTTGCCGGCGCAGGTCGCTGACCATGTCGGTCATGGCGCGCATCTGCTGGTCCATCACCTCGCGAGTCAGCGGGGTGTAGGTCTGTTCCGTGTCGTCCACGACCGTCAGCTGATCGGTTCTGGCGTCGAAGAGCATGTAGCCGGAGGTGCCGCTGATGGACTCGTTGAGCTCCATGCGCACGATGTCGCCGCGCACCAGGATCTGGCTCTCAAGTCCTTCGTCGTCGACGTAGTGCAGCAGGGCATCGGCCTGGGCGGTGGAGCCGATGGCCAGCAATCCGCCGACAGCAATGGGCGTGAGGGTGCGGCGGATTCGGTCGAGCGGACCGGGGCGGTGATGATGCATTGGGGCTCCTGCGGTTTCCTGGTCGGGTTCCGGGCTCGAGGGCGAGCGCGCCAGTTCCTGTGTCTCGAAGTTGACGGAGTATCCGGGGTCTGTCTATCGCTGATTGTACGCGGTCGCTCAGGTTGCGACGGGTTGCAGCAATTGGCGGGCGAGCGCGTCCGGATCCAGCGGTGCCTCCGGGGCCACCTCGATGAGGCCCTCCTCGGGGCCGGGCCATTCCTGCTGCGGCTGTTGCTGTTCCATCACCTCGACGCCGGCATCCGAGGCATCACGGCCCGCACGGGTGCGGGCCTCGAGTCGTTCGCGCAGTACTTCGTCCCGGGCGCGACAGGCAACCACCGCAAAGCCGGCCGCCTGTTCCAGTGCCAGACGCTGGAACGGGGCGCGCTGGTCCTGGGTCAGGAAGGTGGCGTCGACCACCACGGTCAGGCCGAGCGCTAGCAGGCGTTGGGCGCGTTCGCGCAGATGGCCGTAGATCTGGGCCCGGGCGTCGGCACTGTAGGAGACGGCGTCGGACAGGCGTTTGCGTTCGATATCCGAGCGCAGGCGCACGGCGCCCAGGGCTTCGATGATCTGAGTGCTGATCACGGTCTTGCCGCTGCCGGAGACGCCATGCATCAGGATCAGGCGGGGGGATCCAGGTTCGGTCAGGCGCTCGGCGAGGGCTAGATAGCGGCCCATCTCCGCCTGGTGGGCCGCCTGTTCGTCGGAAGGGAGCTGCGCCTCGGCCCCGTGAATGCCCTGGACCTTGGCCCGGATGAGTGCGCGGTAGACCTGGTACAGCGGCAGGAGCGCGAGACCGTCGAAGTCTTCGCGCCCGTCCAGGTAGGCATTGAGTAGCCGCCAGGCGTGGGCGCGCGACTGACGGGCCAGAAGATCCATGGTGGTAAAGGCGATCTCGGAGATCACGTCGATCCAGCGCAGGGCGGGGTCAAACTCGATCGCGTCAAAGGCGACCGGCACTTCCTCGCCGTTCTCGTCATCGACATAAACCAGGTTGCCCAGGTGCAGGTCGCCATGGCCATGGCGCACGAAACCCTCGTCATGCCGAGCTTCAAGTGTAGCCTTCAATCGATTGATTTCCGATCGCGTCCACTGTTCCAGCCGTTCCAGGCGTGCCCGGTCCGACGCACCACGAACGGTCTCCTTCAGGGCCGGAAAGTTGTCCAGCATCGGTTGGGTGGCGGCCTCTGCGGTGCCGTACTCGGACTGCGCATCGGTGCGTTCGGTGCGTTCGTGGAAGGCGGCGATGTAGTGCCCCAGGGCATCCATGGCGGCGGCGGGCAGTTGGCCCTTGTCCAGAAGGTGGTCCAGCTGCCGTTTGCGGTCGAACCGGCGCATATGCACGGCGTAGTCGAGGATGGGCCCCTCGCCGTTGATCACGGGGTGGGCATCGTCGCCATTGAGGGTGGCAACCTCCAGGTAGATCTGGGGTGCCAGACGGCGATTGACCTCCAGCTCGGTCTCGCAGTAGTGCTGGCGGGCCTCGAGGGTGGAGAAGTCGAGGAAACCGAGGTTCAGCGGTTTCTTGAACTTGTAGGCGTCCTCACCCGCGAGGATGACCGTGGAGATGTGGGTCTCGATGGTGCGCACGGAGTTCGCATCCGGCACCGGGGCGGGAAATCCACCGCTCTCGACCAGTTGGCGCAGGCGGTTATGGTGCTGTTCCAGTTCGGTCATCGGGGCTCCGCAGTAGGACGTGGGGTGTGGGGCATCCGGATCCGCATCTTTTTCCCGGAATCGCTGGCTATGCACCCGTTTTCGCTTACCCATCAGGTTACCATTGCTGCCGTTTCGGTCACCTCGCCCATCACACGCCATGCCGCGAAAAGCCACTACACGTTCCCGCAAGCGAAGCGCGCCCCGAAGGGGCCGACTCCGGCGCCTGTTCGGTGCGGGCAGCTGGACCCTGGCGGGGCTGCTGCTCGCCGGGCTTACGGTGGGTGGCATCTATGTGCATCAACTTGACCGCGAGATTCGTGAGCGGTTCGAGGGGCAGCGTTGGGCGTTGCCGGCGCGGGTGTATGCGCGGCCCCTGGAGCTCTATGCGGGTCGGCCGTTGACCGCGGATGCGCTGGAGACCGAGCTGCGCACTTTGAACTATCGCGAGACGCCGGATGGCGGCGGGCCGGGCGAGTTCCGCATCGAAGGCAGTAGCGCGCGCCTGACCACCCGGCCGTTTACCTTTGGGGACGGTCGGGAGCCGGCGCATTCGGTGCGGGTGCGCCTGTCCGAGGGCCGCGTGGAGTCGGTCGCCGAACAGTCCAGTGGGCGCAATGTGGACCTGATGCGCGTGGAGCCGCTGCTGATTGGCAGCATCTACCCGACCCATGGCGAGGATCGCATCCTGGTCGATATCGACGAGGTGCCGCGCGAGCTGATCGGGGCCTTGCTGGCGATCGAGGACCGCCGCTTCATGTCCCATCGGGGGGTGGACCCGGTCGGCATCGGGCGGGCCGCGGTCGCGAACCTGCGGGCCGGACGCACGGTGCAGGGTGGCAGCACCCTGACCCAGCAGCTGGTGAAGAATTTCTACCTGACCCGTGACCAGACGCTGACGCGCAAGCTGAACGAAGCGGTGATGGCCCTGTTGCTGGAGCACCGCTATGACAAGCGGGAAATCCTCGAGGCCTACCTGAACGAGGTGTTTCTGGGGCAGACCGGTGAACGGGCGATCCACGGCTTCGGTCAGGCTGCGCAGTTCTACTATCAGCGCCCGTTGAACGAGTTGCGGCTGGACCAGCTGGCGCTGCTCGTGGGGCTGGCGCGCGGGGCCAGTTACTACGACCCCCGACGTTATCCGCAGCGTGCCACGCAGCGCCGGGACCGGGTGCTGGAGGCGATGGCCGAGACGGGACTGGCCGAACGCGACCGGGTGGATCGGGCGCTGGCGACGGCGCTGGATGTTTCCCCGGTTATGCCGGAAGGGCGCAGTCGCTTTCCGGCGTTCCTGGATCTGGTGCGCCGGGAGCTGCGTACGGATTACGCGGACGAGGACCTGCGCAGCGAGGGCCTGCGGATCTTCACGACCATGGACCCGGTCGTCCAGATGCGCCTCGAGGAACGGCTGGTACGCGGCGTGGACGACCTGGTCCGGCGTCGCGGGGGCGGGACCGACCTCGAGGATTTGCAGGCCGCGGCCGTCGTGACCGACCCGCAGGCCGGCGAGGTGCTGGCGGTGGTCGGGGATCGCAACCCGCGTTATCCCGGCTATAACCGGGCGGTGGAGGCCCAGCGGCAGGTCGGTTCGGTGATCAAGCCGTTCGTGTACCTCGCGGCTCTGACCAACCCGAACCGATACACCCTGGCGACGCTCCTCGACGACAGCCCGCTGACCCTGCAGCTGCCGCATGGCGAGCCCTGGACGCCACGCAACTTCGACCGCGAACACCGGGGGCCGGTGACCGCGTGGGAGGCCCTGGTGCAGTCGTACAACATCGCTACGGTGCGTCTGGCCGAGGATATCGGGATCTCGCAAGTGGTCAGCTTGCTGCAGACGCTGGGTCTGCAGCGCACGCCGGCCCCGCTGCCGTCGCTGGCGCTGGGTGCGATCGAGCTTTCGCCACTGGAGGTGGCCGGGCTCTATCAGGCCCTGGCGAACGGTGGCTATGCGACCGAAACCCGGGTGATCCGCGACGTGCTGGATCAGGACGACGAGATGCTCTCGCACTACGGGCTGTCCCTGCAGGGCGCGGTGTCGGATGGTGCGGTGCGTTTGTTGACCCACGCGCTGCATGACGTGACCCGGGAAGGTACTGGGAGCCGGATCAATGCGCGCCTGAACGGTGAGGTCGTGGCCGGGAAGACCGGGACCACCAACAACTTTCGCGATAGCTGGTTTGCGGGATTTGATGATCGCCATGTGGCCGTGGTCTGGCTGGGTATGGACGATAACCGTCCCACCGGTCTGACCGGTGGGGTGTCCGCGGCGCCGGTGTGGGCGGAGATCATGGCGGGGATCGGGGTGCAATCCCTGCGCCTGGAGGGCCACCCCGGCATCGACTATCAGGGGGTCGATCTTGCCTCCGGGTTGCGTGTGGAAAGCGATGACCACGCCTGCGAGTCGGTGAAGAGGCTGCCGTTCTGGCAGAATTCGAGCCCCGAGACACGCGCCGAGTGTGATCTGCGCAGTGATTCCAGCCCGCAAGGCTGGTTCGAGAGGCTATTCCGGTGAAGATGTTGTGTACCGCACGATCCCCGTTTCGCGTCGCGCTGCCCGCCGGTTCGGCGTGGCGCCCGGCGCAGTGGCTGGGTGCTGTTGCGCTGGCCGCGCTGCTTGCCGCTTGTGCGACGCCGGCGCCCCGGGATGCGAGTGCCCCGGTGCCCGACGACGGGGATGTCACCGGGGAGGATGCAGCGCCCAGCCAAGATCGGGCCGAACCCCGTGAGCCGGAACGCGCGGCGACACCCGCCGCGGCCCTGAACCTGGCCCAGCAGGCCGAGTCCGCGCGCCAGGCCGGGGACACCGCGCGAGCGGAGCAGCGTCTGGAACGCGCCTTGCGGATCGCGCCGCGGGATGCCGGGCTGTGGCACCAGATGGCCGCGCTGCGTATGGAACAGGGGCGCTATCAGCAGGCCGAGCGGCTGGCCGGTCGTTCGTTGCAGATGGTGGGCGGTGGAGACCGCGACCTGGCCCTGCAGAATTGGCGACTGATCCTGAAGGCCCGCGAGGCGCAGGGCGACGCGGCCGGGGCCGACGAGGCCCGCGAAGCGATCCGCCGCCTGGAAGCCGACATTGTCTGACTCGTCGAACGCGGTAACGGTGGAGTCGGCGGCGGTACGGGCCCTGAGCCCGGGCGGGGATCTGGCCACCGCGGTCGCAGGCTTCCGTCCGCGCGAGCCGCAGCAACGCATGGCCGTGGCGGTGGAAGAGGCGCTGGCGACTGCGCCCACCGCCCTGTTGGTCGAGGCGGCGACCGGCGTCGGCAAGACCTTCGCATATCTCGTGCCGATCCTGCAGTCGCGCCGGCGTGCCCTGATCTCCACCGGAACCAAGACCCTCCAGGACCAGCTCTTCGATCGCGACCTGCCGGTGGTCTGCGAGGCCCTGGGATACCGCCCGCGGGCTGCGCTGCTGAAGGGCCGCGCCAACTATCTGTGCCACTACCGCCTGGAACTGGCCGCGGCCGAGGCCGGGGGTGCGACCGGCAGCCCCGTGCGCCGCGAGCAGTTGCCGGTCATCGAGGCCCTGCAGCGGTTTGCGCGTACAAGCCCTACCGGCGACCTGGGGCAGGCCGGGATCCTCGCGGAGGACTCCAGGTTGTGGCCGCAGGTCACCTCGACCGTGGACAACTGCCTGGGAGGGGAATGCCCGAGCTACAACGACTGCTTCGTGGTGCAGGCCCGCAAGCGCGCACAGGAGGCCGACGTGGTGGTGGTCAATCATCACCTGCTGCTCGCGGATATGGCCCTGAAAGAAGAGGGCTTCGGCGAACTCCTGCCGGAGGTCGACGCGGTGATTGTCGACGAGGCTCATCAGCTGCCGGATATCGCCGGGTCGTTTTTTGGCATTGCGGTCGGCACGCGCGCGTTGCGCGAACTGGCACGGGACACCCGGCGCGAGCAGGAACAGCATGCCCCGGAGATGCTGGATATCCGCCAGCGCATCGCGGAGCTGGAGGCGAGTGTGGCCGAACTGCTGGATGCCTCGCGCACCTGGGAGGGCCGCTCCAGCTGGGATACGGTCAGTCCCGGCGGCGAGCTCGATCCGTTGCTGGATCGGCTCGACACGAATCTCGGTTTTGTCGGCGACGCGCTGGAGGCCGCGGCCGCACGGGCACCAGGCCTGGAGCAGCTGCGCGGGCGCAGCGCCCTGTTGCTGGAACGCCTGCGCGACTGGCGCGAGGAGACCCCGGACACGGTGGCCTGGGCGGAGCGTTTCAGTCAGAGCCTGATCCTGCACCGGACGCCGCTGGATGCGGCACGGCCGCTGGCACAGCGGCGCGCCGCGCGGCCGGCGGCGTGGATCTTTACCTCGGCCACCCTGGCGGTGGGCGAGGACTTCGGCCATGCGGCGCGCCGACTCGGCCTGCCGGCCGATGTCGCAAGCGAACGCCTGGACAGCCCGTTCGATTTCCCCAATCAGGCCTGCCTGGTCCACCCACAGCCCCCGCTGCCCAATCCGAACGACCCGGGCTATACCCGCGCCTGCATCGCCTGGGCCTGGCCGCTGCTGCGTGACAACCCGGGCGGCGGATTCTTCCTGTTTACCAGCCATCGCGCATTGCAGGAAGCGGCGGCGATCCTGCGTGCAGAGTTGCCGGCTGATCGCGAACTGCTGGTGCAGGGCGAGCAGCCGCGAGGCGACCTGCTGGCGCGTTTCCGCGAATCGGGCAATGCGTGGCTGCTGGGGGCGCACAGTTTCTGGGAAGGCGTCGACATCCGCGGCGAGGCACTGTCGGTGGTGATCATTGATCGTTTGCCGTTTGCCGCGCCGAATGACCCGGTGCTGCAGGCCCGCGCGTCCGCGCTGGAAGCGGAGGGGCGTTCCCCGTTCATGGAATTCACCCTGCCGCAGGCCGTGCTGGCGCTGAAACAGGGCGCGGGGCGGCTGATTCGGGACGCCGACGATGCGGGCATCCTCGCCTTGTGCGATCCGCGGCTAACCGGAAAATCCTACGGCCGGCGCTTTCTGGCCAGCCTGCCGGCGTTTCACCGTACGCGGGAGCCGGCCGCCGCGCTGCGTTTTCTCGCACAGGCCCGGGGACGCAACACATGCGCTTGATCGCACTGGAGACCGCTTCCGAACAGTGTTCGGCAGCCCTTTATCTTGATGGCGAGATCCATTGTGTGCGCGAGCGCGCGGCGCGCCGGCATGGCGAGCTGATCCTGGGGCAGATCGAGCAATTGCTGCGCGAGGCGGACGTGCCGCGCAGCAGTCTGGATGGCGTGGCCGTCGGACGGGGGCCGGGGGCGTTTACCGGTGTACGCCTGGGGCTGGGCGTGGCGCAAGGGATTGCCTTCGCCCTGGACCGTCCGGTGGTTCCGGTCTCCACGTTGCAGGCGCTGGCCCAACAGGCGCTGCGCGATGATCGCCGGCCGGCGGCCGTGCTTGCGGCGCTGGATGCTCGCATGGGGGAGGTGTACTGGAGCCTTTGTCCGGTTCAGGGCGAGCGCGTGGGCCTTGGGCCGGAGCAGGTGGCCGCACCGGAGAGCCTGGTCGTGGCCTGGCCGGTGGGCGAGCGCTATGGGCTGGGGTCGGCCTTCGCCACCTTCCCCGATCTGGCCGCCGCGCAGGGGCTGGCGAGCGAGGCGGTGGACGCCGACGCGTTGCCCGATGCGCAAGAGGTTGCGCTGCTGGCAGTGGATGCCTGGGAGCGTGGCGAGGCGGTGGCGCCTGAAGACGCGCAGCCGGTCTATGTGCGTGACGATGTTGCCCGGCCGGCATCCCCCCGATGAGTCAGGAGCCCGAGATGAACGCGACACCCTACCCCTGGCACCCGCCCCTGACCGCGATGATCAAGGCATGCCCGGAAGATTTCCGGGTTGAGGAATTGCCGGCAACGACGCCCGAAGGTGAGGGGGAACATGTCTGGCTGGAGATCGAGAAGCGCCTGCTGAACAGCGAGGACGTGGCGGTCTGGTTGGCGCGCGAGTCGGGTGCAGGCCGGGGCAAGGTCAGCTACGCCGGGCGCAAGGACCGCCAGGCGGTGACGCGCCAGTGGTTCAGCGTGCAATGCCCGCCGGAGTCCGAGCCGGATTGGACGGCCCGGGCCGAGGCCTGGAATGCCGCCCAGGAAGGCGGGGAGGCGGCGGGCCGGATGCGGGTGCTGCAGATCGCCCGCCATGCGCGCAAGTTGCGTACTGGGCACCTGGCGGGCAATCGCTTCGAGATCCGTCTGGGTGATGTGCAGGGCGATCGCGCGGCCGCGGAACAGATCCTCGAGGCGATCCGTAGCGGGGGGATTCCCAACTACTTCGGGGCGCAACGCTTTGGCCGCGACAACCTGGCCAAGGCGTGCGCCTGGCTGGGGGGCGGTCGCGCGCCGCGCAGCCGCAACCAGCGCAGTCTGCTCTTGTCCGCCGCCCGTTCCGCGATCTTCAACGCGGTACTGGCCGAGCGGGTCCGCCGCGGCGACTGGGACCGGTTGCTGCCGGGCGACGTGGCCAATCTCGAAGGCTCGGGCAGCGTGTTTCCGGTGGCGGAGGTGGATGCCGAGCTGGAGGCGCGCGCTGCCCGGCTGGATCTTCATCCGACGGGGCCGCTGTGGGGCAAGGGTGCGATGCAGACGGAAGGCGAGGTTGAGGCACTGGAGACAGCGATGGCCGCTGGCGAGCCGGCGTTGGCGGAAGGACTGGCCAAGGCGGACGTGAAGGCGGCGCGGCGCGCGCTGCGCATGGTGCCAGGCGCCGTGGAGTGGCGCTGGGAGGGGCATGACCTGTGGCTGACGCTGGAGCTGGGGGCCGGGGAGTATGCGACCGGTGTGCTTGAGGCGATCTGCGTCCCGCGGGCGGCGGATCGCGCCTGAGTCGGCGTCAGGCGGAGTTCTTGAGCTTGCGTTCGGCGCGTTCGGCGCGCTGCTCGGCTTCCACGCGGTCGGTGATGTCTTTCTGGATACCGATGTAGTAGGTGAGTCGGTCTTCGTCGTTGAACACCGGGGTCAGCGACAGCTCGTTCCAGAACAGGCTGCCGTCCTTGCGGTAGTTGCGCAGGGTCACACGGCAGGGCCGGTTTTCGTCGATGGCCGCACGAATCTCCTGGCGCACCCCCTGGTCGGTATCCTCCCCCTGCAGGAAGCGGCAGTCGCGGTAGAGGATCTCCTCGGAGCGATAGCCGGTCAGTTCCTCGAAGGCACGATTCACGTAGATCAGGATGTTGTCGTCGCCCTCGCGCTCGGCGATCACGATGCCGTCATTGGAGGCATCCACGGCGAGGGCAAGCAGTTCGGCATCTATGGTTCGCGTCATATATGGCGTTTCGGTCGGGTCTGCGGGTCGTGCGCGCGGAGGGGCGTTTTTTGGGCGCCCTTCTCGGCTTCCATGGCACGAAAATAGCACGTTCCGGTGCGGTTGTGCTCAAGAATGGTGCCTGTGGTGGGTGCTCCGGGATCGTCCCGGCCACAAAAAAGGCCGCCCGGAGGCGGCCTCTTCCGATGGGCCCGGGACTCGGGCCCGATGGTCCCGGAATGCCTACATTTCCTGGGTCACGGTGAAGGCACCGCGCACGTCTCCCTCACGGAAGCCGGTCGCCTGATCGTCGGGGTAGAGACGTTCCAGCGCGTGCTTGACGTCGCCACTGACGTCGGAGCCGTGGCAGGTCAGGCAGGCGCCGCCGGTCGGGATGGCCGCCATGAAGCGGAATTTCGGGTCACCATCATCGGATTCGACCACGCCAAAGCGCGGCGGAAGATCCGTGGCTGGAGTGCCAGCCGTATGCTGGGCCTCGAAACCCTGCAGGGTCAGGCGTTCCCAGCGGTCGGGGGCGTTGTCCTGGTTGCGCAGCTTCAGGCTGGTTCTCCCGATCTCGATGCCGGTTTCCGCCGAGATGTCACGCGCAATTGCAGGGGCGCGCTCGTTGCAGACCTGGATCGCCTCGGTGGGGCCGCCGGACTGCATGGCGGACATCAGTTCGCCCTGGAGGGTGCTGGCAAACTTCTGAATGGCGTCACGATTGGCAGCGATGCGCTCTTGCAGGTCGTCCTGAGAGAGCTGCGGCATGCTGTCTGCGCCCGCTTGGCCGCTGGCGGCAGAGAAGGCGATCAGGCCGAGGGCCAGGGGGGCGAGCTTCCAGTTCTTCATGGCAAATACCTCGTAGTGCAGAGTCCGTTGCGTCCTGTGTCTGTACAAGACCTGTACAAAGCATGGACCGATCGTGGATAAAGTGCAAGGTCGGTGTTCACCAAATGATAGATGAATCCGGGTCAGGATTCCGGGGCCGCCTTGCGGGTCTGAATCCAGTCTAAGCATCCACATCGCAAAATGCGAATATATCGAAAGGCGTATGTGAGGGCGCCGTTTGTCGCGTGGAAGATGGTCTCTGGATGCGGGTTTCAGCGGCCGGGATCCGGGCTCCGGGACCGCTTGAGGAGGACATAGACGGCACCGGTGCCGCCGTCGGTCGGCCGCGCGGAGCAGAACGCAAGGACATCGTCGCGCTGGCGCAGCCAGTGGTCGGTCAGCCCTTTGAGTACCGGGCCCTTGTGGCGTGAGCGCAGGCCCTTGCCGTGCACGATGCGTACGCACAGCGCGCCGCCCCGGCGGGCATCGTCAAGGAACAGGCCAATGGCGCGGCGCGCCTCGTCGGCGAACAGGCCGTGCAGGTCGATCTCGTCCTGTACGCGGTAGTGTCCGCCCCGCAGCTTGCGGAATACACGGGGGCTGATGCCGGGGCGGGCAAAGCGGAGTTCATCGCCCGGTTGCAGATCGGCGGCGTTAAGCGGATCGCTCAGCCAGTCGGCATGGGCGCGCGCCTCGTCGGCCTCTCGCTGGCGTGCCCGGGCTGCGGGAGGCGGGGGACGGACATCGGCCTGATCACTGTGCAGCCGTCGCACGTTGCCAACAGCCTGCAGGAATTCGTCGAAATCGTTGGGATCATCCCCGGAGTTCATGGCAGGATACTCGCACTTTTCGGGGGGCGGGCGCGATCGAGTCGATTCGAGAGCGTCTCCCTGGACGGTTTCCAGTATATTGAACGCCCTCCCAACGGCCCTGTTCCTGCATGCGCATTCTGGTTAGCAACGACGATGGAATTCACGCCCCGGGCATCCAGTGCCTGGCGACGCATCTGCGGCGGATTGCCGAGGTGCACGTGGTGGCCCCGGACCGGGATCGCAGCGGTGCCAGCAACAGCCTGACGCTGGTGCGGCCGCTGCGGGCGCGTCACCTCCAGAGCGGTGATGTACAGGTCGACGGGACCCCGACGGACTGCGTGCACCTGGCGATCACGGGGTTGTTGCAGCAGGAGCCGGATGTGGTCATCTCCGGGATCAATGCCGGTGCGAACATGGGCGACGACGTGCTGTATTCCGGCACGGTGGCAGCTGCGATGGAAGGACGCTTTCTGGGGCTCCCGTCGATTGCGGTGTCGCTGGTGGGTCCGGATCTGCAGCACTACGACGCCGCGGCAAGCGTAGTGGTCGAATTGCTGGACCGCATCAACCGCGTGCCACTGCCGGCGGCCACCATCCTGAATGTGAATGTCCCCGATCTGCCGCGCTCGGAGATCCGTGGTGTGCAGGCCACGCGCCTGGGGCATCGCCATCGGGCCGAGCCGATGATCGCGGACGAGGACCCCCGCGGGCGTCCGATCTACTGGGTCGGGCCGGCCGGGTCGGAACAGGATGCCGGCCCGGGTACCGACTTCCACGCGGTTCGCGAGGGCTACGTCTCGGTGACGCCGATCCAGGTGGACCTCACGCGCTTTGACGCCATCGACACGGTGGGACGCTGGCTGGACGACTCGCTCCCGGAGGCTGGACATGGTTCCTGACGCCACCGGCGCCGGTCTGACCTCGCAGCGTGCCCGTGACCGACTGGTGCGGTTGCTGGAGGGGCAGGGCATCCGCGACCCGCGAGTACTGGAGGCGATCCGTTCGATTCCCCGCCACCTGTTTGTCGAGGAGGCGCTGAGCCATCGCGCCTACGAGAACACGGCGTTGCCGATCGGACATCGCCAGACCATCTCCCAGCCCTTTATCGTCGCGCGCATGACCGAGGCACTGCTCGAGGGCGAGCGCCCCCGGACGGTCCTGGAGATCGGGACCGGCTCCGGCTATCAGGCGGCGGTCCTGGCGCAGATCGTGGATCGGGTGTTCTCGGTGGAACGCATTCAGGCGCTCAGCCGGAACGCCCGTGAACTGTTGAGCCGTCTGGGCATCAACAACGTCAATCTTCGGCACAGTGACGGGGCCGACGGCTGGCCGGACAAGGCGCCGTTCGACGGCATCATCCTGACCGCCGCGCCGAAGGAGGTTCCCGAGGCATTGCTGACCCAGCTGGCGCTGGGCGGGCGCCTGGTCGCGCCGGTGGAAGGCCCGGACGGGCGTCAGCAGCTGGTGCGCTATACCCGGACGGAAGAGGCCTATGTGCGCGATATCCTGGATGCGGTGATGTTCGTGCCGATGCTTCCGGGGGCCGAGCAATGACGGCGGACCGTGCAGGTCGAGGCATTTGTGGCTGAACTGGTCGCGGTGGTACGGCATCGATGAAGCTCTTCGAGCCGCTCTACGACCGGGTGATGGCCTGGTCCCGCCATCGTCATGCGCCGCGTTATCTGGCTGGGCTCTCGTTTGCCGAGTCTTCGTTCTTTCCCATCCCTCCGGACGTGATGCTTGCGCCGATGGCGGCGGCGCAGCCGCGTTCCGCCTGGCGGCTGGCCGCGCTGACCACCCTGTTTTCCGCGCTTGGCGGTTTGCTCGGGTACCTGATCGGGTGGCTGGCGTTCGAGTGGATCGGGCCCTGGCTGCATCAGGTCGGGTACGGCGAGGAGTTAAGCCAGGCCGAGGCCTGGTTTGACACCTGGGGAGTCTGGGTCGTCCTGGTCGCCGGCTTTTCACCGATCCCCTACAAGCTGTTCACCGTGACCGCCGGGGCGCTTTCGATGGCCCTGTTGCCGTTCTTGATCGCGTCGCTGGTGGGGCGCGGGCTGCGTTTCTTCCTGGTCGCGTTGTTCATGGCCTGGGCCGGGCCGCGTGCGGAGCGCCATCTGCGACCGTATATGGAGCGTCTGGGCTGGGCGGCCATTATCCTGCTGGCCGTGGCCATGGCGATCTATCTGGTAATGGACTGACATGCGCCGGCGCATGGTTCAGGGATTGGTGACGGGGTTGGTGCTGGTCCTGGTTGCGAGTGTCCTGGCCGGTTGTGCGGCGCGTGCGCCCAGCGGGGCCTCAATGCCGGACACCCACGTGGTGCAGCGCAACGAGACGCTGTATCGCATTGCCCAGCGCTACGGCTTGGAATGGCGCGATCTGGCCCGACGCAATGCCATCGGTGCCCCTTATGTCATCCATCCCGGTCAGCGCCTGCGGCTGCGAGGTGCGGCGCGCTCGTCGCCGCCCAGCGCGCCACAGGCCTCTTCAGCGCCGAGCACGCGGCAACCATCCTCGGGCGCCTCTGGCCGCGACAGCGGTGGCGGAACCTCGTCCGGCTCTACCTCAAGCTCGTCGACTTCGAGTCCGCCGCCCTCCGATCCGGGTGGCTGGCAATGGCCGGCGGCGGGCGAGGTGCTGCGCGGATTCTCCAGCAGCGGCACGCGCCGAGGGCTTGCGATCGGCGGCGAACGGGGGGATCACGTACGGGCAACGCGGGCCGGGGAAGTGGTCTATGCAGGTGGCGGCCTGGTGGGGTATGGTCGATTGATCATCCTCAAGCACGACGCGCGGTTCCTCAGTGCCTACGGGCACAACGATGAATTGCTGGTGAGCGAGGGTGACCAGGTGCAGGCGGGCGACACCATCGCGCGTCTGGGGTCATCGGGGGCCGAGCGCCCGATGTTGCACTTCGAGATCCGGGTGGACGGGACGCCGGTAGACCCGGCGCGATACCTCCCGGACCGCTGACTCGATCGAGAGCAGGACACTACATGGCCAAGACCCGGCAACCGGCCGCTCCGGAACTGCACAACGACAACCTGACCCACGAGCCGGATCCGGAGGAGGCGACCCAGGTGCCCGAGGATCTGGCCCATCCGGTCGAAAAGATCGAGGAATCCGAGGATCCGGAAGACGTCTCGGAGGCGGTGCTACCCGACGTCACCGCCGGCTTGAAACCGGAAGAAGGCGCTCCGGTACGGCCGAAAACCCTGCGCGACGCCCGTCCCGCGGAACTGGATGCGATCCAGATCTACCTGCGCGATATCGAATACCGCCCGCTGCTGACCCCCGAGGAAGAGCGCAAGTACGCGCGTCTGGCGCGCGAGGGAGATGAGAGTGGCCGCCGGCGCATGATCGAGTGCAATCTTCGATTGGTGGTCAAGATCGCCCGTCGCTACCTGAACCGGGGTCTGCCGCTGCTTGACCTGATCGAGGAGGGCAATCTCGGCCTCATGCACTCGGTGGAAAAATTCGACCCGGAGCGTGGCTTTCGCTTTTCCACCTACGCCACCTGGTGGATCCGCCAGACCATCGAACGGGCCCTGATGAATCAGGGACGGACCATCCGCATTCCGGTGCATGTGAGCAAGGAGTTGCGCATGCACGCGCGGATTGCGCGCAACCTGACGCAGGAACTGGGCCGCGACCCCACCGAGGAAGAGCTGGCGGAGCGCCTGGGCCGGCCGGTGGCGGAGATCCAGAAGCTGCGCGCGATGTCCGAACCCTCCACCTCGATGGATTTGCCGTCGGGCCCGGACGGCGATCGCTCGCTGGCCGATATCCTTGCCGACGTGAATGCGCCCGAGCCCTCCACTTTGCTGGAGGATCAGGATCTTCATCATCTGGTGGATGCCTGGCTGGAAGAACTGGACTACAAGCAGCGCGAGGTGCTGGTGCGGCGGTTCGGGCTGCACGGTTTCGAGCGCTCGACCCTGGAGCAGGTCGGGGCGGAGATCGGTGTGACCCGGGAGCGGGTGCGGCAGATTCAGATGGATGCGCTGAAGCGGCTGCGGAAGCTGCTGGAGTCGCGTGGAATGAAGGGCGACGAGGTCCTGCCGAGTTCCTGAGAGGGTCGCCGGGGCGGGTCGCTTATCCGTTAATGATCAGGGCAGCGGCGACGTCGCGGCCCTCGGCCATGATCAGGTTGTACGTGCGGCAGGCGGCCGCGGTGTCCATGATCTCCACCCCCAGGCCCTGCGAGCGCAGATGACGCCAGACCGCGCGGTCCGGGAATTGCTGGACCGTACCGGTGCCGATTAGCAGGACCTCGGGCGGCGCGTCCAGTATTGCTTGCAGGTGATCCACGCCCAGTTGTTCGACCGAGTCGACTGGCCAGTCGGTGCGCAGTTCGTGCGGGCGCACGATCAGGCTGCGGCTGTGCGCGATCTGGTTGATTCCGACGCGCCCCGACTCGTAGCCGGTCACGATGTAGGAGTCTTCGCTGGTGACTTCGGAAAAGAGCATCCCCTTACGCTACTCCGAGCCCGCGACAGGCTCAAGATTCGATCCGCGCTTGGGGGAGTGCCCAAGCCTCGATTCGTTGACAGCCGGGGGCCCGGGTTATACTTTGGCGCGCTTTCCGGTGCGGCATCCGGAGGGGCCGTTTTGGCCCTGCAAAGCGTTCCCCAAGGCCCCAACCAGGACCCAGAATCCGTGACCGACGTCTTTCCCCGTATCGAGCGCCTCCCGCCCTACGTCTTCAACATCGTGAACCAGTTGAAGGCCGAGGCCCGCGCCCGCGGCGAGGACATCATCGACTTCGGCATGGGCAACCCGGACCAGCCGACGCCGCAGCACATCGTGGACAAGCTGTGCGAGGCGGCGCAGCGCGGCGATACCCACCGCTATTCCGTATCCAAGGGCATCCCGCGGCTGCGCCGGGCGATCACGCGCTGGTACAAGACCCGGTTCGATGTCGATCTGGACCCGGAGACCGAGGCGATCGTGACCATCGGTTCCAAGGAAGGTCTGGCGCACCTTGCGCTGGCGACCCTGGGGCCGGGCGATGCGGTGCTGGTGCCGAATCCGGCCTATCCGATTCATCCCTATGGTTGTGTGATTGCCGGGGCAGACGTGCGCCATGTGCCGTTGACGCCGGATGTCGACTTCTTCGCCGAGCTGGAGCGGGCGATCCAGGACTCCTGGCCGAAGCCGAAGATGCTGATCCTCAACTTCCCGGCGAATCCGACCACCCAGTGCGTGGATCGGGAGTTCTTCGAGCGGGTCGTGGCGATCTGCAAGGAACATGGCATCTGGATCGTGCACGACCTGGCCTATGCCGAGATCAGTTTTGACGGCTACAAGGCGCCTTCGATCTTCGAGGTGCCGGGGGCGAAGGACATTGCGGTGGAGTTCTACACCCTGTCCAAGACCTACAACATGCCGGGCTGGCGCGTGGGCTTCATGTGCGGCAACGCGACCCTGGTCGCGGCCCTGGCGCGGATCAAGTCGTATCTGGACTATGGCACCTTCACGCCGATCCAGGTCGCCGCGATTGCGGCACTGGAGGGCCCGCAGGACTGCGTGGAGGAGATTCGCGAGCTCTACCGGGTGCGCCGTGATGTCCTCTGCGAGGGGCTGAACAAGCTCGGTTGGCAGGTCGAGAAGCCGAAGGCGACCATGTTCGTCTGGGCGCCGATCCCCGAGCCCTACCGCGAGATGGGCTCGCTGGAGTTCGCCAAGAAGATGCTGAGCGACGCCAAGGTGGCGGTCTCGCCGGGGGTGGGTTTCGGCAACTACGGAGACGACCACGTGCGCTTCAGCCTGATCGAGAACGAACAGCGTACGCGTCAGGCCCTGCGCGGGATCAAGGCGATGTTCCGCGCGGACTCGATCCTGGCCGACGCCTCCGAGGAAAATCCGGGTTCGGGCAGCTAGTTCGACCGCCGCAGACCCTCAACGCAATGAACACGGGGCGCCGCTGGTGCCCGACGTCAAGGACAGCAAGGCTATGACGCCGGTAAAGATCGGAATTCTGGGACTGGGAACTGTCGGCTGCGGGACGATCAACGTGCTCGCGCGCAACGGCACCGAGATCGCTCGCCGCGCGGGTCGCGACATTCAGGTTGTGGCGGCCGCCGCGCGCGACATCCAGCGCGAGCGCGAATGCGATTGCTCGCAGATCCGCCTGACCACCGATCCGGCCGAGGTCGTCAACGACCCGGAGGTCGAGGTTGTCGTCGAACTGATGGGCGGGACGGATCTCGCCCTGAGCCTGGTACTGGCCGCGATTGACGCGGGCAAGCACGTGGTCACCGCCAACAAGGCCCTGATCGCGCTGCATGGCAACGCGATCTTCGAGCGCGCCCAGGAGAAGGGCGTGATGGTGGCCTTCGAGGCGGCAGTCGCCGGTGGCATTCCGATTATCAAGGCGATCCGCGAGGGTCTCGCCGGCAACCAGATCGAGTGGCTGGCCGGGATCATCAACGGTACCGGAAACTTCATCCTCAGCGAGATGCGCGACAAGGGTCGTGACTTCGAGGACGTGCTGGCCGAGGCCCAGGCATTGGGCTATGCCGAGGCCGATCCGACCTTTGACGTGGAGGGGATCGACGCCGCGCACAAACTGGCGATCCTGGCCTCGATCGCCTTCGGCATCCCGCTCCAGTTCGACCGTGTCGCGGTGGAGGGGATCAGCGATATCACCCGCGAGGATGTCGGCTTCGCCGCGGAACTGGGCTATCGTATCAAGCACCTGGGCATCGCCCGGCGGACGCCGAAGGGCTACGAGCTGCGGGTGCATCCGACGTTGATCCCGGAGCGCCGGCTGATCGCGAACGTCGACGGCGTGATGAACGCCGTACTGGTGAACGCGGATGCGGTCGGCCCGACGCTTTATTACGGCGCCGGGGCCGGGGCCGAGGCGACCGCCTCCGCAGTGGTGGCCGATCTGGTCGACGTGGTGCGCGCCCTGACCACCGATCCGGAGAACCGCGTGCCGCATCTGGCGTTCCAGCCGGATGCCCTGTCGGACAAGCCGGTGCTGGATCTTGCCGAGGTGGAGACCTCCTTCTACCTGCGCCTGCGCACCCAGGACCGCCCCGGCGTTCTGGCCGACATTACCCGTATTCTGGGCGAGCACGGCATCAGCATCGAGGCGATCCTGCAGCGCGAGCCGGACCCGGAGCGCGGCGAGGCCACGATCATCATGCTGACGCACAAGGTTCGCGAGGGCGCGATGAACGAGGCAATTGCCGCGATCGAGGCCCTGGACCATCTGTTGACCCCGATTACCCGTATCCGCATGGAAGGACTGGCGCGCTAGTTGACGCTCTATCCCTTTCGCAACGACGAAGAGAACACCATGGCCTTTGGACATCGCTATACCGGACTGATCGAGCGCTACCGTGACCGCCTGCCGGTACACGACGACACGCGCATCATCTCGCTGGGCGAGGGCAACACGCCCTTGATCCGTCTGAACAACATCCCGCGCGATCTCACGCGCGAGGTCGAGATCTACGTCAAGTTCGAGGGGCTGAACCCGACCGGGTCGTTCAAGGACCGGGGGATGACCATGGCCGTGACCAAGGCCATCGAGGAGGGCTCGCGGGCGATTGTCTGCGCCTCCACCGGCAACACCTCGGCCGCTGCCGCGGCGTATGCGGCGCGTGCGGGCATTACCGCGTTCGTGGTGATCCCGGACGGCAAGATCGCCCTGGGCAAGCTCGCCCAGGCGATGATGCACGGCGCCACGGTGATCCAGATCGAGGGCAACTTCGACGACGGCATGCGTCTGGTCAAGGAGGTTGCCTCCAATACGCCGGTGACACTGGTGAACTCGGTGAACCCCTATCGCCTGCAGGGCCAGAAGACGGCCGCCTTCGAGATCGTCGAGGAACTGGGCCGTGCCCCGGACTACCACTGCCTGCCGGTGGGCAACGCGGGGAACATCACCGCGCACTGGATCGGGTACAGCGAGATGGCGGCCAAGAGCAGCGACGACGTGACCGAAGCCTGTTCCTATTGCAAGGGCCACTGCAAGTACGCGGGTGGCGGCATGGTGGGTAACCGTCCGCACATGGTCGGCTATCAGGCGGCGGGATCCGCGCCCTTCATGCGTGGGGCGATGGTCGATAACCCGGACACCGTGGCGACCGCGATCCGTATCGGCCATCCGCAGTCCTGGGACATGGCCTGGAAGGTCCGCGAGGAATCCGGCGGCTGGTTCGACGAGTGCCAGGACGACGAGATTCTGGCTGCGCAGAAGCTCCTGGCGGAAAAGGAAGGCGTGTTCTGCGAGCCGGCTTCTGCCGCGTCGCTGGCGGGTGCGCTACGCGACATCCGCGAGGGCAAGATCCAGGAAGGCTCCAGCGTGGTGTGCACCCTCACGGGCAACGGCCTGAAGGACCCGGATACGGCCATCGCCCAGAGCGTGATTCAGCCAGCCAAGGTCCCGGCGGAGCTGGACGCGGTCTCCCGCGCGATCCGCGACAACCTGGTTTGAGGCACCCCGCCATCGCGCGTGACGCGATGGCGAAGAGCGAATCTGGGTCGGGTCAGGGCTTGCTGCGCAGGTCCAGGTCGAACAGGGTGTCGCCGCCGAGGCGGAAGATACGGCAAGGCGGGCGTAACGCCTGATCCAGCGAGTCGATCTCCGGCAGGGTCACACCCGGACGCCCGGAGCCGATCAGCATGGGCGCAATGGTCAGGTGCAGCCGGTCCAGGGTGTCGGCCTCGAGAAAGCGCGAGACCGTCTGGCCGCCGCCTTCGACCAGCAGGCGATGCAGGCCCATCTCCGCGAGTTGGCCGCGGATCCTGGCGGGGTCGAAGCGGTCGTCGGCCCCGGTGGGCATCTCCAGGCATTCGACATGCTCGGGCAGGCCGCAGGGTCCATACCCGGCCGCGTGCAGGACAATGGTCCGGACCTCGGCATTGCGAAAGACATGCGCATCAGCGGGAATGCGGCCATCGGGGTCCAGGATCACGCGGACCGGGTTGGGGCCCTCGGTCTTGCGCACGGTCAGGCGAGGGTCGTCGGCTACGACCGTGCCGGCGCCGACGATCACGGCATCGACCAGGGCCCGCAGGCGATGCAGGCGCTCGATGTCCTCGGGGCCGGTGACGTAGTGCGACTTGCCGCTCGCGGTGGCAATGCGCCCGTCCAGGCTCTGGCCGAGCTGGGCCACGGTGATGCTGGGGGCCTCGACGATCGGGCCGTAGAGATCCAGCAGCTCGTGGGCACCCGGTGCCAGGGGGCCGGGCAGGGGGCAGCACCCGGGATCGGCCCGCTGTGCCAGCAGCCAGCGCCAGGCCTGCTCCTCGGTTACCGGATAGGCCGTCATGCCGCAATCCCCGGGGTTACGGGACCGCAAGTAGCGAGTTGGGGTAGGCTAACGCCGTCTTCGACCTGCCTGGCCAAGCCGGGAGCCGCCTCCGGGGAATTCGCGGTTTGCGGGCTGGTCATAAACAAAACTCCGTATGGAAGCACCCGATGCACAACGCCGATCGCGGGATCTTTGATCTTCGCCGGGGCCATCCGGTCCTGGTGAGTGGTTCGCAGTCGAGTGTACTCGTTGCGGCCGTCGAGGGGCTGACCCCTGTGTTGCTGGATCGCCTGACCCACATGACCGGGTCCGCGCCTCGACTGATTCTAACCGCGCACCGCGCCTCTGCAATGGGCTGGTCCCAGCCGCTGCAGGAAGGCTGGGAAGGTGTGGCCCTGGAATTCGCTCCGAATACCGATCCCGAGGCCCTGTTTACACTGGCCAGCGCCCCGGAGGCCTCGAACGAGACCACCCATCCGTACGCCGCGATTGGGGAGCCCACGGTGGTTCGTGCGCTTCCCGCAGAGGTCGCGGCCCTGGAGCTTGTGCGTGCGGGGCGTCTGTTGCCGGCGGTGGTGGCCGCGCCGGTCCCCGAGCCGGTGCCGGAGGCCATTCGCACGGCGCTGGCGGACGGCATGTTCCTCGACGTCGACGAGCAGGAGGCGCGCGCGGTGGCCAAGCACCCGCGCCTGGAACTGGCCTATGTCAGTGAGGCCCCGGTGCCGCTGGCGGACGCGCCGGTGACCCGGTTTATGCTGTTCCGCGAGGGCAACGGGATCCTGGAGCACGTCGCGGTGCTGATAGGGGAGCCTCGCGACTGGCCGGATGCGGTACCGGTCCGGCTGCACTCTGCCTGTCTGACCGGGGATCTGTTCGGCAGCCTCCGCTGTGACTGCGGCGATCAGCTGCGTCTGGGCGTGAAGACCATCAATGACTCGGGCGGCGGCGTCCTGTTGTATCTGGCGCAGGAGGGGCGTGGTATTGGACTGGCCAACAAGTTGCGCGCCTATACCATGCAGACGGCCGGACTCGATACCATCGATTCCGATTGCCAGCTGGGTTTCGAGGCCGATGGCCGGCGCTACGATGCGGCCGTGGAGATGCTGGAGTTCCTCGGCATCGACAGCGTGCGGCTATTGACCAACAATCCCGGAAAAATGGATGCCCTGCGTGCCGGTGGCATCGACGTGGTGGCACGCGAGCCGGTGCATGGCAAGCTGAATCCGCACAACCTGCGCTATCTCAGCACCAAGGCCGACCGTGGCGGCCACTGGCTCCAGGAGCTGCTGGCCTCGGAGGCCGAGCGCGGCTGACGCATCTCGCTCCCTCTCAGGGCGCGAGATGCGTCAGGTCGAACCGCGCGGCGTCGCGGATCGTCGCGGCCAGGGTGCGAGCGTAGTGCTCCACCAATTGCTGTCCCAACTCGGCGGTTGCGCCGCGGGCATCACCGACGACACCGGACGGGTGGAGGTCACCCGCCATCCAGGCGAAGGCCGCGCGCCCTTCGGGTTCCAGCACTTCCAGCTTTTCTGCGAGCTCCGCGCCCAGTGAAGGCGCGTCCAGGGCCGCTTCCATGCGCACGTGCTCGGGAGCGAGGAACCGCATCATCGCGGTCTCGATCAAGCCGCCGTGCAGGCCGTGGCGGAGCTCGTCGGGCGCGATGCGGGGTGCATCCGGCGCGGGCTGGGTGAAATAGTGATGCTTGACCACAAGCATGCCGTGGGCCCGGCGCAACTCCAGGGAGGCCAGATCGCAGATCGCGGTATTGCCGCCATGACTGTTGACGAGCAACAGGCGCCGCAGGCCGCTGCGGGACAAGCTGTCGCCGAGGTCGCGCAGGGCGGCCAGGGCGGTTTCGGGCTGCAGGGACAGGGTGCCGGGGAAGCCGGTGTGTTCGGTGCTGGTGGCGATCGCCATCGGCGGCAGGACCGCGATCGGAAGGTCCTCCGGCATGGTCTCGCAGGCGGCCTGCAGAAGGCCCAGTCCGATGCGATAGTCGGTATCCAGCGGCAGGTGGGAGCCGTGTTGTTCGATGGCCGAGAGGGGCAGGATCGCGACCGCGTCGCGAGCGGCGAGCGCGGCGATCCCGTCGCTCGTGTGGTGTTGCCACCAGGGGAGGTTGTCGGCGTTCATTCGCTCAGCCTTGCCGCTCGGACCGGTTCCGTCAAGGCGACCCCATCAAGCATCGTGTCGGCGGGCGTACAGGTCGCCCGAACCCAGGTTTTCGCCGTGTCGCTCCAGCCAGGCAAGGATCGCCGCATCGGATTGCCAGACGGCGAATTGATACTCGCGGCGTTCGCCGCGGATCAGGTTGTATTCGTACGGGCCCAGTTCCGCGATCTGCTCGAGGCAGTCGCGGGTGACGTCCAGCGCGCCGGCTACGAACTCGAAGGACAGGGCGGAGATGGGGTGGCTCAGGCCGCGCAGAACCTCGGCCTCCATTCCCTCGACGTCGATTTTGCAGAAGGTCGGTAGACCGTATTCGGCGATGAGCTGGTCGAGGGTGACCATGGGCACCGCGATCTCTTCGTCCCAGCGTACGTGTTCAAAGCTGCGGTTGCGGGTGCGCAGAGATCGCACCCAGGAACGCGAGGCGGAGGAGACGGTCGGGTGACGTCGGCTGACCTGCAGCTGTGCGGTACCTGGTCGTGGCCCGGCCACCTCGCGTCGAATCGAGATGCCCGGGCGCCCGCGCACCGCGCGGCGCAGCCAGGGCAGGAGCTGCGGTTGCGGTTCCAGGGCGACCACACGCGCGCCAAGATCGGCGAAGGCGCGGGTGCGGTCGCCGACATGGGCTCCGATGTCGAACACCAGATCCCCGGACTGAATAAACGGGGCATACATATGCTGTAGTCCGCGCTGGCGTCCGGGGCGGCGATAGATGATCAGGGATCGCAGGACACCGATGGTCTGATCGAGCCAGGCCAGGTGGCGTGGGTTTTGCGGGGGTGTGCTCATCCTTTCAGGCTAACCGAGCGGAGGTCTCGGGGGAACGCTGGAGGCGCCGCAGGGTCTTCTGGATAGTTGGCCGTGCAGGGACCCGGGCTCCGGGTTCGTGGAAAAGTGGGCGTTGGAAAATGGTCCCGCGCGTAGTGGGTTCGCAACGAGGAGTACTGCATGCAGGCGGGTTTTCGGGTGGGGACATGGGTGGGCGCGGTTGGCCTGCTGGCGACCTTGTTGGCGAGTACCGTGAAGGCGGGTAGTGATTGTCCGGCTCCGGGGGCGTGGTCCACGCCGGCGGGCGAGCCGCTGGATGCCGCCGAACTGTATGCCGACCTTGCCACCCGCGAGGTGGTGCTGCTGGGCGAGCGCCACGACCGGATGGATCATCATCGCTGGCAGTTGGGCACGCTTTCTGCGCTGCATGGTCAGCGCCCGGACATGGTGATCGGGCTGGAAATGCTGCCCCGCTCCAGGCAGCCGGTGCTGGATGCCTGGGTCGCGGGCGAGCTGGACCCGGAGGCATTCCTGGAGAAGAGCGGCTGGTACGAGCACTGGGGTTTCGACCCGGAGTTGTACTGGCCGATCCTGCACTTTGCCCGCGTCCACGACGTGCCGCTGCTGGCGCTGAACCTGGAGCGGGAGTATATCCAGCGTCTTGGTCACGAGGGCTGGGATACCGTGGATGCCGATACGCGCGATGGGGTGTCGGCCCCGGCCGCGGCGAGCCAGGGCTACCGTGACTATCTGGAAGCCGTGCTGGAACGTCATCCAGCGGGCATGGGACCGGACTCGGAACGGTTTATCGCGACGCAGCTGGCGTGGGATCGGATGATGGCTGGCGGGATTGCGGCGCACATCAAGGCGGGCGGCGATACGCCGCCACTGGTGGCCGCGATCATTGGCTCCGGGCACCTGGAATACGGCTATGGGGTGCCGCATCAACTTGCCGATCTGGGCGTGAACGAGGCCGCGGTCTTGTTGCCGCGCGAGCCCGGCGGTTGTGCGGACAGCGATCCGGCGCTTGCGGACGCCGTCTTCGGTGTGCCACACGACGAGCGTTTTGAACGTTCGAGTTTGATGCTGGGCGTGCACCTGGAGTCCGATGACGCGCCGGGGATTCGCATCCTGCGCGTGCAGGAGGGGTCAGTCGGTGAGGCGGCCGGCCTGGAGGCTGGAGATCGGGTTTTGCGGGCAGGCGAACAGACCATCCGCGCCGCTGGCGATCTGCAACGCGTGGTGCAAGCGACGCCACCGGGCATGTGGCTGCCACTGCAGATCGAGCGTGAGGGCAAGCGGCTAGAGCGCGTGGCACGCTTCCCGCGCGAGGACTGACGCATGCGCCTGGGGTTGTGGGTGTGCAGTGTTGCCTTGTGGCTGGCCAGTGGAGCGGCTTCGGCCGACGCGGCATACGGGGGTGTGACGCTGGAGGTGGAACTGGATCCCAGCCATGCGCGGCTGGAGGGGCGGTTCGAGGCGGATCCGGCCCGGATCGACCCGGCCTCGCTGCGCCGGTTCCGACTGGATCCGGGCATTGCCGTGGATGCAGTGACGCTTGGCGGGCAGGTAGTCGAGTTCGACCGCAGCGAGGATGGTTGGCTGGAACTGGCGCGCGAGCCGGGTGCGGATGACGGGCCTTTGGCGATCCGCTATGGGGCGCGTCTTTCGGCACCGGACCAGGCACGTCCCGGGAGCGGATACCTGGGTCCGGACGGCGGGTATCTGCCGCCGGGCGCCGACTGGTATCCGCGCCGTCCCGATGCCGAGCCCCACGCTGTGCGGATCGAATTGAAGAGCCTTGGTGGCCATCTCGGGGTGGCTTCCGGTTCCCGCGTGGCCGAGGAGCGCCGGGGTGACGAATACCATGCCACGTTCGAGCACCCCGCTGGTCGCGCCCTGGCGATCGCTACCGGCCCCTGGGAGTCGGCCGAGCGACGGGTTGGAGATGTGGAGGTACGCACCCTGTTTCCGGTCGGCCTCGAGGAGCGATTCGGGGAGACCTATCGCGAGCAGGCGGCCAAATACCTGCAGCGCTTCAATGACGAGATCGGCCCGTACCCGTTTGCGACCTTCACGATCGCCGCGAGTCCGCAGCCCGTGGGGCTGGCGTTTTCCGGCTTTACGTTGTTGGGGGAGCGTGTGATTCCGCTGCCATTCATTCCGCACACCTCGCTGGGCCACGAGGTCCTGCACGCCTGGTGGGGAACCGGGGTGTATGTGGACTATTCGGGTGGCAATTGGTCGGAGGGGCTGACGACCTACATGGCCGACTATCAGTTCAAGCGCGAACGCGGCGAAGGGCGGGAGGAACGGGGCCAGTGGCTGCGCGATTACGCGGCCTTGCCGGCCGGGGAAGATCGCGCGCACGGGAGCTTCCGGGGTGGCAATTCCGGGGCGGCTCGCATCGCCGGCTATCACCGCGGCGCGATGCTGTGGCGAATGCTGGAGGATCGAATCGGGCGCGAGGCGCTGCTGTCGGGTGCGCGGGCCCTGTCCGACGAATGGCGCTTTCGCGAGGCGGACTGGGACGCCGTGACCGGGGTGTTCGACGGAGCGACGGATGAAGACCTGCGGCCCTTCTTTTCCCAGTGGGTAGAGCGCGCTGGCGCGCCTGCGCTGGAACTGACGGGACAGCGCCGCGAGGCGCGGGGAGAGGGCTGGCGAGTACAGGGCCGGCTGCAACAACGCGACGAGCAGGCCCCTTGGGAGCTGTATGTGCCGCTGGAGCTGGAAACCGAGAACGGCCGCGAGACGCATTGGGTCGAGCTGAATGCGGCAGAGAAGGGGGTTTCGCTGGAGACCTCCAGCCGTCCCCTGGCCATTGCCATCGACCCCGACTGGCGAATGTTCCGCCATCTGGCAGCGGACGAGTCGCCCGCCATCCTGCGTCAGGGGGCGCTGGACCCGGAAGCCCGGGTGGTGGCGCTGGAGGATGCGGAACCCTCCGAGGTCGCCCCCTGGCTGGGTCGAGTGCCGGGCTCCGCGGACGACGCAGAAGGCATGCGGATCGTGCTGGGCTCGCATTCCTCCGTGGCCGGTTGGCTGGGGCGGCATGACTTGCCGAGCGACCCGGTCGCACTGGCGAATGCAGGCGAGATCGGTCCGGGTGCGCGGGCCTGGGCCGTACCGGATTCCCGGTTGGTTGTCATCAGTGGGGCGGACGCGGATACACGGCGCGAGGTATTGGCCGCATTGCGGCATCGATCCCACTACAGTTACCTGTTGCCCGGCGCGAACGGCGAATGGCAGACCGGCCTCTGGTCCCAGCCGGGAATATGGCAGGAGTTTGATGATGACGAATGAATTTCTGCTGGATCCACGCCTGGAGGCCGATACCTGGGCTGTGGCCGAGTGGCCACTGTCGCGGCTGCGGTTGATGGATCATCACGACTATCCCTGGTTCATCCTGGTGCCGCGTCGCGCCGATGTGCGCGAACTGCATCAACTGGCCCCCGAGGATGCCATCCAGCTGGCGCGCGAGTCCGGTGCGCTGGCGCGGGCGATGGAGCAGGCCTTCGCTCCGAAGGCGCTGAACGTGGCCAAGCTTGGCAATATCGTGGAGCAGCTGCACCTGCATCATGTAGCGCGCTGCGAGGGGGACCCGGCGTGGCCCGGCCCCGTGTGGGGTGCCCCGAAATCGCGCGGGCTGGAAACGCAAGAGGCCGAGGACCGCATTGCGCGGGTCCTCGGCCTCGTCGGAGACGTCGGCGGCTAGGCCGGCGTCAGACGGTCGTGGCTAGCGTCAGAAGCGGTAGCCGACGTTCATCCCGAAGGTCCACGGATCGATCTTGACCGTGCCCAGGTCGGCGCCGCCCAGCGACACGTCGGTTTCGATGTCGATCCAGCGAACCTCGGCGTTGACGAACCAGTTTTCGTCCACGGCAAAGTCGATGCCGGCCTGCACCGCGGCACCCCAGGAGTCATCCAGGTCGATGTCCTGCCCCAAAGTCACGTCAGCCGTATCTTCGTCGAAGAAGTGGGTGTAGTTGATGCCGGCGCCGACGTAGGGTCGAACGGCCGTTCCGGTGTTGAAGTGGTACTGGAGGCTCAGGGTCGGCGGCAGGTGGCGGGTGCTGCCGATGTCGACACCGCCCACGTTCAGATCATGCTTGAACGGGATGGCGACCAGCAGTTCCAGGCCCAGGTTGTCGGTCATCATGTAGGTGATGTTGCCGGAAGGGCGGGTGTTGGAGCCGACGTCAGCTGGTGCAGTGGCGCTCAGGCCCAGGCCTCTTGCATCCAGATTGCCATTGTCGGACTTGGGGGCCACGTGGGTCAGGCCGCCACGCAGCAGCCAGTCGCCAGCGGAGACATCGGCGTTGGCAGCGGTCGCGTGGGCCGGGATCATGGCCGCGGGGGCCAGCAGGCCGGCCAGGGTCAGAGCGCGCAGGGTGGTGGAACGTTGCATGTCGAGCCTCCGAATCGGTGTATGTTCGCAGGCACTATCTCGCCATCGGTATTAGCGGTTGTTGATGCAGATCATGGTTGTGGCGGGTGAGCGTTCAGAATGGCAGGCGCTGGCCCTCGAAGTCGTGGAAGCTGCCGGACTGGTCGGCCTCCAGATGGTCCAGGACACCGAGCAGACGTTCGCTTGCGTATTCGGGGCTGAGGACCTCCGGGGCGCGTGACCGGTACGGCTCCGACAGACGGGTGTCGCAGGTGCCAGGCTGAAGCGCAATCACCAGCGCATGGCGATGGCTGAAGCGTAGTTCCAGGGCCGTGGTCCGCACGATCTGGTTGAGCGCGGCCTTGGAGGCGCGATAACTCACCCAGCCGCCCAGATGGTTGTCCTCGATGGAGCCCACCCGGGCCGAGAGGGTGGCCAGGATGCCCTTGCGGCCCCGCGGGAGCAGGGTTGCAAGGTGCTTGAACAGTAATGCAGGGCCGATGGCGTTGATGGCGAAGGCACGGGCCATAATCGTCGGGTCGAGATCGCGCAGGCGCTTCTCCGGGCCGTGGCCGTCGATGGTCAGGATCCCGGTGGCGTCGAGGATCAGGTCCCACTCGGGTGCCTGGTCTCGCAGCCAGGCGGCGGCGTGTTCGATGCTGGCCTCGTCGAGCAGGTCCACGGACGGGGTGCTTTGGCGTCCGAGGCCGACCACGCGTTCGCAGTTCGGGTCGTTCTCCAGGTGATCGACAAACGCGGCACCGAGGCCGCCCGTGGCGCCGATGACCACAGCGCGATAGGGTATCTGCAGGGATTCCATGCAGCGTAGGACCATTACGCTTGCGATTGATTCCGGGGCGGCGCCTCGGTTAGGGAGCGCATGAATTTTCTCCACACCCTGGGTCATGCGGCACGCAACCTCGCTCCGATCGTGATCGTGGTGGCGGTGTTCCAGGCGCTGGTGCTGCGCACGGTGCCGGATGGCCTGCTGTCGATGGTGGTGGGCCTGGCCATCGTGGTGTTCGGCGTGGCCTTGTTCCTGCAGGGCCTGGAGATGGGGATCTTCCCCATCGGCAAGAACCTGTCCAACGCACTGGCGCGGCGTGGATCGTTGCTGTTGCTGATGGCCTTCGGCTTTACGCTCGGGTTTGCGACGGTGATCGCGGAGCCGGCACTGATCGCGGTGGCGGAGCAGGCGGAGGTGATCAGCGAGGGCCGTATCGAGGGCATGGTGCTGCGGCTGATTGTCGCGCTTTCGGTAGGGGCCGTGGTGGCGCTGGGGATCCTGCGCACGGTGCTCGGACATCCGCTGCACTGGTACATCCTGACCGGATATGTGCTGGTGGTGCTGGTGACCTTCTTCGCCCCCGAGGAGATCGTGGGCCTGGCTTACGACTCGGGCGGGGTGACCACGAACATCGTGACGGTGCCGCTCGTGGCGGCACTGGGCCTGGGGCTGGCGGCCTCCATAAGCGGGCGTAACCCGCTGCGCGACGGCTTCGGGCTGGTGGCGCTGGCGGTGATGGTGCCGATGATCACGGTGCAGATCTACGGGATCATCGTGTTTACAGGAGCGGAGATCGCGGCTCCAACCGGCGCCGAGACAGCGGCCATGGATCCGGGAACCGATCTGCCAGGCGCAGGCGAGCGGCACTGGCTGTCCGCGATGGGCATGGACCTGTTGCTGATGCTGCGTGACGTGGCACCGATCATCGCGGTGATCGTGGTGTTCCAGTATTTCGTGCTGCGCAAGCGCATCCCGTATCTGCCGCGGGTGATGTTCGGTTTCGTGTTGGTGGTGCTGGGGCTTTATGCCTTCGTGGTGGGGCTGAAGCTGGGCCTGTTCCCGATCGGCGAGAGCATGGCCGAGCAGTTGATTACCAACGAACTGTTCGTGTGGGTCTATTTGTTCGCCTTTTCCATCGGGTTCGCGACCACCATGGCGGAACCGGCGCTGATCGCGATTGGCCAGAAGGCCGAGGAGGCCGCTCGCGGTTCGTTGCGCGGCAATGTAATCCGCATCCTGGTGGCGCTGGGCGTGGCCATTGGCATCACCATCGGAGTGCACCGCATCCTGGCGGGGGACTCCATCCACCACTACATCATGGGCGGCTACCTGCTGGTGATCGTGCTCACGATCCTGGCGCCCAAGCAGATCGTGGCACTGGCCTTCGATCTTGGCGGGGTGACCACCTCCGAGGTGACTGTGCCCCTGGTGACGGCTCTGGGGATCGGCCTGGCGACGCACCTGGAGGATCGCAACGTACTGATCGACGGCTTCGGTCTGATCGCGTTCGCGTCGATATTTCCCATCGTCACGGTGATGCTCTACGCGATCGCCGTGGACCTTTACGAACGCTGGTCCGCTCGCGACGAGCGGCAGGAGGAGTGAGCAATGCGATTTTCTGCACTGGTGGCCGTCCTCTCGGATGATCTGGAGGAACAGGCGATTGCCACGGCCAAGGAAGCGGGCGCTGGTGGCGTAACCATCATGGATGCGCGCGGGATTGGCGCCGAGGCCCGCAGGACGTTTCTCGGCATGACCTACGAGGGCAGTCAGTCGGTCCTCTTGTGGGTGCTGGAGAAGAAGGTGGCCCTGGACGTGCTCAAGTGCATCTCGAGGGAGCTGGACCTGGCCAATGACCCGCGGGGAGTGGCCTTTACGGTGGATGTGGCCCATCTCGCCGGTATCGGGCGCAAGCAGATCGAGCAGTTCCAGGAACAGGTCAAGGAAGAACTCTGACGGAGAGCCAACATGCTGGTAAGCGAAATTCTAAGACCCAATGTCGTCACGGTGTCTCCCCTGGCACCGCTGCGCGAGGCGATGCAGCTGATGCGCAAGCATGGCGTCAAGTCGCTGGTGGTGGAGAAGCAGCACGCCCACGATGCCTACGGCATCATCACCTACACGACCATCCTCAAGACGATCGTGGCGGAAGAGGGCGATATCGACCTCTCGAATGTCTATGATGTCTGCACGAAACCGGTGATCACCGTGCCCGCCGAGATGGATGTGAAGTACGTCGCGCGGCTCATGGTGAGCCAGGGGATCCGGCGGCTGGTGGTGCTGAAGGGCAACGAGCTGGAAGGGATCGTGACGACCAGCGACATTGTTGGGTCGATCCTCGAGATGGCGGACATGGACTGAACCGCGCCGCCCCAAGCGGGTCGGATTTCAGTGACCTCGCGCATGACCCCGTGTCGTGCGTTCATTTTTTGCAGAAGGCCCGATATGGCGTCCGTTTCGATCATCGAGGGGTTCGAGAAACTCCGACTGCTGGATGCCGCTATCGAGCAATCGTACAACTCAGTGGTCATTACCGACGCCGATCTGGACGGCGGTCCGCGGATCGTTTACGTCAATGCCGGTTTCGAGCGCATGACCGGGTATTCGCGGGAGGAAGCCCTGGGGAAAACCCCGCGTATCCTTCAGGGCCCGGCAACCTCGCGCGCCGTTCTGGACAGGTTGCGCGGGGCCCTCGTCAGTGGCGAGTATTTCGAGGGTGAAACGGTCAACTACCGCAAGGATGGCTCCCCGTACGAGGTTCGCTGGCACATCTCGCCCGTATATGCCAGCGATAACGACCGTGACATCACCCACTTCGTCTCGGTACAAAAGGACATTACCGAGGAGCGGCGGCGGGATGACGAGCTGCGGCTATTGTCGACCGCGCTTGAGGTGTCGGTGGACCCCGTGCTGATCACCGACCCGGACGGCACGATCACCTATGTGAACGCGGCCTTCGAGGAGCAGACCGGATACAGCCGGAATGAAGCGGTAGGCAAGAATCCGCGGTTCCTTCAGTCCGGTCAGCAGGAGGCCGGGTTCTATCGCGAAATGTGGGAAACACTTGGGCGCGGCGAAGCCTTTCGTGGCGAGTTCGTGAACCGCCGCCGCGATGGCACTCTGATGAACATGGAGCAGAGCATCAGTCCGGTGACCGATGCCCATGGCCGGGTGACGCACTACGTGTCGATCAGCAAAGATGTGACCGATCGAGTACGCATGGAGGACGAGATCCGGCGACTGGCGCATACCGACTGGCTGACGGGGCTGGCCAACCGCCTGAGCCTGGGCAACACGCTGGAGGCGGAGATGGAGCGCAGCCGCCGCTACGGACGGCCCCTTTCCCTGATCATGTTCGATATCGACCATTTCAAAGACTTCAACGACGACTACGGCCACGAGACCGGAGATGACGTCCTCAAGCGGCTGGCCGATACGGTTCAGGGCGCGTTGCGCGAGGCGGATGCCCTGGGGCGCTGGGGCGGGGAGGAGTTCATGGTCGTCGTTCCGGAGACCCCTGGGGCGGGCGCCGAGGCCATGGCCGAAAAGCTGCGCAAGGCCGTGGCGGTCATGGAAACGGCGTGCCCGGTGTCGGTTACGGCCAGTTTCGGGGTGACCGAGATGCGCCAGGGCGATACCCCCAAGACCTTCGCCCGCCGCGTGGACGAGGCGATGTATCAGGCCAAGGAGGCGGGGCGCAACCGCGTCGTCTTGCTCTAAGGCCGTGGTTCCGGTAGTGCGGCGGCGGCCCCAACGAAAACGGGCCGACCCCAAAAGGGCCGGCCCGTCCTGTCGGGGATGCCATGCCCCGAGATTGGCAGCGTCCGGACTACGCGCGGCGGCGCAGCACCCAGATCTCCAGCAGGGCCCAGTCTTCGCCCGGATAGTTCTCCTGCTCCAGCGGCGACAGGCGGCGATGGCGGCTGGCGGTGCTACCGACGAATTCCAGGTGTTCCAGCAGCAGGCGCTTGGTCGCGTCGGCCTTTTCCAGGGCGAAGGGGTTCAGGAAGTTGACCAGCATGTAGCCCTCGCGCGGGGTCTCGGCGAAGGAGCGGATCAGCTTCTCGATTGCCGGCGGGTCCAGATAGACCAGCGATGCGGTGGAGATCACGATGTCCGCGTCGGCCATCGATTTTTCGATCGCGGCCTGGGTCTCCGGTGCGGGCTGGTTCAGGTCGGCCTCGAAGGTTTCGTCGAACAGCCCGGCGCTCTTGCCATAGGCCAGCGCGTTGCCCGAGATATCGATGCCGGTGGTCTTCATCGGCAGGCGGCGCGGGGCGGCGACGGTCTTGCAGGCCTGCTCGTCGGCCCAGTTGGCGCGGATCGCCTCGACATCCATATTGTGGATGGCGGCCATGGTGGTGTTGCCAAAACAGCAGCACAGATCTACGTAGTTCAGGGTCTTGCCGGTGGCGGCCTGCTGCTCGGCCCAGGGAAGGATCAGCCGGTCGAAGGTTTGCCGGTTGAAGTCGTCGGAGATGTAGTCGAGCGCGTCGATGATGCGCTCCTTGAACGGCACCGGGGTCTCGGCGACGTAGATATCGTCGAAATGCTGTTTCTTCTCCTCGGTCTTCACTTGCGGCTCACTCATCGGCTTTTCCTCGTTGTATAAACCCACCATGCTCGGGGGTATGCGTGTAGAGCGTCAAGTAACGGCACTCACGCCAGTGATGCTGGCATGGCCTCGCGGAGCCCTTTGGCTATGTATCATGAAGGTGTACGCAGCGGATTTCCGTCCGGTGCGGGAATCGAATGATGCCGGTAAGGGGCGTGCATGAAGATCGACTGTTTCAAGGCCTACGACATACGTGGCCGGGTGCCGGACCAGCTCAATCCGGAGGTGGTGCGAGCGATCGGGCGCGCCTTTGCCGAGGAGATCCGGCCGGGACGGACGGTCGTCGGGCACGACATCCGCCTTTCGAGCCCGGAACTGGCGCGGGCGCTCACCGAAGGACTTACGGCGGGCGGGAGTGACGTTGCCGATATCGGCATGTGTGGCACCGAAGAGGTGTATTTCGCCACCGCCCACTACGGGGCCGGTGGCGGGATCATGGTGACGGCCAGCCACAATCCGCTGGACTACAACGGTCTGAAGCTCGTGCGCAGCGACGCGCGCCCGATCAGCGGGGATTCCGGGCTGCAGGCGATTCGCGCTCGCGCCGAGCGTGGTGACTTCCGGCCCATGCCCCACGGGCAGGTCCGGCACCTGGATCATCGGGCGGACTACATCTCCCGGTTGCTGGCTTCGGTCGACCGCGAAACCTTGCCGAAACTCAAGGTGGTCGTGAACCCCGGCAACGGGGGGGCGGGGCCGGTGCTGGAGGCCCTGGAGCCGCATCTCCCGTTCGAGCTGATCCGCGTCAACTTCGAACCGGATGGGCGTTTCCCCAATGGCATTCCCAATCCATTGCTGCCGGAAAACCGCGCGGCCACCGCGGAGGCGGTGCGCAAGCACGGCGCCGATCTGGGCGTGGCCTGGGACGGCGACTTTGATCGCTGCTTCCTGTTCGACGCCCAAGGCAACTTCATCGAGGGGTATTACATCGTGGGCCTGCTGGCCGAGGCATGCCTGGAGGGGCACGCCGGGGAGTGCATCGTCCATGATCCGCGCCTGACCTGGAACACCATTGAGATGGTGTGTGCCGCGGGGGGCGAACCCATCCAGTCCAAGACCGGACACGCCTTCATGAAGGAGCGGCTGCGCCACGAGGATGGAATCTACGGGGGCGAGATGAGTGCTCACCACTACTTCCGGGACTTCTACTACTGCGATACCGGGATGTTGCCCTGGTTGCGGGTGGCCGAGCTCATGGGCCGACGCGGCCAGGCATTGGGCGAGATGGTGGCCGAGCGCATGGCGCGCTTCCCCTGCAGCGGCGAGCTGAATTTCGAGGTCGAGGACGCCGCCGCCGCCACCGATCGGGTGATGCAGGCCTACGCGTCGGAAGCCGTGGGGCTGGATCATACGGACGGCGTCAGCCTGGAATTCGCGGACTGGCGCTTCAACCTGCGCAGTTCCAATACCGAGCCGCTGTTGCGGTTGAATGTGGAGACCCGCGCCGATCCGGCCCTGCTGGAACGCCGCGTGGACGAGATTTCACGCCTGATACGGGGGTAAGGCCGATGGAACATACGCAAAGCCGGACGGAACTGCAGCCGGTGATCCTGGCCGGCGGATCGGGGACTCGGCTGTGGCCGGTATCGCGCAGTCACTACCCCAAGCAGTTCCTGCCCCTGACCGGGGAGCAGACGTTGCTGCAGCAGACGGCCGAGCGGCTCGACGGTCTGGGCGCGTCGGCGCCCCTGGTGCTGGCCAACGTCGAGCATCGCTTCCTGGCGGCCGAGCAGTTGCGGGCGGCAGGTGTGGAGCATGCCCGTATCGTGCTGGAGCCGGAGGGGCGCAATACCGCCCCGGCGATCGCCCTGGCGGCATTGCAGGCGCAGGCGGAAGGGCGCGACCCGTTGTTGCTGATCTTGGCGGCGGACCACCACATTGGTGATCCCGAGGCCTTCCAGGCCGCCGTGGCGCGAGCCATGACGCTGGCGGAGGCGGGCCACCTGGTGACCTTCGGGATCGTGCCTACCGCTGCGGAGACCGGTTATGGCTACATCCAGCAGGGTGAGTCCCTGGGGGAGGCGGGGGCGCGAGTGGCGCGTTTCGTCGAGAAGCCGGATGCCGCCACCGCGCGCGAGTACGTCGACAGTGGCGATTACCTCTGGAACAGCGGCATGTTCGTGTTCCGCGCCTCGCTGTACATGCAGGAGTTGCAGCGTTTCGAACCGGGCATCGTCGAGGCTTGTCGCGCCGCGCTGGAGGGCGCCCGCGAGGACCTCGACTTCCTGCGGGTGGACCCGGAGGCCTTCGCCGCGGCCCCGAACATCTCGGTGGACTACGCCGTGATGGAGCGCACCGAGCACGCCGCCGTCACACCGCTGGCCGCCGGTTGGAGCGACATCGGCTCGTGGTCCGCTCTGGCGGGCGTGCGTGGCATGGATGAGCAGGGCAACACCCTGCGCGGGGACTGCCTGCTGGAAGATAGCGAGGGCTGCGTGGTGGATGCCGACGGCCTGCTGGTCGCCGGCATTGGCCTGCGCAACCTGGCCGTGGTCGCCACCCGTGACGCCGTACTGGTTGCCGACCGCGACCGCGTCCAGGACGTCAAACTCATCGTGGAGCGCCTGAAAGCCGACAACCGCAGCGAGCACGTCAATCACACAGCGGTTTATCGTCCCTGGGGGTGCTACGAATCCATCGATACCGGGGCGCGCTATCAGGTCAAGCGCATCACCGTGAACCCCGGTGCGCGTCTTTCCCTGCAGATGCATCATCATCGGGCCGAACATTGGGTAGTAGTCAGCGGCACCGCGCGGGTGACCAATGGCGAGCAGAACTACCTGGTCACCGAGAACGAATCGACCTTCATCCCGATTGGCCAGGTTCACTGCCTGGAGAACCCCGGCGCGCTCCCGCTGGAACTGATCGAGGTGCAATCCGGCAGCTACCTCGGCGAGGATGACATTGTCCGTCTGGAGGACGTGTACGGCCGCGCGTGACCGGGCATCGGGTGGTTCCGGGAATGCTATGATCCGCCCTTTTGGGTGGCGCGCGGACGGGGCGTGGCCTGCGAGCAGGAGTTGGCATGGCCAAAGTGGCATTGATCACCGGGATTACCGGGCAGGACGGGGCCTACCTGGCCGAGTTTTTGCTGGACAAGGGCTACGAGGTGCACGGCATCAAGCGCCGCTCCTCTCTGTTTAATACCGATCGTATCGACCACCTGTATCAGGATCCGCACGAGAGTGATCGCCGGTTCATCCTGCATCACGGGGATCTGACCGATTCGACCTGCCTGATCCGCATCATTCAGCAGGTGCAGCCGGACGAGATCTACAATCTCGCCGCGCAGTCGCATGTCGCGGTCTCGTTTGAGGAGCCGGAGTACACCGCCAACTCCGATGCCCTGGGCACGCTCCGCGTGCTGGAGGCGATCCGCATCCTCGGTATGGAGCAGACCACGCGCTTCTATCAAGCCAGCACCTCGGAGCTCTACGGGAAGGTTCAGGCCACCCCGCAGGACGAGACCACCCCGTTCTATCCGCGCAGCCCGTATGCGGTGGCCAAGCTGTATGCCTACTGGATCGTGGTGAATTACCGCGAGGCCTACGGGATGTATGCCTGCAACGGCATCCTGTTCAACCACGAATCGCCGGTGCGCGGCGAAACCTTCGTCACCCGCAAGATTACGCGCGCCCTGGCCCGCATCAAGCTGGGGCTGCAGGAACGGCTCTATCTGGGCAACCTGGATGCCAAACGGGACTGGGGGCATGCCCGTGACTACGTCGAGATGCAGTGGCTGATGCTGCAGCAGGAAACCCCGGACGACTACGTGATCGCCACCGGCGAACAGCACAGCGTGCGCGACTTCGTGGATGCCGCGGCGCGCGAGCTGGGCATGCGTATCGAATGGCGCGGCGAGGGCGTGGACGAACAGGGATTCGACGAAAAGGGCCGCTGCATCGTGTCGGTGGACCCGCGCTATTTTCGTCCCACCGAGGTCGAGACCCTGTTGGGGGATGCCAGCAAGGCCAAGCGCGAGCTGGGCTGGGAACCGCGCATTCGCTTTGACGAACTGGTGGCCGAGATGGTGCGCGAGGACCTCAGGAGCGCCGAGCGGGACGAGCTGGTGCGCGACCACGGCTACCGGACCCTGAGCCGCCATGAGTAAATCGCAACGCGTCTTCGTCGCCGGACACCGCGGGATGGTGGGCAGCGCGATCTGTCGCCAGCTAGAGGACTGGCCGGGGGTGGAACTGCTGACCCGCAGCCATGCGGAGCTGGACCTGACCGATCAGGCGGCGGTCGAGGCCTTCATGCGCGTGGAGCGTCCAGATCGGGTCTACCTCGCGGCGGCGAAGGTCGGGGGCATCCATGCCAACAACACCTATCCGGCCGAGTTCATCCGCGACAACCTCGCGATCCAGACGAACGTGATCCATGGCGCGCACATCGCGGGCGTGCGGCGGCTGCTCTTTCTCGGGTCCAGCTGCATCTATCCGCGCGAGGCGCCGCAGCCGATCCCCGAGGAGGCCCTGCTGACCGGGCCGCTGGAGCCGACCAACGAGCCCTACGCGATTGCCAAGATCGCCGGCATCAAGCTGTGCGAGAGCTACAACCGGCAGTACGGAACGGATTACCGCTCGGTGATGCCGACCAACCTCTACGGCCCGGGTGACAACTATCACCCGGAGAACAGCCACGTGATTCCCGGGCTGATTCGGCGCTTTCACGAGGCGAAGCGGGCCGGAGCCGGGCATGTGACCGTTTGGGGGAGTGGCACCCCGCGCCGGGAGTTCCTCCACGTGGATGACATGGCGGCGGCCTGTGTACACGTGATGAACCTCGATCACGTGACCTACGCAGAACACACGCAACCGATGTTGAGCCATATCAACGTCGGCACCGGCGAGGATCTTGCGATCGCCGACCTGGCGCGGCTGGTGGCGCGGGTGGTCGGCTTTGCCGGCGAACTGCGTTTTGACACCTCGCGCCCGGACGGGACGCCGCGCAAGCTGCTGGATGTCTCGCGACTCGCGGCGCTGGGATGGAAGGCCCGAATCGAACTTGAAGAGGGGCTCTCCGGGGCCTATGCCGAGTTCCTGGAACGCGGCGGAGATCGGCCGTGACCGAGCCCACCTCGCGTCCGATTCGGGTCAAGTTTCTCTCGACCATGCGCGAGGGTATCTGGCGCCACCAGTTGCCGGACGGCGAGGCGCGCTGGGGGCGCTGCGAGTTCGTTTTCGACCCCGCGGTAACGGACTACGACTGGCTGGTGGTTTACGACGAATTTCCTTCCAACACCGGGCGCAACCGGCACTACAGCGAACAGCTGACCTGTGGGGCCGAGCGCACGCTCCTGGTAACCATGGAGCCGCCGTCCATCAAGTCCTACGGCCGGCGTTTTACCCGGCAGTTCGGGCGCGTGCTGACCTCGCACCCGGAATGGGCCCTCAAGCACCGGCGGCGCATCCATTCCCAGCAGGGGATGCTCTGGTACTACGGTTTCGGCAGTCAGGGCGAGCGGGCGTACAACGATATGCACGCGAAGCCGCCGCTGGAGAAGACCCGCGAGATCGCCACCATGTGTTCGGCGAAACGCCAGCGCCACACCTTGCACCGGCGGCGCTATGACTTCACTTGGGCGCTGAAGTCCGAGTTGCCGGAACTGGAGATCTTTGGCAAGGGGGTGCAGCCGCTGGATGACAAGGCCGAGTGCCTGGACGCGTACCGGTACCATCTGGCGGTGGAGAATTACGTGGGTGCGCACCACTGGACCGAGAAGCTGGCGGACGCCTTTCTCGGCGCGACGCTCCCGTTTTACTACGGTGCGCCCAATGCGACGGACTATTTTCCGCCGGAGAGCTTCATCGCGATTGATATCGAAGACGTGGAGGGGACGGCGGAACGCATTCGCCGCGCCATCCGCGACAACGAATACGAACAACGCCTGCCACACATCCTCGAGGCCCGGCGCCGGGTGCTGGAGGAGTACAACCAGTTTGCCGTGGTCTCGCGGATTATCGAGTCTGCACACGACGCCGAGCCGGCTGGTCCCACGGGGCAGTGGATCCATTCTCGTCGCGCCCTGCGGCGCCGCGATCCGCTGGCCGCTCTGGAAGGAGCCTGGGAGAAGGTCAGCCAGCGCATCGGCCACCTCGCCGGACGTACCTGAACTGGCCGCTTTGCGGTTCAGCCGAAGTCGCGGGAGTGGGTGGCGAGTTCGCCGAGCCAGGTGCTGCGATCGATCAGGCGCTGCACGATCAGGTGGCCGACGCCCTCGCTGTACTGCCACTCGCCGTGGGCCTCCAGCAGGCGGCCGTGCAGGACCTCGGCGCGAAAGCGCTCCACCCGATCCGGCCAGACGATCAGGTTGAGCGTACCGGTCTCGTCCTCCAGGGTCAGGAATACCGTACCGTTGGCCGAGCCGGGGCGCTGGCGGGTGATCACGAGGCCGGCGTAGCGGGCGCCACTGTGGCCGGGCTGTTCAAGTAGCCGGGCGGCGGTGGCCAGGCGGTGCTGTTCCAGGGACGGGCGCATCAGCGCCAGCGGGTGCGGGCCCAGGCTCAGGCCCTGGGTGGCGTAGTCCTGCACCAGGTCGTCCACGGCATCCGGGCGGGGTAATAACGGGGTCACGTCGGCCTCGCGCACGGTCTCGCCCGGCCCCTCGGCGAACAGCGGCAGGGGCTCCTCCACCGCCTCGGTCGCCCAGCGCGCCTGGTGGCGGTTGCCGGCCAGGCCCTTGAGCGCGTCGGCGCGGGCCAGGCGATTGGCCTGGGCGCGGGTGAGCCTGGCGCGGGCCACCAGATCCGGCACGTCCGCGAAGGCCCGCTCAACGCGGGCGGTGACCACGCGCTCGGCGACGTCGCGCGCCAGCCCGCCGACGCGGTTCAGGCCCAGGCGCAGGGCCAGCGCGTCGCCCCCGGCCAGCGGTTCCACCGTGCACTCCCAGTCGCTGTGGCGCACGTCCACCGGGCGGACTTCCACGCCGTGGCGGCGGGCGTCGGCGACGATCTGCGCCGGGGCGTAGAAGCCCATCGGCTGACTGTTCAGCAGGGCGCAGGCGAAGATCGCCGGTTCGTGGCACTTGAGCCAGGACGAGACATAGGTGATCAGCGCAAAGCTCGCCGAGTGCGACTCGGGGAAGCCGTATTCGCCAAAACCGAGGATCTGCTTGTACAGCTGCTCGGCGAATCTCTCCGGATAGCCGCGTTCGCGCATGCCGTCCATCAGGCGCTCGCGGTAGCGCGCGAGCTGGCCGGTGCGGCGCCAGGCGCCGATCGCGCGGCGCAGCCCGTCCGCCTCGCCGGCGGAGAAACCGGCCGCGACCATCGCCAGCTCGATCACCTGCTCCTGGAAGATCGGCACGCCCAGCGTGCGTCCGAGCACGCGCCTGACCTCTTCGTTCGGATAGCGCACCCGCTCCGGGTGGGCGCGGCGCTTGAGATAGGGGTGCACCATTTCGCCCTGGATCGGGCCGGGCCGCACGATGGCGATCTCGATCACCAGGTCGTAGAAGTTCGTGGGCTTCAGGCGCGGCAGCATGCTCATCTGCGCGCGCGACTCGATCTGGAATACGCCCAGGGTGTCGGCCTTCTGCAGCATGCGGTAGACCGCCGGATCCTCGGCGGGGATGTCGGCCAGGCCCCAGTTGCGGCCGCGGTGACGCGCCATCAGTTCCAGCGCGCGGCGCACGCAGGAGAGCATCCCCAGCGCCAGCACGTCGATCTTCAGCAGGCCCACCGCGTCGAGGTCGTCCTTGTCCCACTGGATTACCGAGCGCTCCGGCATCGCCGCGTTCTCGATGGGGACCAGCTCGTCCAGCCGGCCCTCGGCGATCACGAAGCCGCCGGTGTGCTGCGACAGGTGGCGCGGGAAGCCGAGCAGCTCGGCGGTCAGGGTCTGCCACTGGCGGGCCAGGGCGCCGTCCGGGTCCAGCCCGACCTCGCGCAGGCGCTCGGCGGGGATGCCGTCGTCCCACCAGGCGAGGTTGGCGGTCAGCGCATCCAGCCGTGCACGCGAGATGCCCAGCGCCCGGCCGACGTCGCGCAGGGCGCTGCGGCGGCGGTAGCGGATCACCGTGCAGGCCAGCGCGGCGCGCTCGCGGCCGTAGCGCCGGTAGATGTACTGGATCACCTCCTCGCGGCGTTCGTGCTCGAAGTCGACGTCGATGTCCGGCGGCTCGCCGCGCTCGGCGGAGATGAAGCGCTCGAACAGCATGCTGGAGCGCGAGGGATCGACCGCGGTGATGCCGAGTGCGTAACAAACCGCCGAGTTGGCGGCCGAGCCGCGCCCCTGGCACAGGATCCCGCGGCTGCGGGCAAAGCGCACGATGTCGTAGACGGTCAGGAAGTACGGCTCGTAGCCCAGCTCGCGGATGATGCCCAGTTCGCGTTCGATCTGTTCCTGCACGTTCGGCGGGATGCCGTCGGGCCAGCGTTTGAGCGCGCCCTTGAGGGTCTCCTCGCGCAGGTAGGCGGACGGGGTCAAGGTCGTCGGCAACGGGTCGGTGGGGTAGCGGTAGGTGACCGCGTCCAGCGAGAAGTCGCAGTCCCGCGCGATGGCTACACTGGCCTCAAGCCAGGCGGTGGGATACAGCGCGGCCAGCTCGGCCCGTGGGCGCAGGCAGCGTTCCCCATTGGGGAAGCGTTCATGCGCCACCTCCGCGACCGTCGAACGCAGGCGCAGGGCAGTAAGCACGTCCTGCAGGGCGCGCCGGCCGCGCCGGTGCATGTGCACGTCGCCGCAGGCGACGAGCGGGAGTCCAGTGGCGGTTCCCAGCGCCCGGGCGCGGGCCGTCAGGGTGGCATCTTCGGGGGTACGCAACTGGCTCACGGCCAGGTGGCCCTGACCTGGGGCGGCCCATCCGGACAGCCAGTGGGCCGCTTCGGCGAGCGATGCCCCTGGGCTGTCGGCCTCGACCCGCAGCAGGCTGTGCCAGCCGGTGCGGCTCTCGGCGGGCAGGGTATCCAGGTCGGCGCGCGTCAGGTGGTAGTGTCCCTTGTCCGCCGCGCCGCGGGCCCGAGTGATCAATCGACACAGGGCGGAATACCCCGTGGGATTGCGCACCAGAAGCGTCAGGGTGGGGCCATCGGCCAGCCGGAAGGTCGCCCCCAGGATCAGGTGTAACCCACATTCCTTTGCTGCCGAGTGTGCTCGTACTACACCCGCCAGCGAGGCGATATCGGTCAGCGCCAGCGCGCGATAGCCCAGTGCCTGCGCCTGCTCGACCAGTTCCTCCGGGTGCGAAGCCCCGCGCAGGAACGAGAAGTTGCTGAGCGTCGTCAGTTCGGCATAGGCCGGGGGGGCGCCGGCATGCTTGCGGGTGGGGGGATGGGCTGCGGATTCCATATACTGTCGATATATACAGTATATGGAATCCGTCCCACAATGACCGGGGGGATCGCCAACCCATTACGCTTCAACGCGGTGCCGGGATAACAGGCCACCTGACGAACCTTCGCCGGTTTTTGTAACCGGCTGTGTACACTGAGCCAAAATCCTCATGTATTCGCTGCGTGCCTGGAGACCCCATGCGCTACGTCCTGCTCCCGGTGGTGCTGATTGCCCTGATCTTTGCGCTGGGGAATGTGGTGCTGTTCAATGCGTTGCCGAAACCGGACCGGCTGAAAGAGCCGCTGGCGCTGGAGTACGGGACTTCGTCGGAGCAGTTCCGGCGGGACATGGGCCTGCTCCTGCAGCAGCCGATCATGAGCGGCAACCGCATTGACCTGTTACAGGACGGCGAGGCCATCTACGCGGCCAAGATCGAGGCGATCGAAAACGCCGAGCATTCGGTCACCTTCGGGGTGTACGAGTACTGGGGCGAGCAGGCGGCGATCTTCTCCGAGGCCCTGGCGCGTGCGGCGGAACGCGGGGTTCGGGTGCATGCCATGCTGGATTTCCTTGGTTCGCGCGATGCTGACCCGGAGATGTTCGAGCGCATGGAAGAGGCCGGGGTGGAGCTGGTGCGCTGGCGCGAGCCGTCCTGGTACCAGTTGTCGCGCTTCAATCACCGCACGCACCGCAAGCTATTGGTGGTGGACGGTCATACCGGCTTCATCGGGGGAGCCAATGTGGCCGATCCCTGGGTTGACGGTGACGACCGCGATGGCTATCGCGACAATCACTTCCGCATCCAGGGCCCGGTGGTCGGCAATCTGCAGGCGGTGTTCCTGGAGACCTGGCTGGACGCCACGGGGCGGATGCCCACCGGCGAGGCGTATTTCCCCGAGCTGTCCGAAATGGGGGATCGCGACGCCCAGATGGTTAACAGTGCCCCGCGCGAGGGGCGTCACCGGGTGCGCCTGATGTTTCTGCATGCCATCGCCGCGGCGGAAGAGCACATCACGATCGGTACGGCCTATTTCTATCCCGATCCGCGGTTCCTGGAGGTACTGGAGGAGGCGGCCGACCGGGGCGTCCGTATTCGCGTGCTGGTCCCGGGCGACAGCATGAACTTCGGTTTCTTCCGTCATGCATCGGTTAATCGCTGGCGGCCGATGCTCGAATCCGGGGTGGAACTGTACGAGTATCATCCACGCATGTACCACTCCAAGCTGATGGCGATCGACGACCGCTGGGCCAGTATCGGCTCCGCGAATCTGCACAACCGGTCGTTTCGGCTGAACGACGAGGCCAACCTGAACATCTGGGACGAAGGCTTCGCCCGCGAGATCCGCGAACTGATCGAGGTGGACAAGGCCGATGCGGAGCGCCTGACCATCGAGGACTGGGAGAACCGGCCGCTGCGGCGCCGCCTGGCGGGGTGGATCACGCACCTGATTGGTCCCTACCTTTGATTCATTACCACCATATTTCTGCAGGAAAGCACCGTGACACTGACGACCACCCATTCGGCAGACACGCTTGAAATCGGCACGATCCACCTGCTGGAGGGTGGCGCGATCGGTATGACCCGTTGCCCTGGCAAGCGTCGGGATCGCGAGGTCTGTGAGGCGCGGGATGTACAGGCGGATCTGGTGGCCCTGTCTGGCTGGGGCGCAACTGCGGTCGTGACCCTGAACCAGGAGGGTGAGCTGGAAAGCCTTGGCGTACGCGATCTGGGGAAGGCCGTGCAGGCTGCGGGCATGCGCTGGCTGCATTTGCCGATCGGTGACATGGCGGCCCCCGACCGACCCTGGGAAGAGGGCTGGAAGGACATCGGACCACGGGTCCACCAGTGGTTACAGGCCGGGGAGCGCGTGGTTTTCCACTGCGGAGGGGGGCAGGGCCGAGCCGGGACCATTGCCGCCCTGACCCTCATCGAACGCGGATTGGCGTCGGAAGACGCCATTCGAGAGGTGCGATTGGCCCGCCCCGGCGCGATCGAAAGCATCGATCAAGAGCGCTACCTGCTGAATCATCCGCGCCCGACCTGATCGGACTGCCTGGCGCTACAAGCCGTTGCGGGCGAGCAGTGCGGGGATCTTGCGCTTGAAGCGGAAGAACCCGTGGGTTGCATGGGGCCAAGCGAGATCGTCCCACGTCCGGCGCAGGGGGATGATCTCGATTCCGTCTTCCGCCAACTTGTGCGCAAGAGTATCGAGGGCGTTGGCCAAGGGCCCGACGGGCGCCTCGGGTGTGGCAATGGTGGTCACGCTGGCGGCGACGCACTGCACGCGGAGGGCATCAGCGTGTAGCCGCGGGAGCACGGATGCGGGCTTTTGCAGGGCCTCGCCCGCGTGCTGCACCGCGTCCTTGGCCAGTGCGTCGACCCAGGTGGCGGCCTTGGGACCAAACGGCCAGGGCATGTCGGGGTGACCACGCGGAGTGACGGCGACCGCGGCCACGTTGGTTCCTTTCGGCAGCAATTCATGGCCATTGAAGTCGTCTCCGTGAAGCAGGAGCAGCACGCGCCGGTCCCGCGGTAGAGTTCGCGGTGCGGGCAGCGCTCCGGGCGGAGGTGGGGCCTCGTCGCGGATCGCGGGTGCCTGGGGCGCCAGGCCGGTGGGGCGGAATCGGTTATCGGTAAAGCGCGCGATGTTGTCGGCACTGGCCTGGTAGGTCTTGCCCGGCGTTTGGATGCCGGCGATCCAACGCCAGCCTAGGGTGTTCGAGGCTGGGTCGGCATCAAGCAGGTGACGCATGAAGAAGTCCGCCCCAAGGGTCCATGGAAGCCTCAACGTGAAAATCCAGATGGAGGCGAACCACATGCGGGCGTGATTGTGCAGATAGCCGGTTTCGACCAGTTCGCGGGCCCAGTGATCGAACCCCTCCAGCCCGCTGCGTCCAGCCTCGGCGGCAGCGACCGCCTCGCGCAACCCGTTGTCCCTGGCGAGGCGCGCCTGTTCGATGTCGCGCTCGTCTAGGAATGACCGCCAGACCTGGGGGCGCATCTGCAGCCACCCCTTCCAGTAGGTGCGCCAGAAGACCTCCTGGACAAATTTCTCGGCCGCCTTGGGTGAATGGTGGGCGAGCACCTTTGCGATCACCTCGTGTTCGGTAATGGCCCGATGGCGGATGTAGGGCGAGAGCAGGGATACGTTGTCGCGTTCACCTGGACCGGGGTCGCGGTTTCGCTGAGCCGCGTAGTGACGACTCGCGAGGGGGCCGAAGTCCGAGAGCCGTTCCAGGGCGGCTGCCCGCGTCGTGGGGAAGAAGGCGGTGTGACCATCCGGCGCCTGGCCGGTGGACTTGAAGGGGCTGGTCACTGGGCGTGCCGGTCCGGCGCCGGAAGGGCTTGAAGGACCGTGTCGGCCAGTGCTTCGCCGCTGTCGAATGCAGCTTCTACCCGCGGCCCCAGGGCCCAGTCGCCGCAGGCGCCGAGCCGTTGCTCCGCGTCCCAGAGACAGGACTGGTCGGCGGCCTGTTCGACCCGTGCGTATAGCCATCTATGGACCTGATGCTGGAGGAGGCGGGCTGAGCCGAGCAGGGGCCGGAGGGCCGTCAGCAGCGGTTGCGCTAGCTGATCGGGGTCTTTCTGGATGTGCTCACGGGACCAGTCTGGGCCTGCGTGGGCCACGAGCGTCTCCGGTTTTGCGTTGCGGCCGGGTTTGGTGTTGTTGCGGGCTACCCAGGCGAGCGGTTGCCCGGAGAGTTCCTGCGATGGTCGGTCCATTGTGATCTGGCCTTCGAAAGCTGCCAACAGCGCAATGCAGGGTGCGTAGCGAACCCCGTCGAGCTCCGGAAAGCCCATTCCGGCGGTAACCGCCAGTTCGGCGGCCTGGGGTGCTGGAAGCGCAAGCAATACTGCGTCGAATGGTCCGTCCAAGTCGGCGTTCTCCGACGGCCTCTCAACTCGTAGATGCCAGCCATCGACTGACCGTAGAAGCGTCTCGACGCGGGAATTGAGCCGCACGTTTAGAGGGGTGGCCAGGGCGTCGGCCGGGGCTGTCATGCCAGGGCAGCCCACCAGCCGGCCGTCTCCCCAGGTCGCTACGACACCTTGCTGCTGCCAAGCCTGGACCTGTCGCGCAAAGCGTGCGCCGCGGGCCGTGAAAAACTGGGCACCGTGATCGAAAGTCAGGTGATTAGCGCGCCGGGTCGCCATGCGCCCGCCAAGGCCCCGGCTCTTCTCCAGCACAAGGCAGTCATGTCCGGCATCATGCAGGCGCCGGGCGGCAGTGAGCCCGGAGATACCGGCGCCAATGATCGCTATGCGTGCCAAACCCCGTTAGCCGCCCGTTTGCACCAGAGGTCGCACACGGGAGAAACCGCCATCCACTGACAGGATCTGTCCGGTTACCCATTCGGCTTCGTCGGACAAGAGCCATGCGGCGGCCCGTGCGAGATCCTCCGCCTGCCCGTAGCGTTGCAGCGGATACTGCGCCGTGATCTGTTGCTCGGCACGCGGTGACGCAAACAGGCGTTCGGTAGCTCCCGTCCGGGTCAGACCCGGGGCGATGCCGTTGATGCGGATGCCGTGACCGGCGTAGGTCGCGGCAGCGGCGGGGACCAGGCTGGCGATGGCGCCTTTGGCCATGGCGATTGCCTCGTGATTGGAGACCCCGATCTGAGCGACGACGGAGCTGAACAGGACGGCACTGCCGGAGGGTTCGTTGGCTTGTAGCCGGGCCTTCACCCAGGCTCGAAGGGTGTAGAAGGCGCTGTCCTGGTTGGCGGCAATGCAGGCGCGGTACTGCGCCTCCGTCGTGCGGTGCAAGGGCGCCAGAAGCGCGCTGCCCGCGCAGTGGGCGAGTTGCGTGGGGGACTCTCCGAGATGTTCGGAGGCCTGGGCCATAGCCCGATCCGCGCCTTCCGCGGTGCTGACATCCGCGACGATTGTGTATGCCTGGAGGCTCTCTGGCAGGTGGGCACACAGGGTTTCCAGTCCGTCGGCGTCTCGCGAGATCAGGGCGATCCGGTCCCATACGGGATCGAGTGCCTGCAACAGCGCTCCCGCCACGCCGCCGGTGGCGCCGGTCACCAGTAACGAACGTCCGCTCATCGGGCGTGGCTCCTGTCGGATGGTTCCTCGGGGCAAGACAAAGCGTTCGTCCTGTGTCGGACGAGCAAGTTCAATGTCGGGTTTCGTGCAGCCATTGGGCTGGGGCTCGAGCGAACCTGGCGGCATGCTGGGGAGTCTGCACTGGGAAAGATTGGGCCGGCGCCTTCGATGCAGGCCGGTTCAGGCCCCATGTTCCGGAGTCCGTACCGAATACCCGAGCCCGTCCACCTCGTATGGTTCAAGCGCGATCTGCGCGTCGATGATCACGCCCCGCTCCAGCACGCCGCACAAGCGGGGCCGATACTGCCGCTGTACATCGTGGAACCGGGTTACTGGGAGCTCTCGGACACCAGCCGGCGTCACTGGGATTTCGTCCGCGCAAGCCTACTGGAACTGGACCAGGCCGTGTCCGAACGGGGTCGACCTCTCGTCGTGCGCGAGGGCGATGCGGTGGATGTGCTCGAACAACTGCGCGAAGAGATCCCTGTGGTCTCGGTGTACAGCCACCAGGAAACCGGAAATCGCTGGACCGATGACCGTGATGGCGCGGTCGCGCACCTGCTTCGCTATCGCGGCATCCCATGGCGGGAGTATCGCCAGCATGGGCTAGTCCGAGGTCTGCGTAACCGCGATGGCTGGGTGTCCCAGTGGGAGGAATTGATGCGCGAGTCCGCGTTTGTGCCGCCCGGGGCCCTGGCCGCCGGACCCGCCGTGGCGGGTGGCGTGGAGCGCCTGCCGCGCTGCCCGAAGGGTGTGGTGGCAGATGCCGTGATCGAACTGCAGGAACCGGGCTCGGAGGCAGGACGCGGGGTTATGCGCGATTTGCTGCCGGAACGCGGGCAGCGTTAGGCCGGCGGTATCAGCAGCCCCGGCCGTGCCTGGACGGCAAGTTCCCGCCTGAGTCCGCATCTGGCCTATGGCACGGTTTCGTTACGCCGCGTGCTGCAGGCCTTGCGTGACCGCCAGATTCAGTTACGGGCACCAAGCGGCCAGGATCGCCGGCAGGCCGCGTGGTAAAAGTCGCTGTGCCAGTTCGAAGAACGGCTGCACTGGCACTGCCACTTCCTGCAGAAGCTGGAAGATGCCCCGGACATCGAATTCCACAACCTGCACCGTGCGTGTGATGGCCTGCGCGAAGACGCCTTTGACGAGCACCGAATTTGTCCCTGGAAGGATGGCCTCACAGGATACTCGCTGGTCGATGCGTGCATGCGCGCGATGGTCGTCGCGTTCGCCTCGTATCGCCTCTGGCTCCACTGGCGGCGACCGGCGCTGCATCTGGCTCGCATGTTCACGGACTACGAGCCGGGCATCCACTACAGCCAGATGCAGATGCAGTCAGGCACGACAGGCATCAACGCCCTGCGAATCTACAACCCCGTGAAGCAGTCACTGGAGCAGGAGCCGGAAGGCCAATTTATTCGTCAGTGGGTGCCTGAACTGGCAAGGGTGCCGGGCGACTGGATTCATCAGCCATGGAAGATGCCGGAAAGCCTGCAGCGCCAATCCAGTTGCAGCATCGGACACGATTATCCGGCGCCCTTGGTGGATCATAAAGAGGCTGCGAGGAGGGCACGTGAACGCTTCAAGGCGGTGCGGGGAAACGGTGCTTTCCGCCAGCAGAATGCTGGCATCCATCGGCGTCATGGCAGCCGGCGTCGACTCTCGGCGCGTATCCAGGGCCGGGCGGGGCAGGGGCGTGCGCGGGATCAACTGGATCTCTTTCCGGACCCGGATCCATGAGTGGCTTCCGGACCTGTCGATTTGGCGCTTCCGGGTGGTCCGATCATCGTGCCCCGTCATGCGGTAGGGTGGCGCATCGCGGTCGGCGCGCTTGCACGGCCCCGCCGCGACAACCCTCCCCTGTACCTGGCGAAACGTTCCATGCGAAGCGCAATCTATGATTTTCTGATTCTCCGGCTGACGGCGCGCTGGTACGCAGCCGCACTGGATCGGATGCCCGAGGGGGCCCGGGTGCTGGACGTTGGCATCGGCACGGGCGGGGCGTTGCTGGCGAATGCTGGGGACGTGAGGCGTAAGCGGTTGCGCCTGACCGGGATCGATATCGATGGCGACTATGTCCGGCGGGCTCGGCGGCGTCTGGCGGGATCGCCGCTTTTGGACAGCGTCGAGGTGTGGAAGGAATCCGTGTATGACCACGTGGCTGGGCCCTACGACGTGGTGTATTTCTCTGCGAGCTTCATGCTGCTGCCCGATCCGGAGCGGGCCCTGCGCCACTGCAAGGGTCTGCTGGCAACCGATGGCCGGTTCGTGTTCACGCAGACGATTCAACGGCGCACTGTGCGCTGGATGGAGACGCTGAAGCCCTTGCTACGGCGGATCACGACCATCGATTTTGGGCATGTGACCTACGAGGCCGATCTCCGCGCGCAGCTCGCCGCCGCGGATCTGGTGGTGGAGGAATGGAGCGTGCTGGCCACCCATGGGTCGCGCGCTTCCTGCCTCGTGGTGGCGTGTCCGGCGAGCGAAGACGCCGGATTAGGCAGGGGGCTTGCGCGCCAGGATCATGTAGTTAACGCTCATGGATCGTGACAACCACATCCGGCGGTTGAGCGGATTTACCTTGACCCCTGTCTGCGCCGCGGGTTCCAGGCCGTCCCGGGCGAGCAGCTCCCGTGTTTCCCGCGGCGTCACAAAGCGCTTCCATTGATGGGTGCCCCGGGGCAGGATGCGGAACAGGTACTCGGCGCCGACAATCGCCACCACGAATGAGACCGGACTCCGGTTGATGGTGGCCACAAAGGTGTGGCCGCCGGGGCGGAGCATGCGGTTGACGCTCCCCATGAACGCGGGCAGGTCCGCGACGTGTTCGACCACCTCCATGTTGAGGATCACGTCGAAGGTTTCCCCGCGTGCGGCGAGGGCCTCGGCGGTGTTGACCTCGTAGCGGACATCCAGGCCTTGTTCTTCGGCGTGATGCCGCGCCGCGGCGATGTTGCGGTCGACGACATCCACCCCGAGCACGTCCGCGCCCAGGCGGGCCATCGCCTCGCTCAACAGGCCGCCGCCGCAGCCGATGTCCAGCATGCGCAGGCCGGCCAGGGGGTGGTCGGCTTCCGGGTCCCGTCCGAGCGAGTGGCAGAGCTGATCCCGGATGTAGTCGGTGCGCAGGCGATTCAGCACGTGCAGGGGCCAGAGTCTGCCATCCGGTTGCCACCACATCTCGGCCAGGGCGCGGTAGCGCTCCACCTCGTTCGGATCGACGGTTCGGTCGCGTTCCACATCCGGAGAATTCATTGGCTGCGCGGCTCACCATGTATGTGAAGGTTACTTTCGGACCACGCGATCCCGTTTTTGATCGCACCCGGCCAGGATCGATGCGATGGTGGCCCTTCGTCAGAAGCGGGCCGAGGTAGATCGAATGGGGCAGACGATCATCGGGGTGGACCTGTCCGGTCCCGGGAGTGCCGCGCATACCTCCGTCGCCGTGTTCCGTGAACAGGGTGGGGCGCTCGATCTGTTGGAGCTGGTGGCGGGGGCCGATGACCAGGCGATCCTCGACCGTGTACCCGCGGGCGCGATTGTGGGGCTGGATGCGCCCTTGTCGTATTCGCCCATCGGAGGCAGCCGCACATCCGACCAGTCCCTGCGACGCGTGGCGGTCGAACACGGATTGCCGGCCGGAACCGTCATGGCACCTTCCGCACCGCGCATGGCCTACCTGACGCTGCGGGGCGTGGCGGTCAGCCGCCTGCTCCGCAGCGAGCGCCCGGACGCCCGGGTGGTGGAGGTACACCCCACCGTGGCGATGGTCCTGAGGGACGCCTCGGTGGCGACATTGAAGGCCATGAAGCATGATTCAGAGGCGCGCCGCGAGCTGCTGGTCTGGCTGGAGGGGCAGGGGCTCCACGGGGTGTGCGATCTCGATCAGGTCAGCGATCACTCGGTGGCCGCCTGTGCCGCGGCCGTGGCGGCCTGGTGGTGGAGCCAGGGCAGCCCCGCCTGGATCCACCCGGCCGAGCCGCCGCTGCATCCGTTCGACTTCGCCTGCTGACGGGCTGCTTCGATCAGAGGTGACGGCGCATCTGCCCGACCAGTACGGCCTGGATGCGGAGTCGGTCCGGGGCGACCAAGAGGGGCGCATAGGTCCGAGTCTCCGCGTGCAGCAGGACGACATTCGGGGTCTGCTCGATACGCTTGAGGGTGGCTTCTTCGCCATTGATCAGGACCACGAGGATCTCGCCGTTGCGGGCATGGTTGCGCGATTCGATCACCACCCAGTCGGGTTCTACCCCATTTCTGCGGACGGTTTGGAAAGGGCTGAAAACTTCAGATCCTGAATGGCGATGCGGCGCCGCATCCTTGGATTGTGGAACCGCTCAATGTAGCCAAACAGATCGTCGCGTACCACGAGTCGGGGCATGCCCTTCTGGCGTATTTGTTACCCAAGGCTGATGCTCTCGAAAAGGCGACCGTGATCCCGCGCGGGCACGCCCTTGCGGTAACGGCGCAGGTGCCCGAGGAGGAGCGCTACAATTTCGGCGAGTCCTACTTGCGCGACAAGATCGCGGTGATGTTCGGGCGGGCGTCTGGCCGAATCTCTGGTATTCAACGAGGCTCGCGCTCGGGAGACACTGGAAAAACACCGCGAAGCATTCGAAACCCTTGCCCAGGCCCTGGCGGAACAGGAAACCCTGGAGGTGGAAGCAATCCGCGAGATCCTGAAGGATCAGGCGATGGAAGGGCAGGCGTGACGCTCTTCCGCCGCGGGCTTGACTACACCCGTCATGAAAACCCCTGCATGGAGGAAGCACCATGAGCCTTGCCGACAAGCATGTCGCCATCCTCGCAGAAGATAATTACCAGGAGTTGGAGCTGCACTATCCACGGCTGCGCATGCTGGAAGCCGGGATGCGGGTTTCCGTTGTTGGCGCCGGCAAGCCGGAATACGCCAGCGCCAAGGGCTATACGGTGAAGGCGGACGTCAGTGCCGTCGGGGTCGATGCGAACGACCTTGATGCGCTGATCATCCCGGGCGGCATGGCACCCGACAAGATGCGGAGGCATCGGGCAATGGTCGATCTGGTGTGCGCCGTGCACCAGCGTGGCGGGCTGGTGGCCTGGATCTGTCACGGTGGCTGGATGGCCGTATCGGCCAACATACTGGCCGGGCGGCGGGTGACCTCGTTCCATTCGATCCGTGACGATATGGTCAACGCAGGTGCCGACTGGTTCGACGAGGAAGTCGTGCAGGATGGCAACCTGATCAGTAGCCGCACGCCGGATGACTTGCCTGCATTTTGTCGGGTGTTGCTCGAAAAACTGGGATGATTCCCCCGCACATACAGCAGAGGGCTTTAGTTTGAGCCAGCAGGCCCTAGTCCCGGACCAATGCTTCCGCTAACGGATGTATTGGGGCGTGTTCAGGGCGCAGCTTTATATGCTGCGGATCCTTGGTTCGCAGCGGACCCATGCAATTCACGAAGAACAAGGATACGGACGAGATGAGTGATCGCGAACAATACGTCGAGAAGATGAAAGCAAAAATTGACGAGTGGAACCACGACCTGGGAAAGCTGGAGGCGAAGGCCAAGCAGGCGGATGCGGATCTGCGCGCCAAGTACGAAGAGCAAATCCAGGAACTGCGTAAACGGCGCGACGAGGCCGAGGAACGGCTACGCCAGGTGCGCGAGGCGAGCGAGGATTCGTGGAAGGAGTTGCGGGAAGGAATGGAGTCCGCCTGGGATGACATGGCAAAGGCACTTCGGAACGCTTCGGATCGCTTCCGGTAAGAACGAGGCCTGGCGAAATGGAAACGGTCGCGCGAGCCGCGTCGCCGCCCCGGTCGCCTTTTCTTGCTCCCCGGCCCAGTGCCTGGCATTGCCAGAGGCATGGCCGCGAGTCCGTCCCGGGGGGTGGTGCGTCCCCGGTGGAGGGAGGTCGCTTCGGTGGGTTCAGCCCAGCGTGGTGTGGCCCGCGCCTGCTGGTTCGCGAATAACCGCCATACTCGTGGGCGACCGCCCTCGGCGTGGTGTTTCCGAGTGTGGAACGGGTCCGCACCGCAGTAAGCGGTGTCTGGTGCGGATCAGAAAGAAGACAGCCCGGTTGCCTCCATCATCCGGTAGCGCCAGTAGCGCAGCCGGGAGTCGTCGGCATATTCCTGGTAGGGGAGGCTGTGAACCCGGCCCGGCTCGTTGTGCCAGCGGGTATCGAAGAATTGGGCGGCATCGGCGATAACCGGAGTCCCGGCCTCGGCCTGAATCTGCACGTTGGTCTCCAGGTTGAAATTGTCCAGGTTGCGCCGGGTGAAGTTCGCGGAGCCCGCAAGCAGCGTGGCATCTCCATCGCGAGGACGATGCAGGAGCATCTTCGCGTGGCACTGCTCGCCCTGGGTGTTGCACCAGCGCACCGAGACGCCCCCGGCGTTCAGTTCCAGCGCCACTTGCCGGTTGGGTAGTCCCTGCTTTTTCCGGCCGAATGCATCACGGTTCGGATCGAGAAGCACCCGCAGGTCGACGCCGCGCTGCTGCGCGGCCAGAAGGGCCTTCACGATGGCCCGGTGCGAGAGGTAAAACATCCACAGGTCCAGCTGGTCCCCGGGATCCGAGGCGTCAATCATCTCCAGGGCGGCGTCGCGGATCCGTGACTCGGTCAGGACTCGGATCCCGACGGGCGAATCGACGGCTCCGTTCGCTTCCACGCGATCCGGAAGGGCCGTTCGGGTTCCATTCGAGAACTCTGCGACCGCGCGCTCGGTGTGCAGCAGGTCGATGGCCGCGGCGCCCCGGAAACGCACGGCGATGTTGTCGTGCCGGCTGCTGGCGTCATGCGGATTTCCCGAGGTCACCAGTCCGGTCCAGCCGTCCGGCCCATCCGTGACCAGCGTCTTGCGGTGGTTCGCCTTGAAGTTTAGAAGCGCAAGGTACGTGCGCAGGGTGACGGGTGTATCGCCCACCGGGTTCGGGAGCCAACCACCATGCGAACTGTTGCCGAACCACTGACAACAGATGCGCCAGGTGGCCGACCACAGGGGGTTGGGATCGCGCAGGGCCCGCAGATTCGTTTCGATCACGGGGATCCCCTGCGCCTCCAGCCGGGAGAGCAGGGGCTGCTTGATGCCGCCGTAGAGGGTGTTGAAGGGATCGGTGATCAGCAGCGCCTCGACCCCGTGGCGTTGTGCGTGCCACTCCGCCAGTCCGAGGACGAACTCGCTTGAGAGTGGACGATGCGCAGCCTCGGACGTCGCCGCAAACTGGTTCACCAGAAAGAAATCCGCGACGACCAGCGACTGCGCCTGTCCGATCATCTCCAGGGCGGCATCGAATATCTCCTGCTCTGTGTGCTGATTGCCCTGCGTGTCCGTCCACGTGGCATCCGCGAGGAACTCGACCCCCTCGGCGGGATGGTAGGGCGTGACGACATCGAGCCCTTCGGGAAGCGGCTTGTACAGGTGGTAGGCGCCGGTCGAGAGGTAGACAGCCAGCAACCCAAGCAGGAACCAGCGCCCGCGCCTCATGCGCAGCCCGAAGCGCCGGCGGCCAGGGACGAACGCGGCGGCGTTCCGGTCCTGGCACCATCGCCGATCAGGCCGTGATCCTCGATCGGCACATAGCCGTCCAGAGGTGACGGGGGCATCTCAGTGACGTTCAACGGGACCCCTCCGATGGTGGGCTACACTGATGTCAGGGAACCCGCCCGGCTGCGGTGGCGGGTGGCCCCTGAAGCGCAACTGCTTGTCCGGGCCGTAGGACCGCGTAGCGTCTGCCTAGAGACTGGGGTTTGGTGGCGAAGTCTGTCAATGCGCAGGCGGGTCCCTGGACGCCAGTGCCGGACAAGTGGTCTCGCGATCCCGGCTTCGGCGAGAGCATCGCCGCGAACGGTGTGATGCTGGAAAAGGCCCGGGACGCCGGTGTGGAGACCGGCCTCGGCGGTCGGGCCCCGAACGACTACCCGGAGTTCGCCGCGTTTCGGGTGGAGCAGGGGATCGAACGCATCCTGGTGAGTGTCCGGACAGCTTCATGGTGAAGCGGAGGGTCGCGCAGGCCGAATGCACAGAGGAACTCGCAGCCGATGAGTGGGGCGCTACGCCGATACCCGGATTCGGTACTTGAGAACATCCGCGCGCAAGCACCGGAGGAAATACGATGCAACCGATCGTCACGCTCACGATGAATCCCGCACTCGACGTCAGCACGTCGGTGGAGGAGGTGGTCAGCAAACACAAGCTGCGCTGCTCGGGCGGCCGTTTCGATCCCGGTGGCGGTGGCGTCAATGTCGCCCGCGTGATCGAGCGTCTGGGAGGCGAGGCGACGGCGCTCTACGCCGTGGGCGGCCCGATGGGCGACGTGTACCGCGGGTTGCTGGAAGCCGAGTTGGATGGGGCACAGCCGATCGAAATCGAGGGCAGCACCCGCCAGAGCTTTAACGTGACCGAGGACTCGACCGGAAAGGAATATCGCTTTGTTCTGGAGGGTCCGGAGTGGCAGGAGAAGGAGTGGCGCGGGGCGCTGGACCGTGTGGAGGAGGTGCTTTCGGACGGTGGCTATCTGGTGGTGAGCGGCAGCCTGCCGGAAGGGGTCCCGGACGATTTCACGGCCCGGGTGGCACGGCTGGCAAAGCAGGCAGGGACCCGCTGTGTTGTCGATGCTTCCGGCGCCTCCCTGGAGGCTGCGCTGGATGAAGGGGTCTTCCTGGTCAAGCCCAACAAACAGGAATTGCGCCAGCTAACCGGGGCCGATCTGGATTCGCGGGAAGAGCAGGAGGCCGCGCTGCAGAAGATCCTCGACGCCGGCGGCTCGGAGATCGTCGCGCTGAGCCTTGGCGGGGAAGGGGCGCTGTTTGCCTCGTCCGAGGGTGTCTTCCATCTCCCCTCGCCAGAGGTTGAAGCCCGCAGCGCGGTGGGTGCGGGTGACAGCTTCGTGGCTGCTCTCGTACTCGGGCTGGCTGGTGGAAAGTCACTCGGGGGTGCGGCCCGGTATGCCGTCGCCGCGGGTGCCGCCGCGCTGTTGAGCGAGGGTACCGTGATGTGCCGTGCCGAGGATGTCGAGCGGTTGTTTCGGGAGACTCGTGGTGAAGACAACGATCGGTCCGGTCCGGACGATCTCCCATAACCGGTAGAAGTCCGCATGAAAGATGGCCTGGAAACAGGCGATCCTCGTTGAAACACCCGCGCCTTGGGGCGACCCAGGCCCGGGGCGTGTGCCCTGATCTCCGGGCCGGGGATGATGATCAGCCGCTTGGCGAACTCGATTGGCTAATCACTCTGAAAAACCCCGTTCAGCACGACAGTCGGGGTGCTCATTATCTGCGCGAGGGTGATATCCGTGCCGCGTGGCGGCGGCAGGGTTTCATCGAAGATCAGGGTTTCTTGGCGAAATCTTTCCATGCGTATGATGAAAGTGGGGGTTGCCTGCAGGCGCCGCCATTCGACCGAGGGATTTCATGCAGCGGGAGGCCCGCATGAAGGATCAGGCGGAACGAGGGGCAAACACCAGGGCCGTGCTGTTCGATATGGACGGGGTGGTGACGGATACGGCACGCGCCCACGCTGCGGCCTGGAAGCGCCTGTTCGACGAGTTCCTCGAGGCGCGCGCCGAGCGTTTCGGAGAGACGTTCGAGCCCTTCGACGCCGATGCGGAGTATCGCCGGTATGTGGACGGGCGCCCTCGTGCCGAGGGCATCCGCACGTTTCTTGACGCGCGCGGCATCGAACTGCCGGCCGGCAGCGACGAGGATGGCCCGGAGGCGGAGGCGGAGGCGGAGGCGGAGACGGAGACGGTCGCGGGCCTGGGCCGGCGCAAGAACCGGTATTTCCATGCCTGGCTGGAGGCAAACCGGGTGCAGCCGCTCCCGGGCACCCTGCGACTGCTTGATGTACTGCGCCGCGGTGGCATCCCGACCGCGGTGTTCTCTTCCAGTCGCAATGCGGAGGCCGTCCTGCGCAGCGCCGGCTTGCTCGACGCCTTCGACGTACGGGTGGATGGCAACGAGCTGGCGCGGCTGGATATCCCCGGCAAGCCGGATCCGGCGATGCTGCTGGAGGCGGCGCGGCGACTGGGCGTAGCGCCGCAGGAATGCGCGGTCCTCGAGGATGCGGGCAGTGGTGTCGAGGCGGCGGTGCGCGGCCGCTTTCGGCCCGTGATCGGCATGGCCGGTCCCGACCGTGCCGATGCCTTGCTCGAGCTCGGCGCCGACCTGGTGGTCCGCGATGCCGCCGAGCTTCGCTACAGTCGTGCCGCCGGACTGACCCGACGCACGCTCGTCGATCTGCCCCGTGCCTGGGATCGCGAGAGCGAGATGTTCGCGCGCCTGCAGGCCGCGCGTCCGGTGGTGTTTCTGGATTACGACGGCACCCTGACGCCGATCATCGAGGATCACACGCAGGCATGGCTGGCCGGCGACATGCGCGCGACGGTGGGGGCGCTGGCCCGGCACTGCAGTGTGGTCATTGTGAGCGGTCGCGATCTGATGAAGCTTCGGGAGCTGGTCGCCCTCGACTCCGTGTGGCTCGCGGGCAGCCACGGCTTCGAGATCGCCGGTCCGAAGGACGACGACCGAAGTCTGGAGAAGGGCGATGAGTTCCTCCCCGAACTGGATACGGCGGAACAGGAACTAACGCAGCGGCTGGCCGGGATCGAGGGCCACATGGTGGAGCGCAAGCGCTTTTCCATTGCCGTGCATTACCGGCGTGTCGCCACCGCGGAGGTGGATCGGGTCGGCGCGATCGTCCGCGAGGTGCTGGAGGCACACCCGAAACTGCGTCTCGGCCACGGCAAGAAGGTGCTGGATATCGGTCCGGGCATCCACTGGAACAAGGGCGAGGCCGTGCGCTGGATTCTTGGCGAGGTGGACGGCCCGGGCGAGAAGTTCGTGCCGGTGTATGTCGGCGACGACCTGACCGACGAGGACGCCTTCCGCGCGCTTGCGGGGGAGGGTATTTGCGTCGCGGTGCGACATGACGAAACCCGGGCGACCGCTGCCGACTGGGTGGTGGATGACGTCCTCGGCGTGAAACGTCTGCTCCAGTCCCTGACCGGGATCCTGGCGGCGCGCGTCTCCGATGCCGCGGCGGCGGATACACGGGACAAGGGAGGCTGGGTGTTGCGCTACTCCGGCTACCGTCCCTGGCAGGAGCGTCTGCGCGAGGCGCTGTGCACGCTGGGCAACGGGTATTTCGCGATGCGGGGTGCCGCGCCGGACGCGTGGGCGGATGACGTGCATTACCCGGGCACCTATCTCGCCGGCGGCTACAACCGCCTGATCAGCGAGGTGGCCGGTAGGAAGGTCGAGAACGAGGACCTAGTCAACCTACCCAACGCCTTGCCGCTGACCTTCCGCGTGGATGACGGCGACTGGTTCCGGCTTGACGACACGGAGATCCTGTCGTTTGCACAGGAACTCGATGTTGACCGCGGCCTGTTGCTGCGCAGCCTGCGTTTCCGCGATCCGGCGGGCCGTACCACGCAGTGGCGCGAGCGTCGGTTGGTCAGCATGGATAACCCGCACCTCGCGGCCCTGTGCGTGGAGCTGACCGCGGAGGACTGGTCGGGACGGGTCACCCTGCATTCCGCGCTCGACGGCGGGGTGGTCAATGATGGCGTGGCGCGCTACCGGGGGCTCGAGAACCGCCATCTCGAGATTCTCGAGGCGGACCACCGGGGCGACGACACCCTCTTTCTTCGGGCCCGGACCAACCAGTCCCGGCTCGACATTGCGCAGGCCGCCCGCACCCGTGTGTACCACGAAGGCGTGGAGGCCGGGGTCGAGCGCCAAACGCTGCGGGAGGCGCAGGGCGTGGCGCAGGAGATCATCCTCGATCTGCCGGAACGCGCGAACCTCCGGATTGAGAAGGTCCTCGCGCTGTACTCGTCGCGTGATGCCGCGATCGCCGAACCCGGCATAGAGGCCCTCCGAACCCTCGGCCGTGCCGGTGATTTCGACGCCCTTCGCGCCCGCCACGAGATGGCCTGGCGCCACCTGTGGGGGGAATGCGACATTGCGCTCGAGGATGACGCGGCGCCGGATACCGAACTCAAGCTGCGGATCCACATCTTTCACCTGCTGCAGACCACCTCGAAGCACTCGGTCGATCTCGATACCGGCATCCCCGCGCGGGGCTGGCACGGCGAGGCCTACCGCGGACATGTCTTCTGGGACGAGTTGTTCATCTTCCCCTTCCTGAACCTGCGTATTCCGATGCTGACCCGGGCGCTGCTCCGCTACCGCTATCGCCGCCTCGGGGAGGCCCGGCAGGCGGCGCTTGAGGCCGGCTATCGGGGCGCGATGTATCCCTGGCAGAGCGGCAGCGACGGACGCGAGGAGACGCAGCGACTGCATTTGAACCCGACTTCGGGGCGGTGGCTCCCGGATACCTCCCACCGGCAGCGGCACATCAACTCCGCGATCGCCTACAACCTGTGGCAGTACTTCCAGGCCACCGGTGACCAGGAGTTCATGAACTTCTACGGGGCGGAGATGCTGTTGGAGATCGCCCGGTTCTGGGCCAGTGCATCGGTCTACAACCCGAACCTGGACCGCTACGAGATCAAGGGTGTGATGGGGCCGGACGAGTATCACACCGCGTATCCGGACGCCGACCCCGAGGCCCAGGGCGGGGTGGACAACAATGCCTACACCAACGTGATGGCGGCCTGGGTACTGACCCGCGCGCGGGACGTCATCGACCTGCTTCCGGAGATCCGCTGGCGGGAGCTGCGGGAACGTGTCGGCCTGGACGACGCGGAACTCGATCTCTGGGACGAGATCAGCCGCAAGCTGCGCGTGCCGATGGACGCGGACGGGATCATCTGTCAGTTCGAGGGCTATGAACAGCTCGCAGAGTTCGACTGGCAGGAGTACCGGGAACGCTACGGTGATATCCAGCGCCTGGACCGGATCCTGGAGGCCGAGGGCGATTCGTCAAATCGCTACAAGGTCTCAAAGCAGGCCGACGTCCTGATGATGTTCTATCTGTTCTCGGCGGAGGAGCTGGCGATGCTGTTCGAACAGCTCGGCTATCCGTTCGATCCGTCGATGATCCCGCGCAACGTCGATTACTACCTGGCCCGCACCTCGCACGGCTCGACCCTGAGCCACGTGCCGCATTCCTGGGTGATGGCGCGGTCTGACCGCTCCCATTCCTGGGATCTCTTTCAGCGCGTCCTGGACAGCGACCTCGAGGACATCCAGGGCGGTACGACGCCCGAGGGCATCCATGTCGGCGCGATGGCCGGGAGCGTCGATCTGGTTCAGCGTTGCTACCTGGGGATCGACATGCGGGGTAACGTGCTCCACTTCGATCCGGTGTTCCCCCCGGAACTGCACTGCGTTAAGGTGCGATTGCATTATCGCAACCAAACGCTGGAGGTGGAGGCCACCCGCGAGTTGCTGGAGATCCGCAGCGGTGCCTATACCACCCACTCGATCATGGTGGCTTACCGCGGTCATTACCGGGAGTTGGCGCCCGGCGACGACTGCCGCTTCCGGCTGCTGAAGCCGGAGGAACGCGTGCGCGACGAGAATCGCACCGGCGGGGCCGAGCCCGACGCGGCACATTGATCCGTGTTTCCCTGGAGGTTTCCGACATGAATGCCCAGACCGTCGACGAACTCTTCGCCTCGCAGTCGCCGGAGGAGGGGCAGGTGGCGGTCGTCGCGATGACCCGCGATGGCCTCGAAACCACTTCGCGGGCGGATCTGCTCGAGCGAGCCGGGCGTCTGGCGGCCGGACTCCGGGAGGCCGGCCTGGAACGCGGAGACCGGGTGGGGCTGTTCGCCCCGAACAGCCCGGAGTGGGTCATCGCCGCGCTGGGGGTGATGAACGCGGGGGGCACTGTGGTTCCCCTGGACACGCAGATGCCCTCCGAGGATCTGCAGCACGCCCTGTCCGATTCGCGGCCGCGCTTCATCTTCACTACCTCGAGGCTGGAACAGCGCCTCCCGGCTGATTTGGGTGAGGTGCGCACCTGCGTCTTTGATGCCGAGCCGGAGGCTTCCAAGGCGTGGGAGGGGCTTCTGAAGCAGGATGCGGCATCGTCGGTTGCGCGACACGACGATGTCGCGGCGGTCTTCTACACCTCCGGTACCACCGGACCGCCGAAGGGCGTGCCGCTGACCCACCGGAACCTGACGAGCAATGTCGACGCGCTGTGTGCGGAGGAAATCGCGGACCATCGCGACCGGGTCCTGGTCCCTCTGCCGTTCCATCATGTCTATCCGTTCACCGTCGGCATCCTGGTCCCCCTGACCCTCGGGGCGCCCATCATCGTGCCGTTCTCCCTGGTAGGGCCGCAGATCGTGCGCGGCCTGCGCGACGGCGAGGCCACGGTGATGCTGGGGGTGCCGCGGCTCTACGAGGCCGTGTGGAAGGCCCTGGAGGACCGGGTTACGGGGCGTGGGCGGATCGTGGCGCTGTTGTTCCGGCAGATGCTGGGGCTGTCGAGACTGGCGCGCCAGCGATTCGGGCTGCGCCTGGGTCGCCGGCTGTTCAAGGGCCTGCACCAGCGGCTCGCCCCGCGCCTGCGCCTGGTGGTCGCCGGGGGTGCCGCGCTCGACCCCAAACTCGGGCGCGACCTGCAGGCGCTGGGCTGGGAGGTGGGTACCGGCTACGGGCTCAGCGAGACCGCGCCGATTCTCACGTACAACCCCCCGGACCGGTTGCGACTGGAGGCTGCGGGGCTGCCCCTTCCGGGCGTCGAGCTGGCCATCGACGACACTGATTCCCGCGACGGGCGCGGCGAGGTGATGGCACGCGGCCCGAACATCTTTGCCGGCTACCTGAATCTTCCGGACAAGACCGAGGAGGTCCTCGACGAGGACGGCTGGTTCCGCACTGGGGACACGGGCGAGATCGACGACGATGGCTACCTGCACCTGCACGGTCGCGAGTCCTCAATGATCCTGCTCTCCGGGGGCGAGAACGTCGACCCGGAACGGGTAGAGGGCGCCCTGCAATGCATTGACGAGATCCGCGAGGCCGGCGTGCTGGCGCATGACGATCGCCTGGCGGCGCTCGTGGTTCCGGAGTCGGGGCTGTTGCGCGAGGTCACCGGCGAGGACCTGGAGAAACGGGTGAAGGATGCGGTCAAGCGCGCGGCAGAGGAGCTGCCGAGTCATCACCGCCCGGGCGTGGTGCGCATTGCGCTCGACCCCCTGCCGCGCACGCGCCTCGGCAAGCTGCGCCGGCACAAGCTCGAAGAGCTCTTCGAGAAATTAGGCAAGGAAAATACCGTTTCCGAGGCGCGACCGGAGCCGGTCTCTCCGGAGTCGATGGCCCCCGAGGACCAGCAGCTGCTCTCGGACCCGGGCGCCGAACGTACCTGGAACTACCTCGCCGAGCGCTTTGCTGATATCCGCGTTACGCCGGATAGTAGCCTCGCCGAGGAGCTCGGGATCGATTCGCTCAGCTGGGTCGACCTCACGCTTGCGCTGCAGGACCGCGCCGGGATCGATCTGGATGATTCGGCGATCGAACGCGTCGAAACCGTCCGGGACCTCCTGCAGGAGGCGGCCGGGGCCTCCGAAGCCAAGGAGGGCCGGGGCGAACTGAAGGCGCAACTCGAAGATCCGGAAGCGCTGCTCGCCGAAGACCAGAAAAAGGACCTGGAGCCCCCCGGCACGACCCGCCGCGTGGTCGGCGGCCTGCTGCTGGTTTTTGCGCGGCTGCTCTCGCGGTTGCTGATGCGCGTCGAGGTGCAGGGCAGTCTTCCGGCCGACGGTCCTTACCTGCTCGCACCCCGCCATCTGAGTTTCGTCGACCCCCTGGCGTTGCTGCCCGCCCTGAGCAGGCGGGATCTCGAGTCGCTGTACTGGGCCGGTCTGGAGGACTATTTCTTCTCCAATCGGTTATATGGGGCGCTCAGCCGCACTGCGCGCGTCCTGCCGGTCGACCCCGGATCCGCGCCGCGTAGGAGCCTCGCTCTGGCTGCGGCCAGTGTGAAGCGGGGACACAGCCTGATCTGGTTTCCGGAAGGCCAGCGCTCCCCGGACGGCACGCTCCAGAGACTGCGGCCCGGTATCGGGCTCGTGCTCGCGGCACAACCCGTCCCGGTGGTGCCCGTGTGGATTGAAGGCACGCGCGAGGTGCTGCCGCCGGGCAAGCATTTCCCGCGTTTCGGCGGAAGGGTGCGTGTCGTCATCGGGGAGCCGGTTCTGCCGGAGCAATACGGCACCGACGAGCGAGAGATCGTCCGCACCCTGCAGTCCGCTCTGGAGGAACTGGGCGCTGCGGCAGAACACGGCAGGTGACCACTACGTTGACCGATAGGGGAGTGTCTGGCGTCAACTACGCTGGCTGGCGGTCAGGGGTGCGGCGTGGTATGCCGTCGCCACGGGTGTCGCCGCCCTGTTATGGAGACGCTGATTGAGTTGCGCGCTCGCGCTCGAGTCGCTTTTGCGTGCGAACAAGGCGCGGTGACTGCCGTGCAGTCATTCTGCACAAGGGAACCGCAACGCCGTGCGCGCGCACATTTTCGTCAACAACGGGCGGCCGAGCCCCTGCATTCAATGGCTTGTGGGGTTGGTGCCCCCTGTTCCCCGATCCTGTGTTGCGCCGCTTTCGGGTAGAATCACTACCCGCTGCACGCCGCGCCTTGTCTCGGAAAACAGGGGGCACCAACGCGAGCGCGTGATTCAATCAGCGTCTCCTTAAGCGAAGGAACCGTGATGTGCCGTGCCGAGGATGTCGAGCGGTAGTTTCGGAACGCTCGTGCTGAAGACAACGGTCGGCCCGGCCTGGACGATCTCCCGTAACCGGTGGACTTCAGCATGAGAGACGGCCTGGAAAGAGGCGATCCTTGTTGAAGCCTTGAGCCTTGAGCCTTGAGCCTTGAGCCTTGAGCCGTGAGCCTTGAGCCTTGGGGCGACCCAGCCCTTGTGTGTCCTGATCTCCGGGCCGTGGATGATGATAAACCGCTTCGCGAACTCGATTGGCGGATCACGCTGACAAACTCCTCTCACCACGACAGTCGGGCCGGCCATCGGGGCGGCCCCCGAGCTTGCTATCTGGTAGGCAGCATCTAATCTCGGGGTAATGCCCTCATGTGACAGGGCGAGCGTTTTGGCCAGCCCGGCTCTGTAATACCTGCACTTGGTATGGTGCAGGCCAAGGCGATTGTGTTCTGTACCACTTCGCCGTGGAGGAATTTCAATGGACAAGAATATTTTCATCGTTGGGGCCGACCCTTTTAACATGAAGAAGATCAGGGCGGTTGATATCGGCGTCGACTATAAAACCCATGAACTATTGAGTTTTGATTAGGTAAAAGACAAAGGGTTTTATCCTGTCGAAAAATGCCTCGATAAGGCACGCGAACGTCTCCAGGAATTCGACGGTTCGATCGACGGAATTCTCGGTTATTGGGATTTTCCAGTGACCACGATGGTGCCGATCCTCTGCCGCGAATATGGACTTTCCTCACCCTCGCTCGAGAGTGTCCTCCGCTGCGAGCACAAGTACTGGAGTCGGCTGGAACAGCACAAAGTCATCCCGGGCATGGTCCCGCGGTTCGATGTCGTGGACCCGTTCGATGATGCCGCCATCGACGCCATAGACGTTCCCTTTCCCTTCTGGATCAAGCCGGTTAAGGGGATGGACTCGCTACTTGCATTCAGGGTAGGAAACCAGCGCCAACTGAGCCACGCCATTGGCCAGTTCCGCGCGCGCATTGATCGCATCGCCGGACCCTTCGACCAGATCCTATCGTACGCAGATCTCCCTGAGGAGATTGCCGCCATCGGCGGCCGGAACTGTATCGTTGAACAGGCTGTCGGCGGGCGCCAGTGCACGATAGAGGGTTACGTGTTTGCCGGCAAACCGCAGCATTACGGGATCATCGATTCGATCAATTATCCCAACCGTTCGTCGTTTCTTCGCTATCAATACCCGTCTAGCCTTCCGAAGCGGGTGAAGAACAGGGTCAGTGAGGCGACCAACAAAGTATTGCTACACTTTGGATACGACAATGCGACCTACAACGTGGAGTTTTTTTACCGGCCGAAGACCGAGGAACTTACGTTGCTGGAAGTCAATCCGCGACTGTCGCAATCACATAGCGATATGTTCGAAAAAGTTGATGGGGCTTCCAATTTCCAGATCATGCTTGAGCTGGCATTGGGAAGGGCACCGGATTTCCCGTTACGACGCGGCCGCTATGGGTGTGCCGCGAAGTTTCACGTGCGCGTGTTCGAGGACGGAATCGCCACGCATGTTCCCAGAGCCGGCGATATCGAGCGTATCCAGGAGGAATTTCCGGATACGCTGATCGAGCTCAAGGTCGAGCAGGGGGCGTGGCTCTCGGACCTGCTGGAGCAGGACAGCTACAGCTACGATATCGCCCATGTCCATACGGGCGCAGAGGATCGCAAGGCATTGCTGGAAAAATACAGCCGTATTCTGCAGGCCCTGCACTTCGAGTTCGGTTCTGTTCCAGAGATTTCAGGCGAGGCCCCGGAGGTGCAGAATGCTGTGTCCTGAGATGCGGCCTTCGCTACGGGATTGGAATCCGAAATGGCCCCGGGGTGTGCGAGGGTGCGCGACCGGGGTTTCCGCTTTGCACGGGATACGGCTTGCGCGCATGGTCTGACGGGCGATCATGTTCCAAAAAGCAGTGTTCGGTAGTCCCGGGGCATATGAGCGGATCAATCAGTCGCGTTTGCGGACCTGCGGGAGGCGGTCTGATGAGGTAGCCCGGCACCGGTGGGCTGCTTGCCGACGTAGCGGCGCAGCCCTGGCCTGGCCGTACATCTTCTGGGTACGGGCTGTGATGTGGGGTGGCTTATCCCGTCGCAGGTCCTTTTGGTGGCGGATCGTTCATGCACAACGGCGGAAGGCGGGTGAACGAGGGGACCGGATCTGGAGGAGAACGGACCATTGCGAATTTGGGTCTAGCTCATAACTCTGCCTAAAGTGGAGGGATTTATCGCGGCTGGAAACCGGCCGTCCGATTCTTGCAAGGAGCACGAGCATGTCAGCAAGCCAACAAGTCACGGAACTATTGCTCAGCGCTGACATCGAGGTTGGTGGCGAGCGGCCCTGGGATGTTCAGGTCCACGACGAGCGGCTGTATCAGCGGATTCTGGCCGAGGGGTCGCTCGGGACCGGCGAGGCCTACATGGACGGCTGGTGGGACACCGAGCGGCTCGACGAGTTGTTCTTCCGGATCCTCCAGGCCAGCCTGGACGACAAGGTCCGTACGCCGTCGGTACTTGGCCAGGTGTTGCTGAGCTGGCTCGGCAACGAGCAGAGTCGCCGGCGCTCGCGGCGGGTCGCGGAGCAGCACTACGACCTCTCGAACCGGCTCTACGAAGCCATGCTTGGGCCGACCATGCAGTACACCTGCGCCTATTACGGCCCCGACGGGGCTGACGCGACCCTGGACGAAGCCCAGCGCGCGAAGCTGGACCTGATCGCGCGCAAGCTGCACCTGGAGCCGGGTATGCGCGTGCTCGAACTGGGCGGCGGGTTCGGCGAGCTGGCCCGGTTTCTGGCCGCGGAGCACGGATGCGAGGTGGACAGCTACAACATCAGCAGTCAGCAGGTGGAGTACGCGAGAGGGCTTTGCGAGGGCCTGCCGGTCGACGTTCGGCAGCAGGACTACCGCGAGGCGGCCAACGAATCCCGGCAATACGATCGTGTCGTGAGCATCGGCCTGATGGAGCACGTCGGCCCGAAGAACTTTCGCACCTTCTTCGAACTCGCGCGCTCCAGCCTGAAGCCCGGTGGCCTGATGCTGCTGCACACCATCGGGGGCAACGTCAGCCGTAGCAGCACCGACCGCTGGATCGCCAAATACATCTTCCCCGGTGGCGTGATCCCATCCGAGGCGCAGCTCACTCGGGCCAAGGAGGGGCTGTTCGTGCTTGAGGACTGGCACAACTTCGGCCCGGACTATGACCGCACCCTGATGGCCTGGGACGACAACTTCGTCGCCGCCTGGCCGGATCTGAAACAAAGCGAAGGCCTGGATGAACGCTTCTACCGGATGTGGCGCTATTACCTGTTGAGCTGTGCCGGCGCCTTCCGGGCGCGCCAGCTGAATCTCTGGCAGCTTGTGCTCAGCCACGGGGATCTGCCGCGTTACGAGCCGGTCCGATGAGCAGCGCCGCCTGGGCCGCCCACCGCAATCGTGTGGAGGCGATGGCCGCGGCGCTGGCCGGGTCGGACGGACCGGTGCGCCTGAGAAAGTCCACCAGCAACCTGTTCAGGCCGCGCGAGGAGGCCCGCCGGACGGAGATCGACGTGGCTTCGCTCAACCACGTGATCGAGATCGACCCCGAGGCCGGCGTTGCCGAGGTCGAGGGCATGACGACCTATGCCGACCTGGTCGACGCAACCCTGCCGCACGGCCTGGCACCGGCCATCGTGCCGGAGCTCAGGAGCATCACGGTCGGCGGCGCGACCACCGGGATCGGCATCGAGTCGGGCGCGTTCCGCTACGGCCTGGTGCACGACATGGTGGACGAGCTCGACGTCATGGTCGCCGACGGCCGCGTGTTGACCTGCTCGCGCGAGCAGCGCCCGGAACTGTTCTACGGCTTTCCGAACTCCTACGGCAGCCTCGGGTACGCCACCCGGGTCCGGCTGCGGCTGATTCCGGTGCAGCCCTATGTCCGGCTCGAGCACACCCGCTTCCGCGCCCCCGAAGAACTGTTCACGGCGATCGCCGAGGAATGCGCGCACCCGACCTGCGCGTTTCTCGATGGCGTGTACTTCGCCCCCGGCGATTTCGTGCTGACCCGCGCGCATTGCGTGGAATCGCCGCCGGCGGGCACCGAGGCCAGTGACTACACCTGGATGCGCCAGTACTGGCAGAGCTTGCGCGAACGGCGCGAGGATTATCTGAGCATCCACGACTACCTCTGGCGCTGGGACACCGACTGGTTCTGGTGCAGCAGGAATGTCGGCGCCCACCTCAAGCCGGTGCGGCTCCTTCTCGGGCGCAAACGCCTGTCGAGCGTGACCTACCAGAAGATCATGCGCGCCAGCCGCCGCTGGCCGCTGAGCCTGCTCCATGGGGTTCGTCCGCGCACCGAGGCGGTGATCCAGGACGTCGACATCCCGATCGCCAGCGCCGCGGCGTTTCTGGAAGATTTCGAGGCCGAAATCGGTATCCGTCCGGTGTGGATCTGCCCGTTTGTCGTGCCCGAGGCCGGGTTCTCGTTGTTCCAGCTGCGTACCGACACGGCGTACATCAACTTCGGCTTCTGGGACATGGTCCGCTCCAGCGAGCCCGATGGTTATTACAACGCTCGGGTCGAGGCACTGGTCGCGAAGCACGGCGGCAAGAAAAGCCTGTACTCGCGCAGCACCTACGACGAAGCTACCTTCTGGCAGAACTACGACCGCCCGGCCTACGAGGCCCTCAAGCGCGAATGTGATCCCGAAGGACGCTTTCCGGGACTCTATGAAAAGGCGGTGCAACGGGGCTGAGGCCGGTTGGGTCTCGAGGCCGGAACCGCTCGTCCACACCCTGGTGCGTCGCGCGCTGGGAAACCGCGGCGACCGGCAAGAGCGCGATCGACGGTCAATGCAGCGTTGCGCGTCCAGGGTGCCGTGGCCGACCCCGTTAACGCGGCACGCAAAATGAGTTAACGGATGCTTTGACAGGGGGCGGGGAGTCGGTAGAATACGCGGCTCGAAGACGACAGGCGCGTAGCTCAGCTGGTGAGCACCACCTTGACATAGTAGTCCGCGTCCTCAGGCCCTCCCTCGAAATTCCCATATTCAAGGCCTTACGAGGCATCTGAAGTCATCCCAGATCCCCTGTTGGGCTCAAAACGTCTCTAGTTGTGTCTCAAGAAAAGATCCCTAGTCTGTGCCAATGTGGCACTCTAGAGTGAACACCACTCAGCACAGACCACCCCATGCCACCAAGACGCAAGCCTGAATGGAAACAGGTGCCCTTCGACAGCATCGTTGTTCCACCGAATAGCCCTCAAGCACGACTCCCAGAAGCATCCATCAGGGTCGCGATCCAGAAGCTTTCACCACACCTTTCGACGCTCGAGTTACTCCATCCGATAGTCGTTGACCAGACGGATATGAGCCTTTGTGGCGGTCATCGAACCTACCGAATTATCCGCGCATTGGCAGACGATCCAAGGCGTCTTACGTGGGTCGTATCGTCGTCGTTCCAGAGCCCCGAGATGGTTGCAGTGCTCGACGAACTGGTGTGTCCGCTCCTTGGCTCACCAACCGACGAGGAGACCATTTTTCGATACTTAAAGGCCGCTGATCAGAACCGCAGATGGCTCCGTTTTCTGTGGGTCGATCCGACGCGGGAGGGGATCGCGGAGTTCTTGGGGGTAAGCAGGCAGACGGTGCAGCGGGTGGTCAAAAAAGGGGGAGGTGAAGGTGGCTGAGGCCTCAGTCTATGCATTGTTCTGCAAACTCCTGGGTCCCGATCTGTGCCGCTTGCAGGAGAGTTTCAAGGAAGATCTGCAATTGCCCGAAGGTTGTGAAGGGCTATTGCTGATTGCTGAAAATCTCGTCGATCTTGAGCCCAAGCTGTCCGTATTGGAGGAGGGCTGGGGACACCGAACAGAGCAGATTGTTCGATGGGCTAGAGAGGTGGACAACCTCAAAAATAACGAAATTCTCCGGGCCGGTTTCTCGGAACTCTTCTACGGGCATGTTGAGCGCGATCGTATCCGCCCACCCTTGCACGGCGTGTATACGAAACACGGCATTTGGGCCGCGATGTGGTTTCGTTTTTGGGATCCGCATTCGCGAACTGATCGGGGGGATACGTATCGTTGGTTGCAAGCTCAAGCCCTCATCGCATCGATCTTAGTTCGACGGCGATTCGACCTTCCAAAAAAACTGTTGGACGATCGCCGTTGCCAGGCGGGTCGGTTGATCAGGAACCTTCATGATCAGCGTACTGAGTGGCTTCTAGACCGCTTGAAGGAGTCTTGTCAGCATCCTCGGGAGTTGATGGAATCGCTGAAATACCAAGGCGAGCAAATTGGTCCGGATTGGCAGGATCCAAGGGGAATGGATCCGGTAAAGGGGAAACGGGGCGGTCAGTATCGATCATTGCCGGCGGATCTGAAAGCGTTCGGCGATCTGCTTTCGATTGCGTACAGATTTGCGGACGATCGATCTGACGGGGACTCGAAGGCACCTCAGAAGCGAACGCAAAACGGGCGCCTTCCAGCCCAGTTTCTCTACTCCCACCATGCGATGTACTGGTCCATCCTCAAGCGCATAGAGGATGTGCAACTGTGGAAAGAATCAGGGATCGAGCTGGGGTTCTACGTTCCGAGTGGCGAAGCTCGAAAGGAACTGCTCGATGCGGACATAGATCCTGCGGAGTTCGGGGATCCGGAAGGCGCCGCGATTGCGCTTGAAGATGTACTGGGGTTCGACCCGGACATGTCGGATCTGGGTGCATTGCCCCACCTTTCGACAGTGTTCGCCAAGGCGGCGCACAGAGGCCGCCATATCGCGGTCCAGAATCAGCGACTCCGAATCGCTCGGTCGCGACCGAGGCTCCCGGAGATCAAGCGCCTCGTTAGCGGTCTGAACGATGTTTACAGGATGGCGAGGTCCAGTCAACTGCCCGACGAAATTTCCGCGTCTGAGCGCGAAAAGCTTTGTCGCACGGTGCAGTTCGCCGCGGCGTGCCTGGTCACGGGCACGCCGGCCCAGACTGTGAGGAATGCGCGAATCGTCATGGAGGCGGATAAAGGGCAACCGCCGGGGGAACTCAATATCGACCTGGCGTCTGGAGTATGGGTTCGTAGCTACAAAGGACCGGAACGCAGGGAGGTTCGAGAGGACGTCGCGAGTGAGATGATTCCGAGCATACAAAAGGTTTTGATCCCGGATGTCTGGGGCCTTCTTCGATGGAAGAACGGGACGGCGATTGGCGAAAAGCCGTTCGCCATGCACCAACTGGATACGTACACCGACGTATGGGATCGCCTGGTTCGTCCTCTGCTCGAGCGGATGGGCGTGTCGGAGCGTCACCAGACATTTGACGGTATTGCGGCGGTCTTACCGGCCTGGTTCAGAGGCCTGGAAGAGGGAGAGCATATCAGCCCCTCAATGTTGTTCGGACAGAAGGACCCGCTCGCGGCTACGCACCAGTTCTACACCGCGGTTAACCGGGAGAAGCTCGCGCAGAGGTTTCAAGAGGTTATGGATAATCTGGGCGCCGCCATCGAACTCCCATCGGTGGATCAACGGAATGACGCTGTTCTGGCACGATGCCCGGCGGATTCATACTCGAAGGCAACCATTGGCACGATCAAGAAAAGCTGGGTTGGGGATGATCGGACGCCACGCGTCTTGCCGATGCGTAAGTTTTTGCAGCGAGTCCGCGACTCGATCGACGCCACGGACGTTGAAACTGCGTATACGTTCCACAATCGCCTCGCACTGTACACATCGCTGGGTTTGGTTCTCGCTACGGGGGCCAGAGCTATACGCACTCCGATCCCAGATCTAACCGCGATCCATGGGCCAACCCGAACGCTATGTCTGCAAGAGAAGGACCGTGGTGACGGCTTGCACGCTCGCCTCGCGGTGCTGCCGCAACGGGTGTACGAACAGGTGCAGATCTATCTCGGCTGGCTGCAACGGAGCTTTCTTTCGGGTTCGTTGGACATGCCAACGGTGCTTCAAATCAAGGCGACCAAAAGCCGGGACCGGAGCCGGTATGGGTCTGAGGGCTTCCCGTTGGACCTCAGGAAGTCGGTCTATTTTTGGGAAGAAGTAGCGACTGACGAGTGGCGTCCGGTGGAGTGGACCGGAAAAAGCCTGCAACAGCAGTGCGAACAACTGAGCACGGGCTCCTGGCCTATCGAGAACCAGGCACGTCATTTTCACCGGACTTATGTGACAGCCATGGAATTGGCCCCGACCCTGATCAACACGATCATGGGGCATTGGCATTACGGGGAAGAGCCTTGGACTGCTTACTCGTCGATGGACCCGCGTCGATTGCGAAGCGAAGTGGAGCCGATTCTGGATCAGATGCTGGACGACCTGAGATTTAAGGTCTGCGGCTGTGATGTCTGAAGAAAAGGTTACCGGTCAGATCTGTGGGCTCTGGCGGCATCTCATGGTGCCGACGGAGGATCTTCTAGCCTTGAGGGATCAGACCTGGTGCGTTCGAGAAGAGCTTTCGTGGGATCCCCGCTCGGAACCGGGCCGGGTTATGTCCGCGATTGAAGCGCATCACCCTGAGGTGTTTTGGCGGGACCGGATTCCTGAGTCGGTCTGGACTCGTGAACAGTTTGTCGCCCTGATGGACACGGTCCGTCGAGAAGCCCCTCGGGGTTCGTCGTTTCGGGCACGCTGGCGCGTCGCCGAGGTCCTGGATGCGGGCAATCGTTTGGGCGTGTGGAAGATTCCCCTATATGACATCCCCGCGCCGCTCCCACCACCCGGACGGCCGATATTCCGCCCTGAAAACTTCGAACGGATGGTCCGGTATGAGCCGTTGTATATGCGGTTCGTGAAGGCGTTGAGCGCTGATGTACGGGATCTGGATGACGGGCGTCTGGCATGGGGGCAGATTCTAGGCTGCTTCCTGCTGTGCGGTGGTTTGGTTCAGCCGGCCTGGCTTGGCGCGGTCCCGGACTCCCTCAGAAACGCACCGGCGCATTTGCGGTGGCTGGATATCGTGCGGTCATTACCCGACAACCAACGACCGGTGATTCGTCGGCATTACCTGGATCCGATTACGCGTTCGGTGGTGATGCACTGGAGAGACGATGGTTGGCCGAAGATGCCTCCTGGTAAGGGGCGGAGCCCGGCGTTTCTCAGTCGCGTGATTGGTTCCTACTTACGGCGTTTGGACCCCAGCCTGCGGATTCCGGACAACTGGACGGAATTGCGCGACTTCGTCGAAACCCGCCTGGCCTTGTACGTCCCACCGCACATGATGGGGTACGCCACGGGCTTTTATAACTCCGTATCGTTGTCGCCGGAAGTAATTCAGCGAATAGAGTTCCCGCCTGGTCAGGTGCCTTCGGGCGAAGGACTCGTCACTGCTGACTCTGAAGGCGTAGTGCCAGTAGGACAGCCGGCTGCTGGTGAAGATTCTGACAGCCAGGGCAGGCAAATTGCCCCGCCCGCGGGCCCCTGGATTCGCGAATTGGGAAGTGCAATCCGTGGGGGATCGGCGGGGGACCCCAAACGTGTGGCGGCCTGGCTTGAACGCCAAGCGAATGGTGAGGGCTCTGGGCCTGACTCGGTACCACCGAGTGTCGTGAGGATGGGAGAGTGGGCCCAGCGTTGGCTGTTTTCGAGTCGTGCCGGTGCACGACCCATGAAACCCAAGACGGCCTACGATCGCTTCAATGCGTTGGCCGTCCCTCTCGCCGGCTTTCTCGGCAACGAGGATCCGGCCACGTTCGAATGCGTGGACGACTTCGTGGAGGTCTACACCGCAGTCCTTGAAACAGCCGACACCTTGTCAAAGCGCAAGCGGTTAGCCGCAGCTCTGGCGGGCTTTCATGACTTCCTGCGGAACGCGCACGGGGCACCAGACATTGCGTCGGCGGGTCTCTTCACGGTGCGCGGGCGCCAGCCCCACGCTGTCGATGCGAATTTCATCGAACCGCGCGCGTTTGAATGGGCGGTTCGCTGGTTGGATTGTCGTTACGCCGAGGATCCTGAGCTGCGGGAGAGCCTCGTTTTGATCGCGTGTCTCGGGTATTTCGGGGGGCTGCGGCGCTCTGAGGCGATTGGGCTGCTCATTGGTGATCTTGATGGCGAACCCGCCTGGGACTGCGTCGTGCGACCGAACCGAAATCGGGGGCTCAAAAGCTCAAGCGCGCACCGAGTCGTCCCACTGGGCGTGCTCCTGCCTGCGCGATACCTGGACCGACTGCAGAAGTGGTGGGCTGAGCGTCGAAAAACGATGCTCGCGGAAGGTGGCGATCCTGCGACGGCGCCGCTGTTCGACCGTCCCCGAAAAAAGGGAGCGGAAAACGACAATCTGCGGCGCTTCGATCGGGACCTGGAACGAGTTACTGATGCCTTAATACGGGTGACGGGAGATGGGGGGTTGCGCTATCACCACCTGCGGCACTCGTTCGCCAATCAGCTCCTGCTCGCGTTGTGGCGGCACGAGCACCGCGATGATGCGCTGGTGGTCGAACGGCTTGATCCCCTGATCGGTTTTGAAGACGTCGCGACGTTACGAACAACCCTCCTTGGCGACTCCCCGGTTCAGCGCCGCAGCCTGCGGCTGATCAGTGCCTTGATGGGGCATCTGACGACCGAGATCACGATGAATCACTACATTCATCTGACGGATCTTGTTTGGGGCCAAGCCGTGCGGGGAGCGCTTCCCTCGCTCGAATTCCATGATGTGGCTCGAATACTGGGTGTGTCTCTCAAGCATGTTCAACGAAGCGAGCGAACCTTCCAAACGGGGAACCCGGTACTTCTGCTTGAAAGGATGCTGGACCGTCATCTCGGCAGCCCTGTCCCCGCGGACATGGATGCAGGAAAGCCCAAGCAGCTACTCCCGCCGCGTGATCCTCATGCAGCACTCCTGTCCTTGACTGACCATCTGAGTCGCGCTTCGCAGGACGATTCGAAAGTCGTTCATTTCGTGGGACCTTGGCAAGGGCCCACTCTCGATGTGTTGAAGGCCTGGATATCGGACGTTCCGGAGCACTTTCGCAGACCCCCCACAGGGCGCCATGAACGGATCATTGCGCCACCCCGGACTCAGCAGGGGCTGGGTTTATCGAAGGAAGCGGTCCAGTTACTCCTGGGTGTGAAAGGCGCCTGGAGCATGGAAGAACGCGCTCGGCTTCTTAGGATCTTTCTGTCAGGGAAGCTGGCGAGTGGTCCGCTCGACGTTGTCTTGGCGACCTTGCCCGCGCTGGATCTTTGGGTGCGGTTCCTCCGAGAGATCCAGCTCGATGATGCCTTCGAATACATGCATTTCTCAGGTAAGGGTGGAGGCCGAGAAACGCCGATGGGGCAGTATCAATACTGGGCGCAGCGCGCACCGGTCGCGCTCGAGTCTGGTGACGCCAATCCCGAGCCGTTCGCGGAACATCTCCCCGCGAAACGAAGAGGCGTTGTGATTGCCCGGCACCGACGAAGTGGCGAGGCTGGCCGGCACCGCTGGGTGTACGGGGTCTGTTGGGCACTCGTTATGCTGAAGGCGAACGACGAGCATCGAGAACTGGCACTGCTGACGCCATAGCGCGTGCTCCGGCCCTTTGGCTCATATGGCTCGCGCTGTCTCGAGCACTTGAGATCTCCACTTTTCGGGGAGCGCGCCGGGGGTGACGACGTCGACCTCGACACCGAGGAGTTCTTGCAGCTCCATGCGAATTGCACCGATATCGAAGAGGGAGGTCTCGTCCGTTGGGTCGATCAGGAGATCCAGATCGCTGTCGGGGGTGTCCTGTCCACGAAGGACCGAGCCAAAAACACGTGCGTTATTGGCGTGGTGACGTTCGACTACTCGCCTGATGGCATCCCGGTGTTCCTCTACGGCCTTCGAGAGTTGCATGGTCCGGCTTCTCGGCTGCTCGATGAGCAAACCTTACTCCACAAGGGCTAGCTAGCGCAGCGCGGGGTCGGGTTCTACCCGGTTTCGGCGGACGGTTTGGAAACGGCTGAAAACGTCAGATCCTGGGCATCGACGTGGCGCCGCATCCGGGGATTGTGGAACCGTCCAATACAGAGACGTCTCTTCAGTAGGATCAACGAGTAGATCCAGATCGCTGCTTGGCGTGTCCTCTCCTCGGTGGACGGAGCCAAAAACGCGACCGTTCCGTGCGTGGTGTCGTTCGATGATCTGCCGTTATGGCGGGTCGCCCCGCATGCAGCGCCGACCCGATGTCCCCGAGACCGCGCACACCGACTTCCTGCACCCGGTGCGCAGCCTGTATGGGCACGCCTGGCCGGACTGCCGCCTGCGCACCGTCGAGGAACGCCTGCTCGGGCTTGACTGCCAGGACGACTTGCCCGGGTCCGAGGCCCCGTGGGCCTGGAAGGCCTATCTCAGCTTCGGGCGCAGTGACGATCTCGAGCGCGTAGTCCAGCACAACACCGATGACATCCTCTCCCTCACGCTGCTGGGACCCCTGTCTGTCAACCTGAAGCCATACAGCCCTTGTATGGGTTAACGTAGATTTCAGGGTCATGACAGCAGGAGCCGACTGATGCCGAAGGCACCGAGTGAGTTACCCGAGTCTCAGGTGAGCCCGGACCCGAAACAAGAGCGGCGGACACGCCGCCGTTTTACCGCCGAGTACAAGTTGCAGATCATCGCCGAGGCCGACCAGTGCCAGCGGGGCGAGGTGGGCCAGCTACTGCGACGCGAGGGTCTGTACAGCAGCCAGCTCAACCAGTGGCGCCGCGAACGGGCCGCTGGTGGTCCGGAAGGGCTCTCCAAGTCTGCTCCCGGTCCGGCCGCAAGCACGACCCCGGAGCAGCGGCGCATCGAGCAGCTGGAAAAGGAGAATGCCAAGCTGAGCAAGCGTCTGCAGACCGCCGAGGCATGCATTGATCTGCAAAAAAAAACGTTGTCACTGCTCGATCACGTGAACAATGGGAGCTCTGTGTGAACCAGGTCGTCACCGAACGGCCCGAGGGCCTGTCCGTGACGGCGGCCTGCCGGGCCCTCGGGCTCAATCGCAGCACGGTCTACGCGCGCCAGCGGGAGGGGCTCAGTGAAGAGCAGCGGGCCGCCAACCGCTCCCGCAAGGAATTCGTGCAACCGCGCGCCCTGAGCGCCGAGGAGCGCCAACGTGCCCGGGACGTGCTGTACAGCGAGGCGTATCAGGACCAGCCGCCGGATGAGATCTACTGTGACCTGCTGGAGCAGGGTGAGTACATCGGCTCCGTGCGCACGCTCTACCGCATTTTGGCCGAGGACAGGGCCACCCGGGAGCGTCGTAACCAGCGGCCGGCTCAGCACCACGCCATCCCGCGCCTGCTGGCCAAGGCCCCCAATCAAGTGTGGACCTGGGACATCTCGAAGCTCCCGACCACGGGCCAGGGCCCCTACCTGTCTCTCTACGTGGTCATGGACTTGTACAGCCGCTACGTGCTCGCCTGGATGGTCTCACGCAAAGAGAACAGCACCCTGGCTCAGCAACTGATGAGCGAGGCGGCCGCCCGCTACGCCATTGCCCAGGGTTCGCTCACCCTGCATCAGGACCGGGGAGCCCCCATGACCGCCCATGGCTATCTCGATCTGATGCATGAGCTGGGCATCGTGTGCAGCCACAGCCGCCCGCGCACCAGCAACGACAATGCCTTCAGCGAGGGCCAGTTCAAGACGCTGAAGTACCAGCCGGACTATCCGGGCCGGTTCGAAAACGCGTCCCACGCCCGTCAGTGGTGCGAGGCGTACTTCGACTGGTACAACTTCCAACATCACCACAGCGGCATCGGCGGCTACACCCCGGAGCAGGTCTTCACCGGACGCTTCGAGCTCGTCCATGCGCAGCGCCAGCAGGCGCTAGACGCCCAATACCGCCGTCACCCCGAGCGCTTCGTCCAGGGCGCCCCAGTCGCCCCACGACCACCCGAGTGGGTGACCATCAACCCGGTAACGCCCGAAGCGGCTGACACCGGTGAGTCGTTAGGCGTGAACTTCCCAACCCTGAGCGCCGCCAGGGCACGGGTAGACAATACGTTATCCTCCGCGTGACGTGTTCAAAACAGGTTGACAGGTTCCGGGTGCGGCGATGGCGGATACCCAGTCGGCGGCAGGCCTGGCTGAACGCCCGGGCGTGGTAGCAGGGCCCGTTGTCGGTCAGCACCCGCCGGATGGTGATGCCCAGGGTCGCGTAGTAGCGCACGGCCGCTTCCAGGTGCGCGATCGCATCCTGGGCCCGCTCCGCGGGATGGATCGCGCTGTAGGCGATGCGCGAGCGGTCATCGATGGCCACATGCACGTACTCGTAGCCCGCTCCGATGGAGTCCTTGGCGCGAACCCCGGTCACGCGGTGGCCCGGGTGACGGAAGCGCGCCAGCTTCTTGATGTCGAGGTGGAGCAGATCGCCGGGGTGTTCGTGCTCGTAGCGCCGGGGTGGCTCGACGGGCTCCAGTGCCCGCAGGCGGTTCAGCCCCTCACCCCGCAGGATGCGGCTGACGCTGGCCCTCGAGATCCCCGTGAAGGCGGCGATCCGATCCATGGCCCAACGTTGCCGGCGCAGGGCCACGACCTGCCGCTGGATCCGTCGAGGGGTTCGGCGAGTCGGCTTCCGGGGTCGCGACGAACGATCCAGGAGGCCGGCACGGCCCGCCTCCTGGAACCGTTGGACCCAGCGGCGGACGGTCTTTGGATCCACGCCACAGACCCGCGCCGTGGCCCGAAGCGTCTGGCCATGGTCGACCACCAAGCGGACCATCCGCTCTCGACCACGAGGTCCCATTAAGGCATTTTGATGAAGGTTCACGGGGCGTGCTCCTCGGAATGGCTCAGTCGGCAAACTCAGCATTTTTCGGAGTCGCCCCGTGGACAACCTATTGAGAGATCACACCCAGGGTTCGGAGAGAGGGCTAGTTAGACAAACGTACGCATCCTGTTTAGCATACATGGAAGGTAGCTCTATGGGGATCTCGTGTGGCGACAGGGTTTGGATATAACTTTCCTGCGATTAAGGGACTTCAAGGTGGGCGCGAGTATTACGTCTCAATGTGTCCCCTGCGGATTATCCCAAAGATATTTCTCTTTGATGAACAGGAGCTTACGCCAGAACTCCGGGCGCAGCGTACCCTTAACGTAAGCCGGGTGCCCGAGATGGCGAGGTATGTAGCCGAGAATCCCCACGATTACGTGTTCTCCGCCCTTACGGCTTCGATTGATGCTGACGTTGGGTTTGAGCCTCTTGGGAAAGGGCAGGAGGCAAGTAAGGTGGGCGTGCTCTCCGTGCCGATGGATGCACGTTTCATTATCAATGATGGCCAGCATCGGCGTGCAGCGATCGAAGCTGCGCTCGAGCGAGCGCCCGAGCTTGGAGATGAGACCATCGCGGTTGTCTTTTTCCTGGACAAGGGGCTGGAACGGTGCCAGCAGATGTTCGCGGATCTGAATCGGCATGCGGTGCGTCCGAGCAAGTCCTTGGGCGTGCTCTATGACCACCGGGACGAGGGTGCGGGGCTCGTGCGGCTTCTCGTCTTGCGCTCGGCGTTCTTCCGAGATTTGGTGGAGATGGAGCGGAGCACGTTATCGCCTCGGTCCAGGAAGCTGTTTACCTTGTCGGCTCTGTACCGAGCGACGCAAGAGCTACTCGACGGTATTGAGTTTGACGGGTCAGATGCTGCTGCCAAGCAAGCGGCAGAGTATTGGGAGGCGGTGTCTGAACACTTCCCGCAGTGGCAGCAAGTGCGGGCGGGAAAAATGTCGGCCGGGGAGGTTCGGAAGGACTTCATCCACTCCCATGGCATCGTCTTGCAGGCGCTTGGGACCGTTGGCAATGAGCTCCTGCGCCGATATCCGGAGACCTGGGGTGATCGGCTGAAGCCGCTGACTTCCGTGGATTGGGCTCGGTCGAATCAGCGGTTGTGGGAAGGTCGCGCAATGATTGGGGGTAGGGTTTCGAAGTCCTCGCACAATGTCACCCTGACGATAAACGCGATAAAGACGGCTCTAGGGCTAGACCTGATGCCGGAGGAGCAGAAGGTGGAGGACGCATACAATGGTGGGCATAACGATGGCTGAGTCTGAGAGAGATCCGGCGTCGGCATTCCATGAGCTGGGGTTGGACGAGGTGGTTGAGACCGCCAAGGCGGAGATCCGCCAGCTTTATCGGGAAGATAGTGTGCCCTGGGTGATTGGCTATAGCGGGGGGAAGGATTCGTCCGCGTCGCTGCAGCTCATGTGGCTTGCGCTCGAAGAGCTACCGGAGGACGAGCGGACTAAGCCGGTGCACGTGATCTCCACGGACACTCTGGTGGAGAATCCTGTGGTTGCGAGCTGGGTTAATCGCTCGCTTACCTCGATTCAGAAACATTCTGACGAGGCCCATTTGCCCTTCGTCGCGCATCGCCTTACCCCGCCTGCGGGCGACTCCTTCTGGGTGAACCTGATCGGCAGGGGATACCCTGCGCCAAGGCCGAAATTTCGCTGGTGTACTGAGCGGCTCAAGATCAATCCGTCCAACCATTTTATCCGTGAGACGGTGCGGGAGAATGGGGAAGCAGTTCTTGTGCTCGGAACCCGTAAGTCTGAGAGCGTTGCACGCGGACGAACCATGGCGCGACATGCCGAGGGTGCGGTTCGTGACCGCCTCACCGTGAACGGGAGCCTGCCTAACTCGCTTGTCTATACGCCCATCGAGGATTGGACCAGTGACGACGTTTGGGCATTTCTGATGCTCATCCCAAATCCCTGGGGTATCGATAACGCTGAGTTAATGGGCATGTATCGTGGTGCGACGGCCGACGGAGAGTGCCCCCTGGTGGTGGATACGAGCACGCCAAGCTGTGGGAACAGCCGGTTTGGCTGCTGGGTGTGCACGCTTGTGGATGAGGACAAGTCCATGGGGGCCATGATCCGGAACGACGAAGAAAAATCCTGGATGCAGCCACTTCTCGACTTGCGCAACGAGTTTGATTTTCGTTCCGAGCAGAATCGCAAGCGTGACCGCTCGCGGCGCGACTTCCGACGAATCGGTGGCCATCTGACCTACTACACGGATGCAGGCGGTGACGGGCAGTTGGTGCCGGGGCCTTACAAGCAGGAAGCCCGTGAGTACTGGTTGCGTCGTTTGCTTGAGACCCAACAATGGATCCGTACCAACGGCCCCGATTACGTTCGAGAGCTGGAGCTGATCACGAACGATGAGCTGCACGAGATCCGGCGTATGTGGATTGTCGACAAGCACGAGGTCGAAGACCGTCTGCCCGAGATCTACGAGAACGTGTTGGGTGAGCCGTACCCCGGGCCGCCCATTGAAGAGAATCTCGTTTTCGATCGGGAGACCCTCGCGCTTCTACGTGAAACGTGTGGCGAGGAGAATCCGCTGCACTACGAAATGCTCCGCACGCTGCTCGAACAGGAGCGGCGGTACAGGACGATGGCTCGCCGGAAGGGCCTGTTTGAGACCTTGGAGAAGACCATCACGAAGTGCTATTTCCAAGATGAAGCGGATGCGCTCGACTTCGAGAGCCGGAAGGCGGCAGCCGCTAGCCGAGAAACGCTTGGCCCAGAAGAACCCATGACGTTCGTGGCGATGCAGAATCTGCCACATACGGATGAGAGTGGGGCTGAAGAGGCTGAAATACTCTCCTCGTCCGACGCAATTGTGAGGCAGGACTAGCCGGAATGGTTATCGACGAGCTTGTTCTGCATAACTTTGGCATCTTCGGCGGACGCCAGTCGATCCGCCTCGATCCGCCGAGTCCCGATAAGCCGGTGATCCTATTTGGAGGACTCAATGGCGCGGGCAAGACAACTTTGCTCGAGGCCTTGCAGCTTGCCCTTTTCGGCAAGCTTGCGCCGCCGGCGAGGGACTCGGATGGGGGGTATGAAGAGTATCTGGAGCGTTCGATTAACCGCCGAGTGAGGTTGAAGGACGGTGCAAGCGTCGAGATTGCGTTTCGGTCCACGGGGGATGGTGAGGAGAAGACCTATCGGGTTCGGCGTTCCTGGGCTCTAAGGCGCACCAACATCCAAGAGACCATTGATGTCGAGGTGGATGGTTCTCGGGACGCTGCGCTTTCCGACACCTGGGCTGACCAGGTCCATCGCTTCTTGCCACCGCAGCTTGCCCCTCTATTTTTGTTCGACGGTGAACGCATCGAGTCACTCGCTGACCCCGAAACCTCGGAAGGTTTCCTATCCGTAGCGATTGAGTCTTTGCTCGGAATGGACTTGGTTCGGCAGCTGGAAACGGATCTTTCGGTTCTTGAACGCCGTAAGCGGGCCGAGTCGCTCTCGGACCAGGCGCGGGCGCGGGTGACGGAAGAGAATTCGACGCTCGAAAATCTGGATCAGGACATTCGGGCCCGCAAAGAAGAGGCTGGACAGCTCCGAAACACGTTGGATGGGCTGGAACGCCAAAGGCAGTCGATTGAGCGTGACTACCGGGCGCAAGGAGGAGAACTGCTCCAGCAACGAGAAGCGTTGGAGACGGAGCGACAAGCGCTCAAGGACTCGATCGCTTCTAACCGGAGCGCGCTCGGCGAGTTGGCTGCGGGAGCCCTGCCGCTGGCTCTTGCGTCAAATCATTTACGGCAGACGTTGCGGCAGGCCGATTATGAGGCAGAGCAGAAACAGTCGCTTGCCGATCAGCGCCAACTCCGGCAACACCGGGAACAACTTGAGACGTGCCTTTTGGGTGCCGGCGCCTCAGAAGCAGTGTTGGGTGCTTTGACCGAATACTTCGACTCTGTAGCCGGACAGGCTGATTCCGCCACCCAGGCATCCTTATACCTCGACCTTGCGGATGGCACGCGGCAGGCGGGTCATCGTGTGCTCCAGTCCGTCCTAGATGAGGACCTCGGACGAGCGGCGGGTATCGTTGATGAACTGCAACGGAATGTCGATCGTCTGGATGATGTTGAGCGCCACCTGGCAGCGGTGCCCGAGGCAGATGCCATTCGCGATGTCGCGGCTCGACGGGAGCACGTTCTTTCCGAACAGCGTGAGACCCAGGTGCGGCTGGATGAGATTTTACGGCAGCTTTCTGAGCTTGAAGCTAAGCGTGTTCGCCAGCAGGAGTTGGTCGATCGGCTTTTGAAGGATGCGGCGAGTGAAGGGCTGGAGGAGGAGCGGCGGCAGCGTCTGTTAGAACACTCGTCCTGGGCACGAAACACGCTAGGGAAGTTCCGTCAGGCGGCGCTAGAACGCAATCTGGAGCGGATTCAGGACTATGTGTTCGAGTGTTACCGCTTACTGCTGCGCAAGAGTTCTTTGGTCGCGTCTGTGCGTATCGACCCAGAGCGGTACCGGATGTCTCTGATCGATAACATGGGGAACGAGATTTCTCCCAAGCGCCTCTCTGCGGGGGAGCGTCAGCTACTCGCGGTTGCAACCCTTTGGGGGTTAGCTCGGGCTTCAGGGCGCCCTCTTCCCGTCGTGGTGGATACGCCCTTGGGGCGTCTGGACGGCACCCACCGGGAGCACTTGGTCGAGCGCTATTTCCCAGAAGCGAGTCACCAAGTCCTCCTCCTGTCGACCGATGAAGAAATTGTCGACCGGTACCTTTCTGCGTTGCGCCCATCAGTGGGCCGCTTCTATCGCCTGGAATACGATGACGAAACCTGCAGCACGCGGGTAGAAGAAGGCTACTTTGGCGAGGTTGCAGCATGACTATCGACAACGTGCGGGTTTCCAAGCAAGGGCGCGATCAGTTATCTCGATTGAAGGCGCGTACAGGGATCGGGCAGTGGAATATCCTGTGCCGGTGGGCTTTGTGTATTTCCCTGGCCGAGGAGGGTAATCCGCGAGCCGTTGCTGGTGGCGAACGGCCTATCGAAATGACATGGCGTACGTTTGGTGGTGAATACGCGGATGTCTATCTGGCCATGATTACGGAGCGCTGTGCACACGACGGACTCGAGTTGTCGCCTTCCGTTCTCTCGGAGCAGTTGCATGCTCACATCCATCGAGGAATTGGGTATCTTGCGGGTGACCCGTCCATCAAGTCCATCGATCATCTGATACAGAAAGCGCTTGCCGTTAGCCATGGTGACAGAGCCCCAACCTAAGGATATTTTCCGACACCGCACGGCGATCGGTCGGACTCATTTCTCTCGCCCTGTGCGCCTTGCGATCGAATCGGGCTTGCTTTCGAGTAAACGGTCGTTCTTCGATTACGGGTGTGGCCGTGGGCAAGACCTGAACCGCCTTACACGGATAGGGTTCAACGCCAACGGCTGGGATCCTGCGTATCGGGCACAACGATCGAAGAATCCCGCTGATGTCGTAAATCTCGGGTATGTCGTGAACGTGATCGAGGACCCTCAAGAAAGGGTCCGTGCGCTGGAAGAGGCATGGGATTTGGCGCTCCAAGTGCTCGTCGTCGCTGCGCGCTTGGACATCGATCGAAAGGGGCTTTCCGCAGAGGACTACGCCGATGGCTGTGTAACCTCAAGAGCGACGTTTCAGAAATTCTTTTCTCAGCAGGAACTAAGGGACTGGGTATCTACATCGTTGGGCGCACCAACGGCACCAGCGGCGCCTGGTGTTTTGTTCGTCTTTCGCGATGAAGGAATGCGCCAAGCCTATCTGGCCTCACGGTATCAGCGCCGGCGTGCAGCACCCAGGATTCGCAAGGCGGATAAGGTTTTCGAGGAACACCAGGATACGCTGGCTCCGCTGGTAGCCTTCTTGAGTGAGCATGGGCGTGTCCCCGCGTGCCACGAGCTCGAGAATGCAGAGGAACTTCGGGCCCGCGTTGGAACGGTTCGCCAGGCATTTTTGATCCTGAAGCGTGTGATGGGGGCGGACGCATGGAACGAGGTCCGACGCGAGCGAGCCGATGAATTACTGATCTACCTTGCTGTGGAAAAGCTAGCCGGGCGCCCGAAGCTCTCGGATCTACCCGACGCCTTGCAGCTCGATATTAAAGAATTCTTCTCATCCTACAAAAATGCCGAAGAGAAGGCGGACGAACTACTGCATCGGGCGGGAGACCATGATGAGCGCGAGCGAGCGATGCGGTCTTCATCTGTGGGGAAGCTTACGGGCAACGCGCTTTATGTTCACGTAGATGCGGTTCCGGACTTGCCAGTTGTTTTGCGAGTCTATGAGGCATGCGCTCGTCAGTATGTGGGCGAGATTGAGGGCGGCAACGTGGCCAAGCTCAATCGCGCAAAACCGCAAGTCTCGTATCTGTCCTACCCAGATTTTCACCGGGACCCGCACCCGGCTGTGAAGCAGTCTCTGGTGGTGCGTCTCGGCAATCCGCGCATTATCGCTCGTGACTATTCAGACAGCCCCAATCCTGGGATTCTCCATCGGAAAGAGGAGATGCTGCCCCAGGAGCACGAGCACCGAGAAAAGTATTCACGTCTGACTCGACAGGAAGAAGCTTGGGGCCTTTACGAACACCCGGAATTAATCGGTACATGGGAGGGTTGGCGAGCCATTCTTGCATCGAAAGGTGTCGTACATAAAGGGCACCGTCTCGTGCGTTCCAAGCGGGAAGGCTCTTCAGGGGTTGGTTAGGGGAGGTTTTGCCCAGTCCACGGCACGCCGGGATGGTTGAGTTCCGGTGGGATCCAGACCGGGCGCCGGCCTCCGAGCTTGGTCCAGTAGTAGCCGGGGTTTGAGGTGAGATGCGTCTTGAGCCCGCTGTTCTGGGCGCTTGTCCCATCCAGGCCGCGAATGACTCCTGCCAGGGGCATGTTGTAGGTGTCGCCGCTTTGGTATGCCTTGATCGTGCCCCAGAGAACCCCGGTAGCATTCTGATTGGTTTGCTTCAGCCGGGTCAGCGGACCACTAAGAGCCAATTCCAACAGGTGGTCGTGGTCGTGGTGGCGACAGGGATAACGATGGCCGGCGGGTCCGCGCAGCAGAACCTTCCCGGCGTCGTGAAGCAGGGCGACCACCACAGCGGCTTCCGCGAACAACTCCGGGGTATTTGGGAGCTCGCGCGTGGCCGCCTTAATCGCCTCTGCGACTTCCAGGCTGTGCGCGAGCAGGCCACCGGCGTCCGTGTGGTGACAGCTTTTGGATGCCGGGAGCGTCACGAAGAGTCGGGTGAAGGACTGGTCACAAAAGACGTTCTCGAGAAATGCGCGATAGGCGGGCGTGCGCAAGGCGCTGGCCAAGTCGACAAGCCGTTCCAGGTCTTCGACATTGGGGGCGACGTGGCCAGGAAGCAGTTCGATTGAGGATCTCGGATTATCGGTTTCCCGAGTGGGACGGAGGACCGCCTGGGCTTGCCCGTGGCGGTCGCGTCGCAATTCGATACCGCAGTCCAGCGTTGATCGCGGGCCAGGGAGGATTCCTTGCCAGTCCGTCTTCGGCGCGAAGGCGCGAACGCTGCCGGTGTAATCCCAAAGATCCACGGGGTAGTACGCCACGCCATTCTGTCCGGACCTCGGTTTGCCAATCTCTGCACCGAAGGTCCCAGTGACGGGAACGTCGATCTCGAACTCCGGGTTTGCCAGCAGGTTTTTTACGTCTACGACGGTCTTACACATGCCCGGTCGCCTCCTGAGCCTTGAGCTCTTCCTCGAGGCGGAATGCGAGCCAGTTCATCACTGCGCCGTCCAATGCCAGGGGTGTGCAAGGTAGTTCCCTGGCGATCCATGCGGCGACCGTTTCAAGGACGGGCTCGCTAGAATCGGTTCCAAGCGCTTGGGCGAGGTCGGGCCGGTGCTCGAGCTGGTATGCCTGAATGAGCGCAAATGCCATCTTTCGAGGCGCGTCGGTTTGCGTCAGGTGGTCGCCGACGCAGTTCGTCTTCGGGGACTCACTCATCATCGGAGACCCCCTCGGTGGCCGGATCGAGAGTGGTCTGAGGAAACTGCATGCGCGAACGCAGCAGTCGTTCCATAGCGGAGCCATCCTGGCGAGTGAGGTTCGGGACATACCTCGAGTACACGGTGAACAGCATCTTGGTGTTGGAGTGCCCCATCTGACGGGCAATCCACTCCGGACTCTCACCGGCGGCAAGCCACAGCGTCGCGGCCGTATGGCGCGTCTGATAGGGGTTCCGGCGTTTGAGGTGGGCCTTCTTGAGCGTCGGATACCACACGCGGTGATTCACGTTGTGGTACGAGAGCGGATAGCCGAAGCGACTGGAGAACACGTAATCGCTCCGGCAGGAAACGGGCCGCTCGCGCATCGCTTCTCGGGCCTGTAGGAGTGCTTGGTAGACCATCTCGGACATCTGGATGGTGCGCATCGAGCCATCGGTCTTGGTCGTGGTGTCTTCGCCGTTGACGCGGGCGGAATAGACGAGGATCTCGCGCCGATCGAAGTCCACGTACTGCCACTTCAGACCGTCCACCTCGGACGTCCGCATCCCCGTGAAGAACCGGACGATGAAGTAGGGCCGCCACTTGGGGTCGACGGTATCGAGAAACTTCTGGACCTCCTCCAGCGAGAAGGGGTCGACCTGTGTCCGGGGGACACGCAGCGGCTTGATGCCTTGATAAGGCGTGATAAAGTCGAATCGGTCAGCGGCTTCCACCAGGATCTGCCGGAGCACATTCATGATTTGATTGATCCGGGACGCGGACAGCGTTTTTCCAGTGTTGCGGCATACTTTGGCGAGTTCGGCGCGGTACTGGAGGATCTCGGATTTCTGGATGTCGCTGACTTCCTTTTCCCCGAACTGCGGGGCAAGTTGCTTATCGAAGATGTCCCGCAGCTTCGTCCGGTAGGACGGCTTCCAGGTGGGCTCGTTCTCGGCAAACCAGGTCTCCCCAAACTCCTGGAACGTAGGGCCTGCGTTTGCGCCTTCTGCGGCCTGTAGCACAGACGTGGGTTGAGAGAACCGTGCCGCGCGAGGGCTGTTGGGAAACGTTTTGGCGTAATCGAAGGTGCCCAGAAGAATTTCCGCTTCGATTCGCTCGAGCATTTTCTGAAGTCGTTTCCGGTTTGACGGTGTGTCGTCAAGCGCGGTGTACTCCCGACACCGGGTCTTCCGGTAAGAAAAATCCAAGTACAGGCGGCCGTTCTCTTTTCTGGCGCGGATATTACCCATGGCAGGCACCCCCGTTGGCCATTGGGATTGCCGGCATGGCATCGGTGTACATGTCCTCCTCGATGTTCTCCCAGATGTAGAGGACCTTCCGTCGACCGAAGGGTCGAACGTAGTGTCTGCCTTCGGATAGGGCTTCCCTCCTGAGTACGTTGTTCACGTAGCGCGGATTCATGTGGAGTTTGTTGGCGAGTTCTACTGAAGTCAGATAAGTCATGATTCCTCCGGATGTATAGCCGCTATACGGCCTGACTTAACTGTATAGCGGCTATACGCCGGTGTCAAGATCTTTGGAAGCGAGCTATACGGCTATACGGAGGGGCGCCTATAATTCGCTCTTAACCAGACAGATTGGATATCGGATGAAGCCCTCTCGAACGCAGCAGAAGCAGGTGAATATCCGTCTGGACGACGAAACGCTCGCGCGGCTTGATACCTGCCGTAGCGAGCTCCGCGATCAATTCGCGAATATTCCGACTCGCTCGGACGTGGTGCGGATGGCCATTGAGGAATTCCTGGAGAAGCAACGTGTTGGGACGGGGCGCGGTTCGACGAGCTAAGTTCCGACCAGCCCGATGGTGGGGTAGTGCTCAAAGTCGGAGGCTTAGATTCGTTGGGCCGACAATGAGGTTGCCCCAGATCTGTCTCACTTGTGTCCCAGAAGTGTCCCAGCCACTGACGGGGAGGTGGAATGCCGGTGGGAGCCTTGCCGTTGTCCGACCCGTTCTATCGGTGGTCCGGATCGAAGGGATGCCCAGAAAACAGTGCGTTAACGGAGGCTTTGACAGCGGGCGGGGAGTCGGTAGAATACGCGGCTCGAAGACGACAGGCGCGTAGCTCAGTTGGTTAGAGCACCACCTTGACATGGTGGGGGTCGTTGGTTCGAGTCCAATCGCGCCTACCAGATTGTGAAGAAGCGAGTCAGGGTCCGCCCGGCTCGCTTTTTTTATGCCTGGGCGGTCGGTATCGACAGGGCGCGTACGCGGCGTCAGGCTGGCAACGGGCGTGCTATTTGATAAAGGGGGCATCGCGTCGGGCGATTGCTTGTTCATGCGTGATTCGTACCGGTTTTCCTGGCTTCTGGCAGTGCTGCTGTTTCTGGCACTCGCGGCGGGTTGTGCGCCGTTGCAGCCGGCGCCGGAACGCGGATGGCAAGCGCTGGAGCCCCCCGCCTCAGAAGGACCGCTAGCGGAGTGGCTGGAAGGATTTGCGCCGGCCCGCGATCAGGGCAAGACGGGATTCCGGCTGCTGGACGAGGGGGCTGAAGCCTTCCGCTGGCGGGTGATGAGCGTGCGCATGGCGCGCGAACGAATCCAGGTGCAGGCCTATATCTGGCGCGACGATGCTGCCGGACGGGTGTTGATGGGCGAATTGCTCGGGGCGGCCGATCGTGGCGTTCGGGTCTCGTTGCTCCTGGATGACGTCGACGCGCGTGGGCGGGACGCGACGCTGGCCGCGATTGCGCAGCATCCGAACGTTGAGGTTCGGATCTTCAATCCCTTCCGTACGCGCGAGGGCCTGCTGCGGGCCAGTGCCGAGTTCTTTTTTCGTGGTAGCGACCTGAACCACCGGATGCACAACAAGGCCTGGGTGGTGGACGGGCGCCTGGCGATTACGGGCGGGCGCAATGTCGGGGACGAGTACTTCGAGGCGAGCCCCGATTACAATTTTGCGGATCTGGATCTGGTGGTGGTGGGGCCGCTGGTGCGCGAGATCGACCGGTCGTTCGTGGAATTCTGGAACAGTCCGGGCGCGATCGGAGTCGAGCGCGTTGCGCGAAAGGACGGTTCGCCGGAGCGCCTGGCAATGCAGCAGGGGTCCTTGCGAGCCTGGCTGGCGCAGAATCACACCCATCCCCTGATGCAGATGGAACCCTTGAATGGGCAACCGGTGCCGCAGCCGATTGCCGATCCGGCGGCATATGTGTGGACGACGCAAGCCGAGTTCGTGGTCGATGACGAGGCCAAGGCGCGTGCACGAGGCGATGGTTCGCGCGTTGCGGACGCCCTGGGTGAGCGGCTGCTGGGGGTGGAGAAGGAACTGCTGATCGTCTCGCCGTACTTTGTGCCGGGGCGCGACGGGACGGCCCAGCTGTCGCGGATGAGCGAGTCGGGGGTGCGTGTACAGGTGCTGACGAACTCGCTGGCGGCCAACGATGTGGCCTTTACCCATGCCGGCTATGCGCGACGGCGACATGCGTTGCTGGATGCACGCGTCGAGCTGTTCGAGCTGCGTCCGACCGGGCCGCCGCGCTGGGCGCGCCTGGAGCGCGATCGCGGCATCGACGCCTCGCAGGCCAGCCTGCATTCCAAGCTGCTGGTTTTCGACCGCGAGGAGGCCTTTGTCGGCTCGTTCAACCTGGACCCGCGCTCGGCGCATACGAACAGTGAGTCCGGTGTGTTCCTGTCCGAGCCGGTTTTGGTGGAGCAGCTGGCCGCGCTGCATCAACGGGGGATTCGGCCGCAGGTGGCCTACCGGGTGGAGCGGGATGCATCAGGTGGTCTGGTATGGCGGGACGGTTCCGGAAATGCCTACCGCCAGGAGCCCAAGGCCGGTCTGTGGCGTCGGTTTGTGTCCGGGATGACCCGGATCCTTCCCGTCGAGCCGTTATTGTAGGCGGACCGTCCCGGCGAGAGCGCACAACCTAAAGGGAGAGCGAGACATCATGGATTGTGGACAGTGTGGTAAGCAGAACCCGCCAGAGGCGCGGTTTTGTATTCAGTGTGGTGCGCCACTGGCGGCCGGAGTCGGTAGTGACGACGGCCCGCCCGAGGCGCGCGCAGCCTACGGTGGCTTCTGGGTGCGCGTGGGGGCCTATCTGCTGGATGCGGTGATTGTCGGTGTGCCGCAGATCGTGGCGCAGGCGCTGATCAGCCCGGAGACCCTGGCTGCGCGCGGGCCGGATGATCCCGTGCCGCCGGGGGAGGCGGCCTGGTTTCTGGTGAATGTCGTGGTGGCTTGGTTGTACTGGGCCGGCATGCACAGCTCCCAGTACCAGGCGACGCTGGGCAAGATGGTGTTCGGGCTGCGGGTGGTGGACTTCCAGGGCGAGCGGATCTCGTTCCTGCGTGCGACCGGGCGGCATTTCGCGACCATCCTGTCCGGGCTGATCCTGATGATCGGCTACATCATGGTGGCCTTTACCAAGCGTCGGCAGGCCTTGCATGACCTGATCGCGCAGACCCTGGTGGTGCGCAAGGAGTGGGTGCGCTGATTGTGCCAGGGACGACGCCCGACTCCCGGTTCGAGCCGCAGCGCGCGCCATGAGTGAGGCGGCGAAGCATTTCGATGTGGTCGTGATCGGGGGCGGGGCGGCCGGGCTGATGTGTGCCCTGACGGCGGGCGATCGCGGGCGCCGGGTGCTGGTGATAGATCACGCCAACCGGGTCGGGAAGAAGATCCTGATGTCGGGCGGCGGCCGCTGCAACTTCACCAACATGTACTGCGAGCCGGAGAATTTCATCTCCGCGAACCCGCATTTCGTGAAGTCCGCGCTCAGCCGCTACAGCCAGTGGGACTTCATCGCCCTGGTGGAAAAGCACGGCATTCCCTACCACGAGAAGAAGCTGGGCCAGCTGTTCTGCGACCGTTCGTCGAAGGATATCGTGCGGATGCTGCTGGACGAGTGCGCCGCGACCGGAGTCACGGTGCGCACGGACACGCCGGTGACGGATGTGGAAATGGGCGCGCCTCACCGGCTGCAGGCCGGCGCGGAGGCCATTGCCTGCGAGTCGCTGGTGATTGCCACGGGGGGGTACTCCATTCCGCGCATGGGGGCCACCGGATTCGGGCTGGACCTTGCGCGTTCGCTGGGGCTGCCGGTGCAGCCAACCCGTCCGGCCCTGGTGCCGTTTACCCTGAGCGGGCGGCCCCTGGAGGAGCTGGAGGGGCTGTCGGGGGTGGCGCTGGATACGGTGACGACGGCCGGGGGCATGGGGTTTCGCGAAAATCTGCTGTTCACGCATCGGGGATTGAGCGGGCCGGCGGTGTTGCAGGCGTCGTCCTACTGGGAGGAGGGGCAGGCGGTGGCGATCGACCTGTTCCCGGGCATTGATCTGGCGGCGCATTTGCGCGAACTGCGCGAACAGCGACCGAAGCTGGAGCTCAAGAGTGTGCTGGGCGAGCAGCTGACGCGCCGGGTTGCGCAGCGCTGGTGCGAGCTGTGGGTGGAGAACCGGGCGCTGGAGCACTTGAGCAACGGGGATATCGAGCAGGTAGTGGCCGCTTGTCAGCCATGGACGGTGTGGCCCGCAGGGACCGAGGGTTATCGCACGGCGGAAGTCACCCTGGGCGGGGTGGACACCGCTGCGCTGTCATCCAAGACGATGGAGTGCCGGACGATCCCGGGCCTTTACTTCATTGGCGAGGTGGTGGATGTAACCGGGCACCTGGGTGGCCACAACTTCCAGTGGGCTTGGGCCTCCGGACACGCCGCGGGCGAGTACGCCTGAGCGGTTTTCATGCGCCGTGGACACGGCCTTTCGTGCTGTTCCGGAAACTGTGGTGGGGTTTTCCCTGTCGGGTTGGAAGAACCCGCGGAGGGTGACTACTCTTCGAAGGCAGTCCCACGCAGAAATGCAAGGAGCAGGCATGAAGATCGATCAGTTGGTAGAGACGGCCGAAGCGATGGTGGCCCCCGGCAAGGGCATCATCGCCATTGATGAATCCACCGGGACGATTGCCAAGCGCCTGGGCGCGGTCGGTGTCGAGAATACCGAGGAGAACCGCCGCACGTACCGCGAGCTGTTGCTGACGACGCCGAAGCTGAAAGAGTACATCTCGGGCGCGATCCTGTATGACGAGACGCTTCGCCAGTCCACCCGTGACGGCAGGCCGTTCGTGGACGTGATGAACGAGGCCGGCATCCTGCCCGGCATCAAGGTCGATACCGGCGCGAAGGATCTGGCCGGCTTTCCCGGGGAGAAGGTGACCGAGGGCCTGGACGGGCTGCGCGAGCGGCTCGAGGAGTACGCGCGGATGGGGGCCCGGTTCGCCAAATGGCGCGCGGTCATCACCATTGGCGAGACCATGCCCACGGATACCTGCATCGAGTCGAATGCGCATGCCCTGGCACGGTATGCCGCACTGTGCCAGGAGCACGGGATCGTGCCGATCGTGGAGCCCGAGGTCCTGATGGATGGCGACCATGACATCGAGACCTGTTACGGCGTGACCGAGGCGAGCCAGCGGGCCGTGTTCCGGGCGCTGTACGAGCATCACGTGCTGCTCGAGGGCACCATCCTCAAGGCCAGCATGGTGCTGCCGGGCAAGGACTGCCCCGAGCAGGCCAGTGTCGAGGACGTCGCCCATGCGACCCTGCGCTGCCTGGAATCCGCCGTGCCGGCGATCCTGCCGGGGGTGGTGTTCCTCTCGGGCGGGCAGAGCGACGCCGATGCCACCAATCACCTGGACGCCATGAACCAGATCGGTGGGACACCGTGGCCGCTGTCCTTCTCCTATGGCCGTGGCATGCAGCAGGCCGCGATGGAGCTTTGGGGCAAGGATCCCGCCGCCAATTTCGAGAAGGCCCAGCAGACGGTGTTCGAGCGCGCCCGGGACAACGGGCTGGCGGCCCAGGGAAAGTACGGGGCCTGAGGTCGCCGCCTGCCAGCCGCGGTGCGCAAGCGCGGCAGATGGATCGGCGTATATATTGATCTGGATCAAGAAAGACCGTCGGAAGGCTGACTAGCCTGAGATCGTCGGATCCGATCCTCGGCCCAGCAAGGGATGCACGATCCCCCAGCGTGCGCTGCGGGCCGATTGCTTCCGACGGTGTATGTCGCGTCTTGGCCTGTTATCTCCGGATAGCAGGCTTTTTTGTGTCTGCACCGGTGTGAAATGTGACGGGCCTGGCAAAAAGATGGAAATCCGCCAACACTCAGGAAATGGCGTGTTTTCCTCCCGATCTCCATCAAACAGCGCCAAAATACGCTGTTGTTGTGCGCATTCCCCCGTCCGGTCCGGGGAACATTCGCGGTGGCCGTGCGTCGGGAGCTTGGTAAGGGGTGCGATTGGCGTCCCGGATAAAACCAAGCCACCAAGGAGATCCATATGAGTCTTACGCGCAGAGAGTTTCTCGAAGCCATGGTCGCGGCCAGTGCCGCCGGCTTCTCGATGAATGCCTGGGCAGGCGAGAAGGGGTCCTGGAAGCCGGCCGATGCAAACATGTACGACCTGCCGAAATTCGGCAACGTGTCGCTGCTGCACTACACCGACTGCCATGCGCAGCTGAAACCGGTGCACTTCCGCGAGCCGGACGTGAACATCGGCGTGGGCGATATGCAGGGCAAGCCGCCGGTGCTGGCCGGCAAGGAAATGCTGGAATATTTCGATATCCAGCCGGGCACGCCGCTGGCGCATGCTGTCACCCATATGGACTTCAAGTATGCGGCCGAGAAGTACGGTCGTCTGGGTGGGTTCTCCCATCTGTCCACGCTGGTCCAGAAGCTGCGCGCGGATCGCCCGAATTCCCTGCTGCTGGATGGTGGCGATACCTGGCAGGGCTCCGCCACCTCGCTGTGGACGAACGGGCAGGACATGGTCGATGCGCAGAAACTGCTGGGCGTGGACATCATGGTCGGCCACTGGGAGTTCACCTTCGGCGACGAGCGGGTGATGGAGATCATCGAAAACGACTTCAAACCCAACAACATCGAGTTCCTGGCGCAGAACATCGAGGATCGCGACTGGGGCGACCCGGTGTTCGAGCCCTATACCATCCGCGAGATGAATGGCGTGCCGGTCGCCGTGATCGGCCAGGCGTTTCCCTATACATCCGTGGCCAACCCCGACTACATGTTCCCGGACTGGAGCTTCGGCATCCGCGACGAGAACATGCAGCGCATGATCGACGAGTGCCGCGAGAAGGGCGCCAAGGTGGTGGCGATCCTGTCTCACAACGGCATGGTCACCGACATGGAGATGGCGCGTCGCCTGCGCGATGTGGACATCATCATGGGCGGGCACACGCATGACGCGGTGCCGGGCGCGATGGAGATCGAGAATGCCGGCGGCGAGACCACGCTGGTCACCAATGCCGGTTCCAACGGCAAGTTCCTTGGCGTGATGGATCTCGACGTGACCGACAGCGGCATCCGCGACTACAAGTTCACGCTGCTGCCGGTGTTCTCCAACCTGATCGAGGCGGATGCCGAGATGGAGGAGCACATCCGCTCGGTGCGCGAGCCCTATGAGGACAAACTGAATGAAGAACTGGCCGTAACCGACGGTGTTCTCTACCGCCGCGGCAACTTCAACGGTACCTTCGACGAGGTCATCATGGATGCGATGATCAAGGAAATGGATGCCGAGGTGGCCCTGTCGCCCGGCTTCCGCTGGGGCATTAGCGTCCTGCCGGGTTCGCCCATCACCTTCGAGGAGTTGATGACGCAGACCGCGACCACCTATTCGGAGACGCAGCGCAACGAGATGACCGGTGCGCAGCTGAAGAATGCCCTGGAGGACGTGGCCAACTCGATCTTCAATGCCAATCCCTACCATCACCGCGGCGGGGACATGGTGCGAACCTCGGGCATCGAATACACCATCGATCCGCACGAATCGATGGGTAGCCGTATCAGCGACATGCACATCAATGGCGAGCCGCTGGACCCGGACAAGAACTACGTGGTGGCCGGCTGGGCCAATGTCCACGAGCCGCTGGATACCGATCCGGTATGGGATGTGGTCGCCGGGTATCTGCGCGATCGCGACACCATCAGCCCCGGCAAGCCCTACCTGCCGAAGCTGAAGAACGTGGCGGGTGATCCTGGCCTGGATCGCTGATCGGCGTTTGGCTTGGCCCGCGCAAGCGGTCCGGGTAGTCTCGCAGCCGCCGTGCACCATTCGGGTGTGCGGCGGCTTTTTTGTGTGTGGGAGAGGGGTTCTGGGATGGGAACGAGCGGATCAGGCTTTTCCGGCCTGCTGCTGTATTGTCGCGCGGGCTTCGAGGCGGACCTGACGGCCGAGCTGACCGACCGCGCAGCGCGCGCGGGGCTGGGTGGTTTTGCGCGGGTGCAGCCCGGCAGCGGGTACGTCCATTTCGAGCCGGCTGGCTGCACGGTGGAGGGGCTGGCGCGCGCATTACCCTTCGAGGAATTGATCTTTGCCCGGCAGGTCTTTCCGGCGTTGCCCGCACTCGAGGGCCTGGATCGCGCGGATCGGCTGACGCCCATCATCGAACAGGCGTTTGCAGCCGGGTGCCCGGTGGATTCCATCTGGCACGAGATGCCCGATACCAACGAGGGCAAGGGCCTGCGCCGGTTGATCAAGGCCGTGGAACGCCCGCTGGCCTCCGTCCTGCGCAAACGCGGGGTGCTGCGGGCGCAGGCAGGCGGGCTGCGCCTGCATGTGTTCTGGCATTCCGGCGACTGCGTGCAACTGGGCCTTAGCCGGCCCGGCGAGCGCAGCGAGTGGCCGGGCGGCATCCTGCACCTGCGTTCGCCGCGCGAGGCACCCAGCCGGTCGACCCTGAAGTTGGAGGAGGCCTGGCACACCTTCATCCCGCGGGAGGCCTGGGACGCGCGCCTGGCGCAGGGGATGCAGGCCGTGGACCTGGGCGCGGCTCCGGGCGGCTGGACCTGGCAGCTGGTGCGACGCGGTATGTACGTGCACGCAGTAGATAATGGCCCGATGGATGCCCCGTTGATGGCAACCACCCAGGTGGAGCACCACCGCGAGGACGCCTTCTCCTGGGTGCCACCGAAATCAGTCACCTGGCTGGTCTGCGACATCGTGGACAAGCCCTCGCGGGTGGCCGCACGCATGGCGGACTGGCTGGAGGCCGGCTGGTGCCGCGAGGCCATCTTCAATCTCAAGCTGCCGATGAAACAGCGCTGGCAGACCGTATACGACTGCCTCGACCACATCGAGGAACGCCTGCTGGACGCCCGGATCGCCCACCGGATGCGGGCGCGACAGCTCTATCACGACCGCGAGGAGATCACCGTGCATGTCGAGCGGGGCTGAATTGGATGTACTCGCCCTGACGCGACCGTTTTGCGTCCGAAATTGCACGAATAAGCGTCCCATTGGGCGGTTTTTGTGGGCATAAAAGACGTGGAGTCAGGTGGTTACCGTGGTCCGACCCTGGCGGTCACCCGTCGGGCCGGGCGGTGGCCATGTACCATATGTCAGGACCGCAGAAGAGGGTTGCGGTCGGACCCCTGCACCTGGACTGAAGAGGCCTGCTAATGACTCCCGCCACCGAAGACGCCCCTGATCCGCAACGGGAGACTTCGGTTCCGGCCAGTGACGGTTCCGCCACGATCGAAGAGTTGTTGCTTGGCCTGCAGGCGCAGCTCGCCGAATCGGACTCCCAAGCCGCTGTCTGCGATTTCCTGGAAGGGCTGGACGAACAGGCCATCGCCTTGTTGCTGGAATCGTTTCCATTCCGCGAGCGGGAACGCATCTGGTCCTGCATACCTCAAGACCAGCGCGGGGAGGTATTGGCCGAAGTCGGCGCGGATGCCCGCGAACATTTGATGGCGGACATGCCGGTCGAGGAGGTCACGGCCCTGGCGCAGGATCTTCCACCGGAAACGGTGGCGGAGCTCCTGGACACGATCGACGATCCGATCCGCGAATCCGTGATCGAAACGCTGGCCGCGGGAGTGCGACACCATGTCACGACGCTTCATGGCTACGATGACGATGCGGTCGGGCGTTACATGGATCCCGAAACCACCAATGTGAAACCGGATGTAACACTCGAGGCCGTTCAACGGTTTGTACGCATTAGTCACTCGCTGGACAGCGAGTCGCAGGAATTGCTGGTCACGGACAAGGATGCCCGCCTCGTTGGCTCGCTACGTCTGGTCGACCTCGTGCGCAACCATCAAAAAAGGACGGTTGCCGATTTCATGTACATGCCGACGTGCCTGCTCGACACCATGGATATCCGCAAGGCGGCAACCATCCTGCGGGCCCGGGAACTGCAGTTTGCGCCCGTGGTAGACGCCGAAGGCGTCCTCGTAGGTCAGCTGAACATGAGCCACATCATGGAAGATCGTGCGCGAGAATGCGGACGCGACCCTGCTCGGGATGGCCGGGGTCAAGGAAGAAGGCGAGCTGTTCGCACCGATCCGGTTCAGTATTCGCAGTCGCGGTATCTGGCTCGGCATCAATCTGGCAACGGCCTTTCTGGCCGCCTACGTCATTGGCCAGTTCGAGGCCGTGCTCTCGCAGGTCGTCGCCCTGGCGGTACTCATGCCCGTGGTGGCCAGCATGGGGGGTATTGCCGGGAGCCAGACCCTGACCGTGGTCATCCGTGGCCTGGCCATGGGTCAAATCGCCGGTACGAATCGCTGGTGGCTCTTGAACAAGGAGCTGTGGGTCGGCCTGGCCAACGGGATTATCTGGGCATTGGTTGTCGGCCTGGTGGCCCATTTGTGGTTCCAGGACCTGGCGATCAGCCTCATCATCACGCTGGCGATCATCATCAACATGACGGTGGCCAACGTGGCCGGGATCACCATACCGCTGACCTTGAAACGCCTCGGCATGGACCCCGCTCTTTCCGGAGCGGTCATCCTGACGACCGTCACCGACGTGGTCGGGTTCCTGTCATTCCTGGGGCTGGCGACGCTGCTGATTCTGGTCTGAGCTTCGTGTTTCAAGCCTTCCCGGGCCTCGCGGCATTCGCCGATCCGGGTACGCGTTGATGAGGTCCGGGATTACGGTGCACGTGGAGCGGGGTTGAGGCGGGTTCTACTCGCCCTGGACCGTGATCGTGAGCTTGCGCGTGTGGGCGGCGTAGCGGTGTTCCCAGAGGAACAGGCCCTGCCACTGGCCGAGGATCAGGCGGCCCTGGCCGACCGGAACGGTCAGGTCGTTGTGCGTGAGCATGGCGCGGGCGTGGGCGGCCATGTCGTCGTCGCCTTCCATATCGTGGCGGTAGGCGGGGTCGCCGTCCGGGGCCATGCGCGCGATCAGGGTCTCCAGATCGTGGCGGACGTCGGGATCGGCGTTCTCGGTGACGAGCAGGGAGGCGCTGGTGTGATGCTGGAAGACGTGGCAGGCGCCGGTGGTAATGCCGGAGGCGCGTACGATGTGCTCCACGGAGGTAGTGATGTTGTGGGTTCCGCGGCCTCGGGTCTGCTGGGTCAGGGTGTCCTGGTAGACGGCCATGCGATTCCTCGAATGCAAACAAAAAAGCGCCCGTAGGCGCTTGATTGGTCGATCTAAATTGGTGGAGGCGGCGGGAATCGAACCCGCGTCCGCAGGACCTCCGCCTTCGGCTCTACATGCTTATTCTGTCTTTTAATTTAACCAGCGACCACCCGACAGTCAGGGCATGTAGCTGGCGATCCCGGTTGAGTTTTAATGGATCCACGCCGGGCGCGCTTCACCACGAGCTTATGAGAGTCGACGCCCGATACTGGACGCATAAGCACGGCTCCAGTCGGACGGCATCTACCGGTTTTTAAGCGGCGAGTGCGTAGTTGTCGTCGTTGGCAACTATTTTTTTGCAGCGGTTTTAACGAGGTCCACTACAGCCTCGGCATGCACCTCAGGTTTCGCGACCCGCGTCGAAGCCATGTCGCCCCCAAGTACTACATGGACAGGGTAACGCATCGGGAGTTCCCCAACCAGCGCAATTGCGGTCCCGTACCGGTCCCGCGCGGCAGGCGCCTCCGGTACAATGCGCGGCTTTCGGTACGTCCGGTTTCGAGGAAGCGTAATGCGGGTTGTGGAAGGGGGCGCGGCGGTCTCGCCGTTTCGACTGCGGGCTCTGGAGGCAGGGCTGCGGACAAGCGTACCGGGTGCCGGCCCGCTGGCGGCACGGTTCATCTATTTTGTGGAGACTCGCCGCCGGCTGAGTCCGGACGAGGAGGCGGTGCTGGCGCGCCTGCTGCGCGAGGGCGAGGCCTGGGAGGCGCCCGAGTTTGCGGTGCAGCGCGAACTGGTGGTGATTCCGCGCTTTGGCACGATTAGCCCGTGGTCGTCCAAGGCCACCGAGATTGCCCACCATGCTGGACTGGAAGACGCGGTGGAGCGCATCGAGCGCGGCATCCACTGGCAGATCGGGGGCGAAGCGGCGGCGAGCGCGGATCTGGAGGCGCTGGCCGACTCGCTCCACGATCGTATGACCGAGGCCGTGATCGAGGACCCGGCCGCGGCGGCCCAGCTCTTCCACAGCGAGACGCCACGGTCGCTGGGGCGTGTGGAGCTGGGCGAAGACGCCCGCGCGGCGCTGGAGCGCGCCAATGGCGAACTTGGCCTGGCGCTATCCCCGGACGAGATCGATTACCTGGCCGATGGGTTCTCCGCGCTGGGGCGCGCGCCGACCGATGCCGAACTGATGATGTTCGCGCAGGCCAACTCGGAACACTGCCGGCACAAGATCTTCAATGCCGCCTGGGTGCTGGACGGCAAGGCGGACGGTCGCACGCTGTTCGGGATGATTCGCCAGACCCATGCGCGCCATCCCGAGGGTGTGTTGTCCGCCTACAGCGACAACGCATCGGTGATCGCCGGGCATCAAGGGACGCGCCTGATGCCGGATGCGATTACCGGCGAGTATCGTCGCGAGTCGCTGGATCTGGCGATCCTGATGAAGGTCGAGACCCACAACCATCCGACCGCGATATCACCGTTTCCCGGCGCCGCCACTGGCTCCGGCGGCGAGATCCGCGACGAGGGCGCGACGGGGCAGGGGTCCAAGCCCAAGGCGGGACTGACCGGGTTCTCCGTGTCCAACCTGCGGATTCCCGGCTTCGAGCAGCCCTGGGAGCGGGATTTTGGTCGCCCGGGCCGGATCGAGAGCGCGCGCCAGATCATGCTGGACGGTCCGATCGGCGCGGCCGCGTTCAATAACGAGTTCGGGCGGCCGGCGCTGGCCGGTTACTTCCGCACCCTGGAGATGGCGCTGCCGGATGCCGCGGGCGGCGAGACCCTGTACGGCTATCACAAGCCGATCATGCTGGCCGGTGGGGTCGGGTCGATCCGCAGCGAGCATGTGCACAAGCAGGATGTGCCGGCCGGTACCCCGATCGTGGTCCTGGGCGGCCCGGCGATGCTGATCGGGCTGGGCGGCGGGGCGGCCTCGTCCATGGCGAGCGGGGCGAGTTCGGAGCAACTGGACTTTGCCTCGGTGCAGCGCGGCAACCCGGAGATGGAGCGGCGCTGCCAGGAAGTGATCGACCGCTGCACGGCCCTGGGGGCCGGCAATCCCATCCTGTCGATCCACGATGTGGGTGCGGGCGGGTTGTCCAACGCCATCCCGGAGATCCTGGACGACGCCGGGCGTGGCGGGGTGATCCAGCTGCGCGACCTGCCTTCGGCGGAGCCGGGGCTTTCGCCGATGGAGCTGTGGTGCAACGAGGCGCAGGAACGCTATGTGCTGGCGATTGCCCGCGAACACCTGGAGACCTTCCGCACCCTGGCGGCGCGCGAGCGCGCCCCGTTCGCGGTAGTGGGCGAGGCCACGGACGAGGGGCACCTGAAGGTCGAGGACGACCTGTTCCACGAGCCACCGGTGGACATGCCCATGGGCATGTTGCTGGGCAAGATGCCGTTGATGACCCGCGAGGACCGCCGCCAGATGCCACCGGTGACGGACTTCGACCCCGAGGCCTGTCCGTTGGCGGAGGCGCTGGAGCGCGTGCTGCACATGCCCTCCGTCGCGGCCAAGCACTTCCTGATCACGATCGGGGATCGCAGCGTGGGGGGGCTGGTCGCGCGCGATCAGATGGTCGGTCCCTGGCAGGTGCCGGTGGCGGACTGCGCCGTCACGCTGACGGATTTCGATGGGTATACCGGCGAGGCGATGGCCATGGGCGAGCGCACGCCGCTCGCGATCCTGTCGGCGCCGGCCTCCGGGCGCATGGCGATCGGCGAGGTGGTGACCAACCTGGCCGGGGCCGATATCGATGGCACGGATGCGATTCGCCTTTCGGCCAACTGGATGGCCGCCGCCGGGGTACCGGGCGAGGACGCCAACCTGTTCGACACCGTGCGCGCCATTGCCGAGGACCTGTGTCCGGCGCTGGGGATTTCGATCCCGGTGGGCAAGGACTCGCTGTCCATGCGCACGGTATGGGAGACCGAGGACGGGCAGGCGCGGCACATGCACGCGCCGGTATCGCTGATCGTGTCGGGCTTTGCCCGGGTCGCGGATGCACGCCGGACTCTGACGCCCCAGCCGGACCCGGCGGCGGATGACCGGCTGTGGCTGATCGATCTGGGCGAAGGCCGCACGCGCATGGGGGGCTCGGCGCTGGCTCAGGGCTACGGGCATATCGGCGAGACCGCCCCGGACGTGGTGGATGCGGCCCGCCTGCGCGCCTTCTTCGATGCCATCGGCATCCTGCGCCGCAACGGCCTGTTGCGCGCCTACCATGACCGCTCCGACGGCGGGCTGATCACGACCCTGCTGGAGATGGCCTTCGCCGGGCGCTGTGGGCTCGATGTGGAGATCCCTGGCGGCCAGCCGGTAGCGGCCTGGCTGTTCAACGAGGAACTGGGTGCGGTGGTCCAGATGGCCGCGGGTGCCGAGTCCGCGCTGCGCGACGCCTTCGCGGAGGCGGGGCTGGAGGCGCACCTGCACCCGGTGGCGCGCCTGCGCGAGGACGAACAGATCGCCATCCGCCAGGACGGGCGGGATCTGTACACCGGTGACCGTGCCGGTCTGCAGCGTCAGTGGCAGGAGACCTCGGCGCGGATGCAGCGGCTGCGCGATGATCCGGAGTGTGCCGACGAGGAGCTCGCGCGGGTGGATGCCGGTGGCGGTCTGCAGCCACGGGTGAATTTCGATCCGGCCGAGGATGTGGCCGCCCCGATGATCGCGCGCGGCGAACGTCCGCGCATTGCGATCCTGCGCGAGCAGGGGGTCAACGGGCAGCTGGAGATGGCGGCGGCGTTCGAGCGCGCCGGGTTTGCCCCGGTGGACGTGCACATGACTGACCTGCTGGATGGGCGCCAGGATCTGGGCTCGATGCAGGGGATGGCCGTCTGCGGCGGGTTTTCCTACGGCGACGTGCTGGGTGCCGGCGGCGGCTGGGCGCAGACCATCCTGAATCATCCGGCTCTGCGGGATGGCTTCCAGGGGTTCTTCGAGCGTCCCGAGACCTTCACGCTGGGGGTCTGCAACGGCTGTCAGATGCTTTCGCATCTCGCGCCGCTGATCCCGGGAGCCGATCACTGGCCGCGCTTTGTGCGCAACCGTTCCGAGCAGTTCGAAGCGCGCCTGTCGCAGGTGCGCATCGAGCCGGGCCCGGCCGTGCTGCTCGACGGAATGGCCGGCTCGGTGTTGCCGGTCGTGGTCTCGCATGGCGAGGGACGCACCCGCTACGCTGACGGTGTGCCGGTCCACGATCAGGCCACCCTGCGCTACGTGGAGGCCGATGACACCCCGGCGACGGTTTATCCGGCCAACCCGAATGGTTCTGCCGGCGGGGCCACCGGCTTCGCCAGCGAGGATGGGCGTGCGCTGATCATGATGCCGCATCCAGAACGGGTGTTCCGCAGTGTGCAGCATAGCTGGCACCCGGCGGACTGGGGCGAGGAGGGCCCGTGGTTGCGGCTGTTCCGCAATGCCCGGGTATTTGTCGGCTAAGGCCCACCATGGTCTATAACGGAAACATTTGTTCCGGCGACGAGGGAGGCGGGAGCGCACATGGATGACGCCAGTCAGGACGAGTTTCTCGGAGATGACCTGCGTGTGACGACCGCGCTGATGATTGGTCCGTCGGTCCGGCCCGCCACCGATCCGGTGCTGGCGCAGCGCCTCATCGAAAACCTGGACCTGTTCGACGCCGCCCATCCACGCGGCGCGATGCCGCACGAGGACGAGACTTCGCCCGAGGTGCAGCGCCTGGAACACAAGCTGGATCTGTTGTTGCACCTGGTCGCAGAGTCGCTCCACCCCGAGCGTCCCGATCCGGTGGAGGCGACGCTCAGTGGCCACGGGATTGTGCTGCCCGCAGGCACGTTGCCGGAGGGTTGTGAGCGCGTGGAGGTCTACCTCAGCCGCCTGTTGCCCCAGCCGTGCGTGCTAGGCGTCGAAAGTCCGACGACACGCGGAGGCCTGCAGATGACACGCTGGACGGGGGTTGAAGGTCCCCTGGAAGAGGCGATCGGTCGCTGGATCTTTCGCTTGCATCGCCGCGAAGTCGCCGGGAAACGCCAGAAAGTTGACGGCAATCACAAATAGGCTCGATACTGCGAACTCGATCACACCATTGGATGCCGGCCGGGGCTTTTCCCGGGTGGGCGCATCCGATCGCGGCAGTCGGGGCACAGCGGTATGCGGGATTCGGGGGAACAGCAACAGGCGATGCGCATTGCACTTAGCGGCGATGCAGGAGCCACGGACGCAACACAGGCGATCCTGAACTGCCTCGGCTGCGTGGCCGAGACCCACACCAACCCCACTGACCTGATGGATGGCACACCCGCCGCAGCCGTTTGGCTTTGCGGGCCTGCCGCCGAGCTGTCCGCACGCCTGCAGGAGCCGCGCGGGGATTTGGCGCCGGTTGTCGTGCAACCGACTGACGGTGGCAAGGTGCAGGCCGACGGGGTGGATTGCATCGTCGAGCATCCGCTCTCGATTGGCCGGGTTTCTCAGGTCCTCCAGTGGCTGCGCTTCGGTCGCGAGCCGGGGTACGACGATATCCCGGGGCTGGTCGGGTCGCATCCGACCATGCAGGCGGTCAAGCGTCTGGTCGGGCAAGTGGCGCGAACCGATGCCACGGCGCTGATTCTGGGCGAGACCGGTTCCGGCAAGGAGGTGGTGGCCCGCGCGATCCACAACGCCTCCGACCGCGCGGATAAACCATTCGTGGCAGTCAACTGCGGTGCCATCCCGGCGGACCTGCTGGAAAGCGAGCTGTTCGGCCACGAGAAGGGCGCGTTTACCGGCGCCTTCACCGCGCGCGCCGGCCGGTTTGAACTGGCCGAGGATGGCACGCTGTTTCTCGACGAGATCGGCGACATGCCGTTGCCGATGCAGGTGAAACTGCTACGCGTACTGCAGGAGCGGGTGTTCGAGCGGGTCGGTTCCAACAAATCGATCCCGGCCCGCGCGCGAATTATTGCGGCCACCCACCGGAATCTGGATGACGCGGTGGCCGATGGCGGTTTCCGTCAGGATCTGTTTTTCCGCCTGAGTGTATTCCCGATCGAGCTGCCACCCCTGCGCGAACGCACCAGCGACATGCCGCTGCTGATCGCCGCTCTGGAAGACCGGCTGCGCGAGCAGGGCATGGCCCCAGCCCACCTGACCCCTGCGGTGGTTGCCCACCTGGGTCAACTGGCGTGGCCGGGTAATATCCGCGAGCTGGCGAACCTCCTGGAGCAGCTTGCGATCATCTATCCGGATCTACCGGTGGACCTGGCGCAGCTGCCGCCACGGGTTCGTCCGGACGGAATCGAGGATCTGACCCTGCCGCCGACTACGCCGAATGGTTTCGAAGGCGGTTCCGCGGCGGGCGCCAACCTGCTGGCCGGTGGCCTGCCACCGGAGGGCGTCGATCTGCGCAGCTTCCTCAACGACCTGGAACGCGACATGATCACCCGTGCCCTGGACGAGACGGGACACGTGGTGGCGCGCGCCGCGCGGCGTCTGGGCATGCGGCGGACCACGCTGGTTGAGCGCATGCGCAAGTTCGGGCTCGGCAAGGCCTGAGAACACGCGAATGCGGGCGTGAACGCGCCCGGAAATCGGTGTGCTCAAGTGGACGGAATCCCGTCACTCGCAGGAGCCTAGGTGGACGATCCCAGCGTCATAGGCTTGACGAATCCCGGTTCGATCCAGAAAAACCCGCTATAAACCAATCGCCTGCATTGGTGGCGCGATGTTTGCTAGATCTTCCCCGAATCGATACGGGAAGAACTTCATGTCGCGAGCCACGATCCTGCTGGTGGATGCCGAACCCGAACTGCGAGAGGCCGTGGTCCAGGTGCTGGCCACGATCCCGCGGGTGCGTCTGCAGACGTGTACTGCCGACGATCTGGTGCAATCCCTGGAGGTGTCCGCCCCGACGGTCATCCTGCTGGCGCATCCTGCGGACGTGTCCCGGGATGCCCTGAGCCAAGCCACGGCAGCACTGGCGGCAGTCAGCCGCGACGCAAGCCAGGATCAGGAGCTGGCTGCGATGCGACATGGGCTGGAGGCGCACTTCGCGCTCCCGCGGATGGCGGACGAGCTGGCCGGGTGGCTGCGTCCGCGAGTGCGGCCGGAGCCGTCGCTCGAGGTCCCTGCATTGGTGACACGCAGTCCCGTGATGCGCGGCATCGATCGCTTCGTTACGCGCATTGCCGGCAGCACGGCAACCGTCTTCGTTACCGGTGAGTCGGGGGTGGGCAAGGAGGTCCTGGCGCGGCAGCTGCACGCGCGCTCGCCGCGGCGACGGGGACCATTCGAAGCGATCAACTGCGCCGCACTGCCCGAGGCGATGCTTGAGGCGATGCTCTTCGGGCATGCCAAGGGCGCCTTTACCGGCGCGGTCGAGGCGCGACCGGGCAAGTTTGTGCGGGCTGACGGCGGCACATTGCTGCTGGACGAAGTGACGGAGATCCCAGTGCATTTGCAGGCAAAGCTGCTGCGTGCGCTGCAGGAGCGCGAGGTCGAGCCCCTGGGCGGGCGGCGGCCGCAGCGCGTGGACGTGCGCGTGATCGCGACCTCCAATCGCGATTTGCGCGCAGCCGTGGCCGAAGGGCATCTGCGTGAAGACCTGTACTACCGACTGAACGTCTTTCCCCTGTGCATCCCGCCTCTGCGCGAACGTGCGGAAGATATTGTGCCCTTGGCCGAGGCCTTGCTCCGACGCCTGAGTGGCGGCCAGCTCCAGACCCTGGATGACGGCGCACAACGACGGCTGCGCGAACACGACTGGCCGGGCAACGTGCGCGAACTGGCGAACGTGATGGAACGCGCGGTCACCTTGCATGACAACCCGGATCCGCAGGTGAGTGCAGAGTCGGTTTGGCTGGATGCGGACATGGTGAACCCCTGGAGTACCGGGGCCGGCGAGGTGACCACCGGGGCGCAATCGATACCGGATGACGAGAACCCGACACCGATGCTGGAGCAGACCCTGCAGACGCAGGAGAGCAGGGTGATCATGAACGTCCTGCGCGAGTCCGGCGGGCGGCGCAAGGAGGCGGCCGACCGGCTGGGAATCAGCCCCAGAACATTGCGTTACAAGATTGCGCGTCTGCGCGAGCACGGCTTTGCGGTGCCCGCGTCGGGCTAGTGTGCCGTCGCCTGGCATATGGATTGCTTGAGAGTTTCTGTCGAACACGAAAATACGACGGGCCCTTCGTGGTCGGTCGGCCGGCGTAACAAGACGCCCCGGGGGTAGTGAGCATGAGCGAGATGCAGATCCAGAACGTCCTGCAGCAGATGCGTCAACTGACGCAAGCCAACGGCGTGGAAAACACGAATGCGGCCCAGCAGACGCGCGAACCCCAGCGCGTCGGCGGCGCGGACTTCCAGAACGTGCTGACGGAGTCGCTGCGGGGTGTCAATCAGGTGCAGCAGCAGGCGACCGATCTGCAGACGCGCTTCGAGCTCGGCGACGACAACGTGAGCCTGCCGCAGGTGATGACCGCGATGAGCAAGTCGAGCATTGCCTTCGAGGCGACCAACCAGGTGCGCAATCGTCTGCTGACGGCGTATCAGGAAATCATGCGGATGCAGGTCTGATCGGCCGATCGGGCTGAGGGAGAGAACGGACGATGGCCGAAAATGCACAATCCCTGCCCGCGGTGGTGACCGGCGGGATCAAGGAGTTTAACGGGATGCCTGCGGGCCGCCAGCTTGCCCTGATCGGCATGCTGGCGGGTGCCATTGTGGTGATTGTGGCGCTGCTGTACTGGGCGCTGCGCCCGACCTACGTACCGCTGTTTCCGCGCATGGATGCGGAGGATGCGGCGGAGGTCGTGCAAGTCCTTTCGCAGGCCGGTATCCAGTATCAGGTCGATTCCACGACGGGGCAGGTGAAGGTGCCCCAGGGCGAGGTGGCGGGCGCGCGACTGCAGCTGGCCGGCGAAGGCCTGCCACGTTCCGGCGACATGGGCTTCGAGCTGCTGCAGGAGGATACCGGCCTGGGTACGAGCCGGATGATCGAGGGGGCGCGCCACCATCGGGCGATGGAGGGCGAACTGGCGCGTACTGTGGCATCGCTGAATGCGGTGGACCGCGCGCGTGTGCACATTGCCGAGGGTGAGCAGTCGGTGTTCGTGCGTGATCGGCGCCCGGCCAGCGCGTCGGTGGTCGTGCACCTGCGCGGTGGGCGGTCCCTGAGCGAGTCGCAGGTCGGTGCGATCGTGCACCTGGTCGCGTCCAGCACCTCTGATCTGGATCCTGATCGGGTCACTGTGGTGGACCAAAGTGGGACGCTCCTGACCCAGGATGGCGGCGAGAGGGGCATGGGTGGTAGTGGCGACCGCCTGAGTTTCACCCGCGACGTGGAGACCCGCTATACCGACCGTATCCGTGACCTGCTGATTCCGATCGTCGGGCGCGACAAGGTCCGGGTGCAGGTGAACGCGGACATCGACTTCTCGAGCGTCGAGCGCACCGAGGAACTGTACGATCCCGAGACGATTGCCCTGCGGTCCGAGCAGACCCGCGAGGACGAGCGCACGGGACCCGAGGGCGGTATCGGGGGTGTCCCCGGGGCGCTGACTAACCAGCCGCCCGCCGGTGGGGTTGTCGGCGAGGAAGGCGAGGAGGGTGATGGCCCGCCCGCGGCTCTCCCGGGCAGCCGCAGCACCAATATCACCCGCAACTACGAGGTGGATCGCCGCATCAACCATATCCGCGAAATGCCGGGCGGCGTGCAGCGCGTGTCCACGGCCGTGGTGGTGGACTTCCGCCAGGAGGTCAACGAGGACGGCGAGACCGTGCAGGTGGCGAGGGATGCGGAGGAACTGCAACGCATCGAGGCGCTGGTGCGCGAGGCGGTAGGATTCAATGCCGAACGGGGGGATACGATCAATGTAGTGACCGCCCCGTTCGAGGCACCCATCGAGGCGGTGGCGGCGGACGAAATCGCGTTCTGGGAACAACCCTGGTTCATCGAGGTGGTCAAGATCGTGGCGGCATTGCTGCTGGCTCTGATTATCCTGTTGACGGTGGTGCGTCCGGCGATGAAACATCTGATGAAGCGGCCGGCTCCGCCGCCGCGGCGCGAGGAAGATCGCGAGGCGCTGACCGACGAGTCAGGCGGCAGCGAGACGGGCATGGCAATGGGCCAGGGCGAGGGTTCGGCCGTGGCTGCGCTGACTGGCCCCAAGGGGCCGGACCAGCAGGAGATGGATCTGGAGGCGGTGCGCGAGATGGTCCGCGAGGACCCCAAGCGCGTGGCACAGGTGATGAAGACGTGGTTGGGTGACGATGGCCGCTGACAAGAACGCCAAACAGGAAGGTGCCGAGCGCGCCGCCGTGTTCATGATGAGCCTCGGCGAGGACGCCGCCGCCGAGGTCATGCGCCACATGGGGCCCAAGGAGGTGCAGAAGATTGGCACCGCGATGGCCTCCATGGACCGCATTTCGCGCAGTGACGTGAACGCGGCGCTGCACGAGTTCTCCACTCACGTGCAGGAACAGACGGCGCTGGGGGTGGGTGCCGACGAGTACGTGCGCAGCGTCATGGAGAGCGCGCTGGGTGACAAGGCCTCGGGCCTGATCGACCGCATCCTGCTGGGACGCAATTCCAAGGGGATCGAGGCACTCAAGTGGCTGGACCCGCGGGCGATCGCGGACATGCTGCGCAACGAGCACCCGCAGATCGTGGCGATTGTGCTTTCCCACCTCGACTCCGACCAGGCCTCGGACACCCTGCAGTACCTGCCCGCGCGGGTGCAGTCCGACATCGTGATGCGCATTGCGACCATGGATGGCGTCCAGCCCCAGGCCCTGCAGGAGCTGGACGAGATCCTCGACCGTCAGCTTTCCGGCAATGCCGCGAGCAAGACGTCGATGCTGGGTGGCGTGCGTTCGGCGGCCAACATCATGAACTTGATGGAGGGCTCACGGGAGGCGGAGATCATGGATACGATCAAGGAGTCCGATTCCGATCTGGGTTCGCGGATCGAGGAAGAGATGTTCGTGTTCGAGAACCTGGTGGAGATCGACGACCGCGGTATCCAGACGCTGATGCGCGAGATCCAGACGGAATCGCTGGTGCTTGCCATGAAGGGTGCCGACGACGACATGAAGGACAAGATCTTCCGCAACATGTCCAAGCGCGCGGCCGAGATGCTGCGCGAGGACCTCGAGGCCAAGGGCCCGGTCCGGGTCAGCGAGGTCGAGGGCGCGCAGAAGGAGATCCTGTCCGTGGCCCGCCGGCTTGCGGAGAACGGCGATATCGTGCTGGGTGGCGGTGGTAGCGAGGCGATGTTGTGACCGATGGCCCGGCGGCCAGGCTTTACACCGACGCGGCGGCATCGCTTTGGGAGCCGCCGGAGATTGGTGACAATGGGGTCCATCCCCCGCGTCGCCTGCCGACGGCCGCCGAGATCGAGGAGATCGAGGACGAAGCCCGCAAGAACGGGTTCGAGGGCGGTTATGCCGAGGGGCATGAGCTTGGCAAGAAAGAGGCCGAGAAGGCCACCCGGGCGCGCGAGGACAAGAAACTGCGCGAGACGGTCGCCATGCTGGAATCCGTGGCCGGCGGCCTTGCTGATCCCCTGGCGGATGCCGCGGATGCCCTGGAGCCGGAGTTGTTGGCGCTGGTGACGGCGCTTGCACGCAAGGTCGTCCAGAGCGAGTTGGAGACGCGACCGGAGCAGATCCGGACGGTCCTGGAGGGGGCATTGGCCCAGCTTCCCGGGCGCAACCAGGAGGTTCGGGTGCACTTGAACCCGGAGGACCAGGCGCTGGTGGAGGCCTATGGTGAGCGGGCGGATGCGCGCATCACCTGGGTCCCGGACGCGGGCCTGGCGCGCGGCGGTTGTCGCCTCGAATCGGGCGCGGCGAGCGTCGACGCAAGTCTCGAGCGGCGTTTGCAGCACGCGGTGGAAGCCCTCTGGGATGGCGAGTATCCGGAGATGGACAGCGCACCCGACGAGGAACATCACCAGTCCGCCACTTCCATGGACAGCGCGGCCCCGGAGGATTCATGAGTACCCCGATCGACGAGGTGCGCCGGAAGGGCCGGGAGCGGCTGAATAGCGGCTTGCTGGATCGTCTGCAGCAGTCACGCGGGCGGGTCGAGCGGGTCAACCCACCGCAGTCGGAGGGTCACCTGTCGCGCCTGACCGGCCTGACGCTGGAGGCGGAAGGCCTGCGCTTGCCCATTGGAGGGCGCGCGCTGATCCACGGCGAGAACGGAGACACGGTGCCGGCCGAGGTCGTCGGTTTCCAGAATGAACGCACGTTCCTGATGCCCGAGGAGATCGCGGCGGGCCTGACCCCCGGCGCGCGCATCGAACCGCTGGACAACCAGCGTCAGATTCCGGTCGGGGAGGGGTTGCTGGGCCGCGTGATCGATGCCAACGGGCAGCCGCTGGACGGAAAAGGCCCGATCCGTACCCATGATTTTGGGCTGTTGGCCGGGCGGCCGATCAACCCCCTGCAACGCGCACCGGTCCGTGAGCCGCTGGATGTGGGGATCCGGGCAATCAATGGTCTGCTGTCGGTGGGTCGTGGTCAGCGCCTCGGTCTGTTCGCCGGATCCGGGGTCGGCAAGAGTGTGCTGCTGGGGATGATGACGCGCAACACGACGGCGGACGTGATCGTGGTCGGACTGATCGGCGAGCGCGGTCGGGAAGTGAACGAGTTCATCCACGAGATTCTCGACGAGGAATCGCGCACGCGCACGGTGGTGGTCGCGGTGCCGGCCGACCAGTCGCCGCTGCTGCGCCAGCACGGGGCCTGGGTGGCCACTGCGGTGGCGGAGCATTTCCGCGACCAGGGCCTGCACGTGCTGTTGCTGATGGACTCCCTGACCCGCTTTGCCCAGGGCGCCCGCGAGATCGCGATGGCGATCGGCGAGCCGCCGGCCTCCAAGGGGTATGCGGCATCGGTATTTGCGCGCCTGCCGCAACTGGTGGAGCGCGCTGGCAACGGCGACGTAGGGGGCGGCTCGATTACCGCCTTCTATACCGTGCTCGCCGAGGGCGATGATCAGAACGATCCGATCGTGGACGCCGCGCGCGCGATCCTGGACGGCCATGTCGTGCTGTCGCGCGAGGTGGCAGAGACCGGGCGCTACCCGGCGATCGATGTCGGTGCATCGGTCTCGCGCGTGATGTCTTCGCTGATCTCGCCGGAACACGAGCGGGCGGCGCGACGCTTCCGCGGCCTCTCCGCCACCTATATGCAGAACCGCGATCTGATCGCGGTCGGGGCCTATCGCAAGGGGGCCGACCCGCATCTGGACGAGGCAGTGGCGATGCACGAGCGCCTCGAGGCGTATCTGGCGCAGGGTCGCGAAGAGGCCGTCGGCTTTGACCGGGCGCGGGATGACCTGCTGGCGCTGGTGGGCGGGGCGGTATGAACCCGAAGCGCCTGGAACGACTGTTGCGCCTGCGCCGGATCGAGGAGAGCGAGGCCACCCGCCAGTTGGGTGAACGTCTGCAGCAACTGGATGGCATTGCCGGTCAGCGCGATCGCCTGGAAACCTATCAGCGCGAGTATCTGCAGGCGACCCTTCCGGATGACGCCAACGCCCTCAAGTGGTTGGCGGGCATGCGCGACCAGTTGCGCTCGGCGCTGGAGCAACAGGACCTGCGCATTCAGGCGGCGGAGTCGCAGGTGGAGACCGCGCGCCAGGAGTGGCTGGAGCGCCACCGCAACAGCCTGTCGCTGGAAAAGCTGCTGCAACGCCGGAAGGCCGAGACGGCGCAACACGGCGCCCGGCGCCAGCAGACCGAACAGGATTTGTGGGCCACGCGGCAGGCTCATGCGCGCGAGGAAGCGTCGCGTTGGCAAGGTTCTTGAATGGACCGTGACTATCGATTAGGGCAAGGGCCCGGGGATTCGAGGATTCGGAGATGATCGCGACACAGAACACCGGTCAGGGCATGCTGCCGCTGCTGCAATTGCTGGGCGGCGAGGCATCGCTGCAGGACTTGGACGGCCTGAAGGGGCTGAAAGGGAAGGACGGCGAGGGGTTCCTCGCGGTTCTGGAGCCGCAGATGGAGGCCTTGCTGGCGAACCTGGGCGTGCCCGGGGACGAGCTGGAAGGGCTCGATCTGGAAGCCATGCTGGCGCGGTTGCAGGATCTACTCGACGGGCAGGGTTTCGCCGCGGGCGACGAGGCGGGTGGCAAGGGCTTGCCGGTCGCCAGCCTGATGGCGGGAGTGCACGAACCGGGGCGCATGGACGCCGCCCGTGGGGAGGCGGGCGTCTCTGGCCGCGGGGGTGCCGAGGGCCAGGCGTTGCCGGTCAAGCCCCTGCCTGCAGCTGTCATGCGCCTGTTTGTCGAGGCCAGCCAGGCGGCGGGCGGGCGCGATGGCCTGGCCGCATTGAAGCCCGAACTGCTGGGCGCGCAGGGCGGGCTGTCGCGGGATGGCGTGCTTGATGTCCTCGCGCAGTGGATGACCCAGGGCGGGGACGAGTCGCGTCGGGGGCGTACCGATCCCCTGGGGGGCGTCCTGCCGGCTGTCGCCGGTGGCCAGGCCGAGGGGGCGGACGCTGCACGCGCGTTGCCGCGACTGGACCTGACCCGGCTCCTGCAGCAGCCCAATGGGGCCCGCGAGCTGGCCGATCAGGTGCGCATGCTCGCCCAGGCACAGGGTGGGCGAACCGAGCTCAAGCTGCATCCCCCGCAGCTGGGCAGTCTGGATATTCGGGTGCTGGTCGAGGGTGACCGCACAAGCATCCAGTTCATCAGCGCCAATCCGGTGACCCGCGAGGTGCTGGAGGCGGCCATGCCGCGCTTGCGCGACAGCCTCGCCGAGAGCGGGCTGATGCTCGAGGACGCGACCGTCTCCGACCAGGCGGCCGAGGAGCAGGCCGAGCAGGATGAGCGCCAGGCCGCCGCCGGGACTGCTTCGGAGCTGGACGAGACCGAAGACCACGAGAATGGGGGCAGCACGCTCTCGATGCTGAACCGGCGCCTGGATCTGTTTGCCTGAGTCGAGCCCGGCGCGGGCTTGGTCTTGCGCTATCCGATGGGCGGCCGGCGGTATCCGTGACCTGCCCCATCGGGCCCCTTTCTCTGTCGTAGCGATCTTCCATGAGTGCCGCCAAGAATCCGTCTTTCCTGCGCGGAGGGCGGCCGATTCTTGACGTTATCGGCCGTGCCTTTCCCCGAAGTGTCCTTCCGCCCCCTCCAGTATTCGCTTCTAACTATCGGATAATGCGATAGAAAGCCAATGCTGGCATCTGCCTTGCTAAGGTCTTTGCCGAGAGCAAATCCTCGGTTTACCGGACAGCGAGTGCGACATGGCGGATAAAGAAGTCAATCTGGACGACGACGAAGGCGGCGCCCCCAAGAAGGGCGGCATGGGCAAGCTGATTCTGCTGTTGCTGATCGTGATCCTGCTGGTGGGTGGTGGTGCCGCTGCGGCCTGGTTCTTCCTGGTTGCGGGCGACGATGACGCCGAACAGGTCGAGGAAGGCCCGCCCGAGCGCTTCTACACCAGCCTGGAGCCGATGACTGTCAACATCGAAGCGCCGGGCCGCATCCGGTATCTGCGTGCCGAGGTGAGCCTGGTGACCCACGAGGCGCCGGTGATCGAGGCGTTCGAGCGGCATATGCCGGCGATCCGCAACGACATCCTGGGCATCCTGGCGGAACAGCGTTACGAGGATCTGAATACGCGTGATGGCAAGGAATCGCTGGCGGAGGAGCTGAAGGAAGCAATCCGCGAGATTCTGCGCTCGCGGGATGCGCCAGACGCGGTCGAGGCCGTGTTGTTCAACGAACTGGTGATGCAGTAGGAGCCCCGTTATGGCGCAGACGGATATCCTCAGCCAGGACGAGATCGATGCCCTCCTGCATGGTGTGGACGAGGGCGACGTCGAGACCGAAGACCCGTATCCGAGTGACGGTGAGGCGCGGGAATTCAACTTTGCCACGCAGGATCGCATCGTCCGTGGGCGCATGCCCACGCTGGAGATGATCAACGAGCGCTTTGCGCGTCAGCTCCGGGTCCGTCTGTTCAATGTACTGCGCCGCTCGGCCGAGATCTCGGTGGTCGGCACCCGTATCACCAAGTTCTCCGAGTACATGCACTCGCTGTTTGTCCCCACCAGCCTGAATCTGGTGCGGGCGCATCCGCTGCATGGCACCGGCTTGTTCGTGTTCGATCCCAAGCTGGTGTTCATCCTGGTCGACAACTTTTTCGGTGGCGACGGACGCTACTACACCCGCATCGAGGGACGAGACTTCACCCCGATGGAGATGAAGGTCGTCCACGGCGTGCTGGAGGGGGCCTTCGAGGATATGCAGAAGGCCTGGCAGCCGGTGATGGAGCTCAAGTTCGAGTTCCTGAACTCCGAGGTCAACCCACAGTTCGCGAACATCGTCTCGCCGACCGAAATCGTGGTTATCAGCGAGTTCCACATCGAGCTCGACGGGGGCGGCGGCAATCTGCACGTGACCCTGCCGTACTCGATGATCGAGCCGATCCGCGAACAGCTGGATACCGGGATCCAGTCGGATCGCTCCGATGTGGACCAGCGCTGGATGCACGCGCTGCAGGAGGAGATCCAGACCGCCGAGGTCGAGATCAGCTCCATGCTGGCGGAGACCGAGGTCACCGTGCGCGAGCTGCTGGATATCCAGCCGGGCGACATCATCCCGGTGGACCTCCCCGAGAAGATCACCTTGCAGGTCGAAGACATCCCGATGTTCCGCGGGAAGTTCGGCGTATCCAATGGCATGAATGCGATCCAGGTTTCGGAACGCATTATCAAACGATAGAGGGCGCAGCATGGCTGACACCGACGATCCCAAACAGGACACCCCGGCCGTGGATGAAGATACCGCGGGCGCTGAAACCATGGCCGACACCGAAGGCGGCAGCGATGACCAGGCGCTGGCGGATGAGTGGGCGGCGGCCCTGGCCGAGCAGAAGGATGACGACGGCGAAGACGCGGCTGATCCCGATGAGTTGCTGAACGCCGCGCAAGGCGGGGCTGCTGCGGGGGGAGGTGATGACGCGACCGCAGCGAAGCAGACGCCGAAGTCCGAGAAAAAGGAGCGCAAGCACCAGCCCGATTCGTCCGCGGAGGCCCTGCAGCCCGAACAACTCTCGGGGGTGGTGCAGGGCGACGGCGAGGAGATGAATCTGGAGATGGTGCTGGACGTTCCAGTGACGATCGCCATGGAGATCGGCCGCACGCGGATCCCGATCCGCAACCTGCTGCAGCTGAACCAGGGCTCGGTGGTGGAACTGGACCGTCTGGCCGGGGAGCCGCTGGACGTGCTGGTGAATGGCACGCTGATCGCGCATGGCGAGGTCGTGGTGGTCAACGAGAAGTTCGGGATCCGGCTGACCGATGTGATCAGCCCCAGTGAGCGCATCCGCAAGCTCAAATAGCCATGAATCCACGTAATACGCGCAGTTCGGCCCTCGTCCTGGCGGCCGTCACGGGGACCCTCTGGCCATTGACTGCCCTTGCGGAGGGTGGCAGTGGCGGGGCCGCGGCCTATCTGACCCAGCTAATCGGCGGTCTGGTACTGGTGATCGGTGCCATTGTGGTGCTGGGCTGGATCCTGCGCCGGACCCAGGGCGGACTGAACCGCGGCTCGCAGGTGATCGAGATCGTCGCGGCACGTTCGGTGGGCACGCGCGAGCGTCTGGTGCTGGTTCAGGTGGGCGATGAACAGGTGCTGGTGGGCGTGGCGCCCTCCGGCATGCGCACCCTGCACACGATGCGCGAGCCGGTGGTGGCGCCGGCCGGGGAGACGCCGGATTTCTCCAGCGCACTCAAGCGCGCCGTGACCCGCCGGGCTCCGCCCGGTAGCAGCGAGCGGGGGCAGTCGTGATGGCGCTGTTCCTGCGGTTCGCGCTGGCACTGGGCCTGCTGCTCCTGCCGGGGCTCGCCGGTGCCCAGGTGGCGCAGGGCATCGAGGCCCTGACTGTGACCACCAACGGAGACGGGGGCGAGACCTACTCGGTCACGCTGCAGATCATCCTGTTGATGACGCTGCTCACCCTGCTGCCGTCGATCCTGATCATGATGACGTCCTTCACCCGGATCATTGTGGTGTTGGCGATCCTGCGCCAGGGCCTGGGCACGACCCAGACACCCTCGAACCAGATCCTGATCGGTTTGGCCTTTTTCCTGACCCTGTTCGTGATGGCCCCGGTGCTCGACGAAATCTACGAGACCGCGTTTGTGCCCTACGTGAACGAGGAGATCGGGACAGAGGAGGTGATCGAGGCGGGGGTGCAGCCGTTGCGCGAGTTCATGTTGATGCATACCCGCGAAAGCGATATCGCGATGTTTGCCGAGATCAACGGGATCGACGGATTCGAGGAGGCGGATGACATCCCGTTGAACCTGCTGGTGCCGGCGTTCATTACCAGCGAGCTCAAGACCGCATTCCAGATTGGCTTCCTGATCCTGATCCCGTTCCTGATCATCGACCTGGTGGTGGCCTCGGTCCTGATGTCGATGGGGATGGTGATGCTCTCCCCGCTGATTATCTCGCTGCCGTTCAAGGTGATGCTGTTCGTTCTGGTGGACGGCTGGGCGCTGATGATGAACACCCTTGCCACCAGTTTCTTCGTGTAGGAGAGCGCGATGACACCCGAACTCGTTGTGGATATCGGTCGCGAGACACTAACCGTGGTGGTCCTGCTAGCCGCGCCGCCGCTGCTGACGGCGCTGGCCGTGGGTCTGACCATCGGGATGCTGCAGGCAGCGACCCAGATACAGGAAATGACCCTGTCGTTCATCCCCAAGCTGCTGGCGATGTTCGCGGCGCTGCTGATCAGCGGGCACTGGATGCTGGCGTTGTTGATCGACTACACCGAGCGCCTCTACGAGAGTGCGCCGGGGATGGTGGGGTAGGCATGGCCCTGGCGGCGGAACAGCTGGTGCTGTGGGTGGGGGCGGTCCTGTGGCCGTTCGCCCGCATTGGCGCCATGCTCGTCGCCATGCCGATCTTCGGCGCGGATACGGTCAATGCGCGGGTGCGCATGGGGCTGGCGCTGTTGCTGGCGATCTTTGTGGCCATGCAGGGCCCGGTCCTGCCGGATATCGATCCGTTGAGCCTTGAGGGCGTGCTGGTCACCCTGCACCAGGTCGCGATCGGCGTGTTCATGGGGTTTATTCTGCAGATGGTGTTCTCGGCCGTGACCCAGGCGGGCGAGGTGGTCGCACTGGGTATGGGCCTGGGTTTTGCCTCCATCATGGATCCGGCCCAGGGGGTGCAGGTCCCGGTGGTCTCCACCATTTTCGTCATCTTCTCGACCCTGCTGTTCCTCGCAATGAACGGCCATCTGATTGCTCTGGAGCTGATGTTGACCAGCTTCGAGACCATGCCGATCGCCCCGACCGGTCTGAACGCCGAGGCCTTCTACGCCCTGGTGGCCTTCGGCTCCACGATGTTTGTGGGCGCGGTGCTGGTGGCATTGCCGGCGGTTGCGTCGCTCCTGTTGGTGAATATCTCCATGGGGGTCATCACCCGCGCGTCCCCGCAGCTCAACATCTTCGCGGTGGGTTTCCCGATGATGATCCTGATCGGGTTCGTGCTGATGATGTTGATCCTGCCGGGCCTGCCGGAACGTTTTGGCGAACTGATGTTCGAGGCCTTCAACCTGATGCAGACCCGGATGGGCTTCTGAAATGGCCGAGAACGAAAGCGGACAGGAAAAAAGCGAAGAGCCCACTCCGAAACGCCTGCGCGAGGCGAAGGAGAAGGGGCAGGTCCCGCGCTCGCGCGAGCTGAGCACCTTTCTGGTGCTGATGGCGGGCGGGAGCTTCCTGCTGATGTACGGCCCGAACATGGGGGCGCAACTTACTGAACAGATGAGCAGTCGCCTGGATTTCGAACGCGAGATGGCCTACGACTCGTCGCTATTATTGCCCTATCTGGCCGACGAGATTTTCCGCACCCTGCGGACCCTGTTCCCTCTGTTCGGCGTACTGGTGGTGGCCGCGGTACTCGCGCCGATCGTGATCGGCGGCGCCAATTTTTCCTGGAAGGCCGCCGCGCCCAAGGTCTCCAAGCTGAATCCCGGGAAGGGCCTCAAGCGAATCTTCTCCTGGCAGGGGCTGATGGAGTTCGGCAAGACCTTCGCCAAGTTCGTACTGATCAGCAGTGTCGCGGTCGCCGTGCTGGCCACCTTCTCCGACCGGCTGCTGATGCTCGGTTACGAGCCTGTTCATCAGGGCATCATCCATGCCGCCCAGCTGGTTCTGGGAACCTTCATCGCGGTCTCGGCGGCCCTGATCGTGGTCGCCGCCATTGATGCGCCGTTCCAGATGTGGAATCACCAGAAGCAACTGCGCATGACCCGGCAGGAGGTCAAGGACGAGTACAAGGAGACCGACGGCAAGCCAGAGGTCAAGCAGAAGATCCGTCAGTTGCAGCAGGAGATGGCGCAGCGGCGAATGATGGAGGAGGTCCCCAAGGCCGACGTGATCATCACCAACCCGACCCACTATGCCGTGGCTATCGTCTACGAGGCCTCGCGCATGGCGGCACCGAAGGTGGTGGCCAAGGGCGTCGACGAGGTGGCCGCCTCGATCCGTGCAGTCGGGGACGAACACGCGATCATCCGCGTCGAGGCCCCGCGCGTGGCCCGCGCCATCTACTTCACCACCGATCTGAACCAGGAAGTGCCCAACGGGCTGTTCGTGGCCGTGGCCCGCATCCTGGCGTACGTCTACCAGCTCAAGCGGGCCGATGCCGACGCGCAGATGCCGGATGACCTTCCAGTGCCCGAGGACTATCTCGACCCCGACAAGCAACGCGGCCCGCGGAGGGATCGCTAATGGCCTTCTTTGACCGTCTGGGTAACGTGGGCAAGTGGGGGCTGGGGGCGCCGATCCTGCTGATCGCGATGCTCTCGATGATGGTGCTGCCGCTGCCGCCGCTGGCGCTGGACGTGCTGTTCACCTTCAATATCGCGCTGTCGCTGGTGGTGATCATGGTTGCGGTGTACACCCCGCGGCCGCTGGAATTCGCGGTCTTCCCGACCGTGTTGCTGGTCGCCACGCTGCTGCGCCTGGCGCTGAACATCGCCTCCACCCGCGTAATCCTGCTGGAAGGCCACACCGGCACGGATGCCGCTGGCAAGGTCATCCAGGCCTTCGGCGACTTCGTGGTCGGCGGCAACTACACCGTGGGGCTGGTGGTGTTCGCGATCCTGATCATCATTAACTTCGTGGTGGTGACCAAGGGGGCCGGGCGTGTGTCCGAGGTCAGCGCCCGCTTTACCCTGGACTCCATGCCCGGCAAGCAGATGGCGATCGATGCCGACCTGAACGCCGGCATCCTGACTCAGGAAGAGGCGCGCAAGCGCCGCGAGGAGATTGCCAGCGAGGCGGACTTCTACGGCTCCATGGACGGTGCCTCCAAGTTCGTCCGCGGCGATGCCATCGCGGGGATCCTGATCCTGTTCGTAAACATCATCGGCGGGCTCACCATCGGTGCGGTGCAGCACGGCATGTCGATCGGCGATGCCGCGACCAACTACGTGTTGCTGACCATCGGCGACGGCATTGTCGCCCAGATCCCGTCGCTGGTGCTGTCCTCCGCCACCGCGATCATCGTGACCCGCGTGACCAGCAGCCAGGACATGGGCCAGCAGGTGTACGGGCAGATGTTCTCCAACCCGCGGGTCCTGTACGTCGCCGGTGGCGTGATCGGCGCGCTGGGCGTCGTGCCGGGCATGCCGAACGCCGTGTTCCTGGGGCTGGCGGCGTTGATCTTTGGCTGGGCCTACCTGCTCAAGCGCCGGAGTCGCGAGGCCGAGGTGGAAGTGGAGCGCATCCCGCAGGAAGAGGAAGGCGGGGCTCGTTCGGAGGATCGCGACCTGACCTGGGAAGACGTCCCGCCGGTGGACCTGGTTTCCCTTGAAGTCGGCTACCGCCTGATCCCGCTGGTGGACCGTACCCAGGACGGTCAGTTGATGGGACGGATCAAGGGCGTGCGCCGCAAGCTGTCGCAGGAGCTGGGCTTCCTGCTGCAGCCGGTGCACATCCGCGACAACCTGGAGCTCAGTCCCAACGCTTATCGGATCAGCCTGTTGGGGGTGACCGTGGCTGAGGCCGAGGTATTCCCCGACCGCGAACTGGCGATCAATCCGGGCGAGGTCTTCGGCACCGTGCCGGGCACCCCGACCAAGGACCCGACCTTCAACCTGGATGCCCTGTGGATCGACCCGTCGGATCGCGACCAGGCCCAGGGCGCCGGCTATACCGTGGTCGACTGTTCCACGGTGATTGCGACGCATCTGTCGCAGGTGTTCCGCGAGAACGCCCACCGCCTGATCGGGCACGAGGAGGCACAGCACCTGCTGGATCAGCTGGCGCGGCATTCGCCGAAGCTGGTGGAGAACCTCGTGCCCAAGACCCTGTCGCTTTCGATCGTGCTGAAGGTGTTGCAGAACCTGCTGGCCGAGCAGGTCTCGATCCGCGACCTGCGCACGATCGCCGAAACCCTGGCAGACGACGGGGTGAAGAGTCAGGATCCCGGCACTTTGACCGCTGCGGTGCGCGTCGCGCTGGCGCGCTCCATCGTCCAGGACCTTGTGGGACCGGAGGATGAGCTGCCACTGATTGCCCTGGACCCATCGCTGGAACAGCTCTTGCATAAGTCCCTGCAGGGCAGCTCGGGTGGCACGGTTGGACTGGAGCCCGGGCTGGCGGAACGGTTGCAGCGTTCGGTTGCGGATGCGGCGCGGCGCCAGGAGACGGCCGGCCAAGCGGCGATCCTGGTGGTGGCACCGGAGATCCGTTCCTGGATTGCCGGCTGGTTGCGCGGCGCGGTTCGCAGCCTGACCGTCCTGGCGTTTACCGAGATCCCCGACAACCGGCGGATTCGGGTAGTGGCCACGGTCGGTCAGGAAGAAACGGCGAAGCAGTCCGCATGATACATAGGGGTTCCGCCGCGTGAGCGGCGCAGGAGATCAAAGCATGAATGTCAGACGATATCGGGCCCGGGACATGCGCGACGCCATGCGTCAGGTGCGCGAACAACAGGGAGAGGATGCCGTGATCCTCTCCAGTCGCCGGGTGGATGGCTGGTTGGAGGTGGTCGCCGCCCTGGAGGATGGCGAGTCCTCGGAGCCGGTGCGCGAGCCGGAGGCCGCAAAGCCGGCCCGCGTGGCGCGAACCGCCGACCGTGCCCCGAATTCGGCGGCCCCTTCGTGGCCGGCCGATCCCGAGCTCACCGCGATGCGCCAGGAGTTGCGTGACCTGCGCAGCCTGATGACGCGTCAGTATGCGGAGAGTGACGAGGCTCGCTGGGCGGCCCGTCACCCCCTGGCGGCCGAATGCAAGGTCCGCCTGATCGACCGCGGCTTCGGTGAATCGCTGGCCCGCAGCCTGGCGGGCAGCATCCTCGATGACAGCTCCCCCGAGCAGGCTTGGGAGCGTCTCCGCGCGCGGCTTTCGGGTGCGATTGCCACGCATCGCCCGGCGATCCTGGACGAGGGCGGGCTGCTGGCGATGGTGGGGCCGACCGGTGTCGGCAAGACCACCACGCTGGCACGGATCGCGTTGCGCCAGATCCGTCGGATGGGACCGGATTCGGTTACGCTGGTGACCCTGGACAGCCAGCGCATCGGTGCCACACGGCAGCTGCAAGCCTTTGCGCAGATGGCGGGGATCTCGGTGCGCGTGCTGCAGAATGCGCGCGAGCTGCGCGATCTGGCGCGGCGCGTGGACGATGGCCACCTGATCCTGGTGGATACCGCCGGGCAGGCGCCGCGCGCGGTGGAGGAGGAGTCGCTGTTCGCGCATCTGCCGCCGGATATTCGTGCCGAGAGCTGGTTGGTTGTGTCGGCCACGACCCAGGGCAGTACCTTGCGGCGGGTGCTGGACGCGTTTCGCAAGGCGGATCCCTCGGCGCTAGTGCTGACCAAACTGGACGAGGCAGAACAGCTGGGCGAGGTCCTGTCGGTCCTGCTGGACCAGCACCTGGGGCTTGGGTTCGTAAGCGATGGCCAGCGCATCGCCGAGGATTTTCACCGGGTCGATACGGGGTATCTGACCCGCCTGGCACTGGACGACGATGCCGAGGGTGCGCGGGCGGGTGGCAATGCCCGCGAGACCTGGGCCGCCGAACGGCTGGCCGAAATGGAAGCGCCGCGACGCTCGCGCTCGCCGCTGCGCCCGGCGCAGGGGGCCGAGCCGGCCACACTGGAACTGATTCAGCCGGTTGGAAAGGGGCGTTATGCCACGCACTAACAAGCCGTTGAAGGTCATTGCGGTCGCCTCGGGCAAGGGCGGCGTGGGCAAGACCAACGTGTCGGTCAATCTGGCGGTCGGCCTGGCCCGGTTGGGCCGCGAGGTGATGCTGTTCGATGCGGATCTGGGCCTGGCCAACGTGGACCTGTTGCTCGGGATGCGCCCGGAGCGCACCCTGCACGACCTGGTGACCGGCGCGGTGGACAGCCTGGACGATGTCCTGGTTCAGGGGCCGGACGGGGTGAAGGTGGTCCCGTCGGCCTCCGGTATCGCGGCGATGGCGAATCTCACGCCGGCCGAGCACGCGGGTTTGATCCATGCCTTCAGCGCCTACCGCAAGCCGCTGGATGTCCTGATCGTGGACACTGCTGCAGGCCTGCAGGAGTCGGTGACTTCGTTCTGCCGGGCGGTACAGGAGACCCTTGTGGTGGTCTGCGACGAGCCGGCTTCGATTACCGATGCCTATGCCCTGATCAAGGTGCTGCATCGTGACCACGGGCTGCGGCGTTTCCGCATGGTCACCAACATGGTCAGCGGACGCGAGGGTGCGGAGCGGCTGATGCAGAAACTCAATACCGTCTGTGGCAATTACCTGCCGGAGGTGGTCCTGGATCTGGCCGGCTATATCCCGATGGACGAACATCTGCGCAAGTCCGTGCAGAAAAGGGCACCGGTGGTTCAGCAGTATCCCGGCAGTCCGGCCGGCAAGGCGTTTGCCGAACTGGCACGCACGGTGGACCGTTGGCCGGTTGGTGGGGGTGACCACGGGGGCGTCGGGTTCTTCGTGGAACGAATGCTGCAGAGTGCATGATGACGACGCGTAATCGACTTTCCGGCTACCAGGCGACGTCCACCGCGACCGGTGGACACGAGAAGTTGATTGCCGATCACGTTGAACTGGTGCATCGCATCGCGCACCACCTGATGGCCCGTCTGCCGGCCTCGGTCCAGGTCGATGATCTGATCCAGGCCGGCATGATCGGCCTTCTGGAGGCGGCGCGGCAGTTCGAGGGCGGGCAGGGGGCGACCTTTGCCACCTACGCCGGAATCCGCATCCGCGGTGCGATGATCGACGAATTGCGTCGCAGTGACTGGACGCCGCGTTCGGTGCATCGCAACAGCCGGCGTATTGCCGCCGCGATCCAGAGTGTCGAGGCCCGCGAGGGGCGTGCGGCGCGTGGGAGCGAAGTGGCGGCCGAGCTGGACGTGGCGATCGATGACTATTACGACATGCTCAAGGACCACGCCGGGGCCCATCTGTTTGCGCTGGACGATCTGGGTGGCGGGGATGACGGGGCCGATCGTGTGATCGAGGGGCAGGAAGTCTCTCCGTCGCGTAGCCTTGAGGCTGGCGAGTTTCGCGAGGAGTTGGCCGAGGCCCTTGGGGATCTGCCTGAACGCGAACGCCTGGTGCTGTCGCTGTATTACACCGAAGAACTGAATCTGCGCGAGATCGGGGCTGTTCTGGGCGTGACCGAGTCGCGCGTGAGCCAGATTCGCAGCCAGGCGGTCATCCGGCTGCGCGCGCGCATGGGGTCGTGGCTCGAAGACGGCGCGGCTTTGCAGTTATTCTAAAACTCACCTTACGAATCCCGGAGTGACGTGTGGACAAGGGAATGAAAATTCTCATCGTGGACGATTTTTCCACGATGCGGCGCATTATCAAGAACCTCTTGCGCGATCTTGGCTTCAATAATACGCAGGAAGCCGACGACGGCAGCACCGCGCTGCCGATGCTGCAAAATGGTGACTTCGACTTCCTGATTACCGACTGGAACATGCCCAACATGCCGGGCATCGACCTGCTGAAGGCCGTCCGGGCGGATGCCAACCTGAAGTCGATGCCGGTGCTGATGGTGACGGCCGAGGCCAAGCGCGACCAGATCGTGGAGGCTGCGGAGGCAGGTGTGAACGGTTACGTGGTCAAGCCGTTTACCGCCGAAACGCTGAAGGAAAAGATCGACAAGATCTTCGAACGTATTGAAGCACAGGGCTAAGCATCGCCCAGTGATTAATACGGACGACGTCCGTCTCGCTTGCGCGGGTGGACGTGACCCGGCTCCTTCGGCGCCGTACCAGCAAGAGGCTCCTCATGACTGAACAGGAACACCCCCCACGCGACGGCCAGCTCGAGCTGGCCCGGCAACTGGTGCAGACGCTCGAGGCGGGCGACGACGCGGCGGCACGCGCGCTGGTGCAGGATCTAGCGCGTCCATACGACCGCGAGCTCTTCGACGAACTGGGCAAGCTGACGCGCGACCTTCACGAGGCCTTGCAAAGCTTCCGTGGCGACTCGCGTCTGGTAGAGCTGACCCAGGCGGAGATCCCGGATGCGAAGGAACGCCTGAACTACGTGGTCACCATGACCGAGCAGGCCGCGCACGCCACGATGGGCGCCATCGAGTCGAGCCTGCCGATCGCCGAGTCGTTCAGCCAGCAGGCGGCCGACTTGACCGCCAAATGGACGCGCTTTCGCAACCGGCAGCTCTCGGTGGACGAATTCCGCGATTTCGCGCGTGAGCTGGACAGCTTTTTCGGGCAGGCGGGCGAGGACGCCGAGGAATTGCGGCGGCTGCTCTCCGAGGTGTTGATGGCACAAAGTTATCAGGACATTACCGGCCAGGTGATTCGCCGCGTGATCCAGCTGGTGACCGACCTCGAAGAGAACCTCGTTACCCTGATTCGGCTCTCCAGCGGGCGCATGGAGCAGGTCGAAGCGGCCGAAGCGTCCCTGGAGCGTGGCGAAGAAGACCGCGAGGCGGACCGCAAGGGCCACGGCCCCAGTGTGCCCAAGACTCAAGATTCCAGCGCAGATGTCGTTCAAGGACAGGACGAGGTGGACGATCTGCTATCAAGCCTGGGCTTCTAGCAGTGCCCCCCATACGACTGGCGCCACGGGACCGGAGAGACTGAATGGCCATCGACCCCAATGACGAAATCCTTCAGGACTTCCTGATCGAGGCCGGGGAACTGCTGGAGGGGCTCAACGAGCAACTCATCGACCTGGAACAGAATCCGGACGATCGGGATCTGTTGAATGCGGTCTTTCGAAGCTTCCACACCATCAAGGGGGGCGCCGGGTTCTTGAGCCTGGATCCGCTGGTGACGGTGTGTCATCACGCCGAGGACGTCTTCAATCTGCTGCGCAACGGCGAGCGCCGGGCCGATAGCCATCTGATGGACACCATGCTCCGCGTGCTGGACTCCCTGAACGTCATGTTCGGGGATCTGCGCTCCGGCGTGGACCCGACCCCCGCCGATGCCGCGGTGGTCGAGGACCTGCGGCGCATGGCAAAAAACGAAGACGTGGCCGGAGATACCACCACGGCGCCGCCCGCGCCTGAACCGGAGCCCGTCCCCGAGCCACAGGCCTCGGCCCCCGGCGACGCCATGGTGGGCGGCGGGGAGGAGATCACGGACGACGAGTTCGAGGCCCTGCTGGATACGTTGCATGGTGACGGTGCCCCGGCACCCGTGGACGCGGCTGTGTCGGGCGGCGCCGGGGCCAGCGATGACTCGGGCGGTGATCTGATCAGCGACGACGAGTTCGAGAATTTGTTGGACGAGTTGCAGGCCAAGGGCGGGGGTCCGGCATCGCCCGAACCGGCTGCGGACGCCCCTGCGGATCCACTGCCGACCGAGCCCGCGGCCGCGGCGCCCGAGCCGGAAAAAGCAGTAACGCCGGAGCCGGCTGCCGCCGGTGGGCAGGGCGGTGGTGGTGCCCGCGCCGGCGGGGCCGAGGCCGGGGGGCGCCCGGCTCCACAGGGCGAGACCTCCGTGCGTGTGGATACCGAGCGGCTGGACGAGATCATGAACCTGGTGGGCGAGCTGGTTCTGGTGCGAAACCGGCTGAGCATGCTGCGTTCGCAGCATGTCGACGACGAACTGGGCAAGGCGATCAGTTCGCTGGCACTGGTGACCTCCGACCTGCAGACCTCGGTGATGAAGACCCGCATGCAGCCGGTGAAGAAGGTCTTCAATCGCTTCCCTCGAGTGATCCGCGATCTGTCGCGGAATCTGGGCAAGGAGATCGAACTGGAGATCTTCGGCGAGGAAACCGACCTCGACAAGAATCTGGTCGAGGCCCTGTCCGATCCGCTGGTGCATCTGGTGCGGAATGCTGTGGACCATGGCATCGAGACGCCCGATGTGCGCGAGGCGGCGGGCAAGCCGCGCAAGGGTACGGTCGTGCTCGGTGCGGCGCAGGAGGGCGATCACATCGCACTGCTGATCAAGGACGACGGCGGTGGCATGGATCCACAGGCCCTGCGCCGGAAGGTGGTGGAGAAGGGGCTGATGGAGCCCGCTATGGCCGAACGCATGACCGATCGCGAGGCCTTCAACGTGATCTTCATGGCCGGATTCTCCACCAAGACCGAGATCTCGGACGTCTCCGGCCGCGGGGTTGGCATGGACGTCGTCAAGACCAAGATCTCGCAGCTCAACGGCACCATCGAGATCGATTCCGAGATCGGCGTAGGGACCACGCTGCGGGTGAAGCTGCCCCTGACCCTGGCGATCCTGCCCGCGCTGATGGTGATTCTGGACGGCCGGCGTTTTGCGATCCCGCTCGCTTCGGTCTCCGAGATCCTGGATCTGGATTTGACCAAGACGAATTACGTGGATGATCAGGAAGTCATCATGGTGCGCAAGCACGCCCTGCCTGTTCATTACCTCAAGCGCTGGTTGAAGCCTGGGCACGAGCCCGAGGCGCGCAAGGATGCCCACGTAGTGGTGGTCCACACCGCCGACCGCAAGGTAGGGCTGGTAGTGGATGATCTCGTGGGGCAGGAAGAGGTGGTGATCAAGCCGCTCGGCCAGAATCTGCAAGGTGTGAAGGGCCTGGCGGGAGCGACGATCACCGGTGATGGCGGCATCGCCCTGATCCTCGACGTCTCCGACCTGGTGACCATCCTGATGCGGCAACTGCAAATGTCCGGTCGACCGCGCCGCGCGTCGCGCTCGAGCGAGGGCTGAGGATGCCGATCAGGGTTCTGGTGGTTGACGACTCGGGGTTCTTTCGTCGGCGTATCGCCGAGATCCTGGATTCCGATTCCGGCATCGAGGTCGTGGGTTCGGCCGAGAATGGCGAGCAGGCGATCGCCAAGGTCCGGGAGCTCGATCCCGATGTCGTGACCATGGATATCGAGATGCCGGTGATGGACGGCATCACGGCGGTGCGCAAGATCATGGCCGAGCGTCCGCTTCCGATCCTGATGTTCTCCAGTCTCACCACCGAGGGAGCCCAGGCGACCCTGGATGCGCTGGAGGCCGGTGCGGTGGACTTCCTTCCCAAGCGCTTCAGCGACATGGCCGGGGACGAGGACAGCGCACGCATGCTGCTTCGGCGCCGTGTGCGCTCGTTGTCACGCAGCCGGGCGCGCTCTGTCAGTGCCCCGGGCACGACCACGCCTGCGCGGGAAGCCCGTCCGTCCGCGCGCCGCGAAGAGACGGACCGTCAGGCGGCGGCCGATGCGCGCAAGCCGGCTCCGGCGGTTGCCAGTACCCGGCCGCCGACGCCGTTACGGCAGTTGCGCGCAGTGCTGATTGGTACCTCCACCGGCGGTCCGGTGGCGCTGCAGGAGGTGCTGAAGCCGCTCCCGGCGAATTTCCCGCTGCCGATCCTGCTGGTGCAACACATGCCCGCCAGTTTTACCCCGGCCTTCGCCGAACGCCTGAACGCCATGTGCAATATCGAAGTCCGTCAGGCGAAGGACGGCGACGTGCTGAAGCCGGGCGTGGCGCTGCTGGCGCCGGGCGGGATGCAGATGACCCTGGAACGCGGCAGCCAGACGCATGTGCGAATTGCGGAGAGCCCTCTGGGCACCATCTACAAGCCGAGCGTGGATGCGGCCTTCGGTTCCGCTGTGGAGGCGCTGCGAGGGCAGGTGCTTGCCGTGATCCTTACCGGCATGGGCGCCGATGGCCGCGAAGGCACGCGGGCGCTGAAGGGCGCCGGTGCGCAGGTGTGGTCGCAGGATGCGGCGACCTGCGTGGTGTACGGGATGCCGGCGGCAGTGGCCGAGGCCGGCCTGTCCGATCATGTGTACCCGCTGCCCGAAATCGGGCCCGCACTGGTGAAGGGGTTCTGCTGACATGGATATCCTGAGCCTCATCGGGATTACCCTGGGGCTGGTGGCGGTTCTCGGGGGCAGCATTGCCAAGGGCAGTGGCCTGGGCGCGCTATGGAATGCCGCGGCCTTCCTGATCGTGGTGCTGGGAACCCTGGGGGCGACCCTGGTGCAGGCACGGCTGTCGGTGTTCATGCACGGTATGCGCATCCTGCCGTGGGCCTTCAAGCCACCGAAGGTCGACAATCGCGCGACGGTCGAGCAGATCGTCGAGTGGTCGCATGTCGCGCGCAAGGAAGGCCTGCTAGGCCTGGAGACGCTGGCCGACGAGGAGACCGACGGCTTTGCCCGCAAGGGGCTGCAACTGCTGGTGGACGGTAGTGAACCGCAGACCATTCGCCAGATCATGGAGGCCGACCTCGACAACCGCGAGCACTTCGACCTGCAGGGCGCGAAGATCTTCGAGAGCATGGGGATCTATGCCCCGACCCTGGGGATTGTCGGCGCGGTGATGGGCCTGATGGCAGTGATGCAGAACCTCGCGGATCCGAGCAAGCTGGGGGCGGGCATCGCGGCGGCCTTTGTCGCCACGATCTACGGCATTGCCTCGGCCAACCTGCTGTTCCTGCCGGTGGCCAACAAGTTGAAGTCGATTATTCAGAACCGTTCGCAACACCAGCAAATGCTGATGGAAGGTCTTATCGCCATTGCGGAAGGGGAAAACCCGCGGAACATCGAAAGCAAGCTGAGTGGCTTCATCCACGAGTGAGGTCACCATGGCGCGACGCAAACGGGCGGAAGAACACCAGAATCACGAGGCTTGGGCCATCCCCTATGGGGACCTGGTCACACTGCTGCTGGCGTTCTTCGTGGTGATGTACGCCATCTCCTCGGTGGACGACGGCAAGTACCGGGTGCTGTCCGAGTCGCTCGTGGACGCCTTCCGCGCACCGATGCAGGCCGACCCGATTCAGGTCGGGGATCCCACCGTGGCCCGGGAACGTACACCGCAGGATCTGCGTGCCCTGGTGCCTATCGAGGTCCAGCCGGGTCTGGTGGAAGAGGGTCCGCAGCCCATCGACATGGCTTTGAGCGGGATGCTTGACGAGGGCCCGGACGACGCTGGGATGCAGGCGTTCCTGGACGAACTGGCGGATACCGCGCGCGAGATCGAACAGGCGATGGCGCAATGGATCGAGGATGGCGACCTGCGCGTGACGCGCGAGGCCTATTGGCTGGAGATCGAGATCACCAGCCGTCTGCTGTTTGCGTCCGGGGCGGCGACCCTGAACCCGCAGGCGGAAGCTCTTCTGCAAGAGGTTGGCGGGATTCTGGCGCCACGTGTCTCGCGCGTTCATGTGGAGGGACACACGGACAATGTGCCCATCCAGACCGCGATCTATCCGTCGAACTGGGAGCTTTCGTCCGGACGGGCGGCCGCGGTGGTCAGCGTGTTCGAGGAGGTCGGGGTCGATCCGGAGAATCTGGTCGCCCTTGGCTATGGCGAGCACCGGCCGGCGGCCAGCAACGACACCGCGGAGGGACGGGCCGAGAACCGGCGCGTGTCCATCGTGGTACTGCCCGGGGCGCGTCCGCGCGCCGAGGGCGCGCAGGAACCGGAGCGCCTGCGCGAGGATCTTCCGCCCGCACCGCTCCCGACGGATGGAGACACACCATGAAGGTCTGGGCGGTTGCGAACCAAAAGGGCGGTGTGGGCAAGACCACCACCACGGTGACGCTGGGCGGCCTGCTGTCGGGCCCGGAGCAACGCGTGCTGCTGGTGGATGTGGACCCGCACGGATCGCTGACCGCGTATTTCGGCCATGATCCGGAGACCGCCACGCGCGGGGTGTACGAGCTTTTCAGCCAGTGCGCCGAGGGTGCGGATCCAGACCCGAATGGTCTGATCCGCGAGACCCGGTTCCCGGGGCTGGACCTACTGACCGCGAGTACCGCGCTGGCAACGCTGGATCGCCAGCTGGGCACCCGCAGTGGCATGGGGCTGGTGCTGCGTCACGCGCTGGAGAAGATCTCGGACCAGTACGACTACGTGCTGCTGGATTGCCCGCCGATGCTCGGTGTGCTGATGGTCAATGCCCTGGCCGCCTGTGACGAACTGCTGGTGCCGGTGCAGACCGAGTTCCTCGCCCTGAAGGGGCTGGAACGAATGATCAATACGCTGAAAATGGTACAGAAATCGCGCAAGTCCGAGTTGGCGTACCGAATTATTCCGACCCTGTTCGACCGTCGAACGCGGGCGGCGCACGAGGCCTTGTCGGAACTGCGCCGTTTGTACGGCGACGACGTCTGGCCGGGTGTAATCCCGGTGGACACGAAATTCCGTGATGCCTCCAGTGCCGGGCAGCCGCTGTGTTTCATGATCCCGGACGCCCGGGGCGTGCTTGCCTACTCGGATCTGCTGGAGGCCATTGGTGGCCGGCTGTCCGAACCCCATGAACGGAGGCGACGCGGATGAAACGTTCCATAGTCGACAACCTGGCCCTTAAGGCCGAGCCGGAGGCGCTGGATGACTACTTCGGCAGCCTGCTGGACGAGCCGGAGCCCGTTCGGCCGCTTCTGCGACCGGATATCCTGGAGCCACGGCCACCGGTAGAAGAAGCGGCGCCCGTAGTGGAGCTGGAAGCCCCGGTCCGTGAAGCAGACGCGGTGGACCTCCCGGCGCCGGTAGTGGCCTCGACCCCACCAGCCCCACCGGCCGATCCGGCGGAGCGCGAGTATGCGCGGCCCGAGCAGCCGTTTTCGGCCCTCGTGATCGAGGCTGGCAATCTGACCCTGCTGGCGCCGCTACATGCGCTGGGCGGGGTGACGCCGCTGGACAGCCTGGAAGTGCGGCCCACCCCGAATCATTCGGTCTGGTACCTTGGATTGGCGGATACCAAGCAGGGGCGGGTGCAGCTGATTGACCTGGCCGCCGTGGTGACACCGGAAGATCGCGATTACGAGCCGGATACGGCCCGGCAGGTGGTGTTCCTCGCGGGTTCGCGGTTCGCGCTGGCCTGCCGCGCGATTCACGGCACCCGGGTGATCCATCCGGAGTCGTTGCGCTGGCGCAGCCAGCGCCGGCGCCTGCCCTGGCTGGCCGGCGTGGAACGCGAGAAGATGGCGACGTTGCTGGACCTGGAGGCGCTGGACCGCACCCTCGACGAGGGTGGCTGGGACTGATCCCGGCCGGTGCCATTCAAGCATGGCGGTAATCGGCCGATAACCCGGTCAAGACGACACTACAGGGCGGCCCCCGCCGGCACGGAATATCGAGGATGACATGAGCAGCGCACAAGACGTAGAAGCCATGACCAAGGCCGACACCGCTCCGTATGTGACTTTCAGTCTCGCGGAGGAAACCTATGCGATCGACGTTCTGCAGGTTCAGGAGGTGCTCAAGGTTACCGAGATCGCCCCGGTACCGGGCGTGCCGGACTACATCCTCGGGATCATCAACCTGCGCGGCAATGTCGTTACGGTCATTGACGCCCGGCGGCGTATGGGGCTGGATGATCGCGAATCGGATGAGGCCTCGCGCATCGTGATCATCGATGTGGACAATCAGAACGTGGGGATTCTGGTGGATTCCGTCTCGGAGGTCGTGCGGATCTCCCCGGATTCGGTCGAGCCGGCGCCCGAGGTGGGTAACGATGACAGCAGCCGCTTTATCCAGGGCGTGACCAGCACCGAGGAGGGCCTCACCATCCTGGTGGACCTCAACAGGCTGCTATCGGACGACGAGTGGGCGCAATTGCGCGAACTGTAGCCGCGCACATCGGGTCTACAGTGAACAGACGAGGACCATGAGGCGCAAGCCGGGAGGTGAGCCATGGTCGACGAACTCCAGCCGGACCGGACTGTTCGACCGGTCCATACCACCGTTCCCGGGCGCAGTTTGAGCGACGACCACGACCGCGATCCGGTGTTTCGTCCCGCAGTGCGTCCAACCCAGCAGCGTCCGCCGCGCAAGGAAGAACGTCGCCAGCGGCGCGGCCTGATCGACGACTACGCCTGAACGCCCCGGTGACCGGCACCCACTCGGTCCGGGCGCGGTTCCGTGTCCGAGTTTTTCGCCATGGCTGGTCACGCCCTCACGAATCACGCGACAATCGGCAGGCCTCGGGTTTCAGGAGTGTGCAGGCAATGGGAGAGGGAATGCTGATCTGGCTCGCCGCGTTGATTGCGTTGCTGGCGACCATCGTCGCCGGATTTGCCGTGGGGCTCGTGATTCTGTTGCGTCGGCAGTTGGCGGCCCTGCGCCAGGATTATCAGCGCCAGGCCACCTCGGTGATGGCCCTGCAAGGGGCCATGAAGGCCCTGTCGGAAGGGGTTGCGACCCATGGGCAGGCACAGGCCTCGGTACAGCGTGCCCTGGAACGCCTGCATGACCAGCACAGCGAGCTACGCGCGCGCGAAGGCGACAGCGGTGCCTACGAGCAGGCGATTCTTCTGATCCAGCAGGGGCTGGGTCGTGAGGAGGTCCGTCGGCGTTGCGGACTTACTTCGACCGAACTCGACTTGTTGTTCAGCCTGCACGGCTCCGGGAATGCCGGCGGTTCCGGGTTCGCCGGGCGTTCATGAGTCCCGGTCCGGCCCTTCGCGGTCCGGTCTGGACTGGCGCGAGGGGGCCTGATACCCACTTCCCCGGTCGTCGGGTGTGATCCCTGCCAGCAGGAACACAAAGGCGAGAATCTCCGCGACTGCGACGTAGAGCTCTTCCGGGATCTCGCTGCCGACGGGGACCTGCGCCAGCGCCTCGCTCAGGGCCGGGTCCTGATGCAGCGGGATTCCGTGTTCCTCGGCAATGCGCAGGATGGCCTCGGCCGTCAGGCCCGAGCCGCTGGCTGTGATCCGCGGCGCCTGCCGACGATCCCATTCCAGTGCGACCGCCTTGGCCGGTGATGGGCCGCGGTCGGGCGTTCGGTCCCCATGATCCTTTCGTGCCATCGGCTCAGGCCTGTTCGTCCAGCATGCGATGCGAATTCGTGGGGCGCGGGTCCGTATCGACCTCGCCCTGACGTACCGAAAGCCCCGTCACCGTCAGGTCGCGCTCGCCCAGCCGATCGAGGAGATAAGCCATTTCGCTGCGCAGTCGAGTGACAGTATCGGCCTCGGGTGCGGTGAAGTGCACGCTGACGCCCCCATTGCGCGATGCCAGGGCGATCCGCGTCGGGCCGAGGTCACCGATATCCAGCGTCAACACAATCGACCAGGGCGCTTCGGCTTCGTCGTCGCTTCCGCCTTCGCGGTGGATCTCGCCGAAAACGCCGTGGATACCCTGCTCGCTGCGTAGCGGAAGTTCGAATAACCAGCGACTGTTGCCGGGCTCGTCACTTGCGAAGGACTGCAGCGACTGGAGCTGGAGCGACGTGACACGTTTCAGGAGCCCCTCCAGAAGTCCGGACAGGGCGGCCGGGGCAGGGGGAGCCGAGGCGGTGGCGGGGGGTGCTTGCGCTGCAGGGCGTGCGTCCGCCGCTTGGCGAACCTGGTCTGCGGCACGCAGCAGCTGGGCCTTGAGATCTGCCGCGAATGGATGCATCGGGCCTTGACCGCGTCCGGCATGCCCCAGCATGGCCTCCATCCAGAGTCCCGATTGCTGGACGTGCTGGCGCAGGGTCTCGGGCTGTGCCAGTTGGGCCGGGGTGGGCAGGAGCTCCAGGATACGGTGCAGTGCGGGTGCGGCCTTGGCCCCGGCGATGGCGCTCGTGGCTGGCGCCCCGGTCCCGGAGGGCTGGGTTAGCAGGCCATGCAGAGCCGGCCCCAGTGGGCGAGCCCCGGGGAGCTGCAGACGCAGTTCTTGTCCCAGCCACTGCTGGGCCGGGTTGGGCGCTGAGCCGCTACTGGCGGGGCGGGGTGCGGCGCGATCCATGGTCAGGGGGAGCAGGCGGACCTCCAGGCGTGGCTCGGTGCGGGTGATCTCGGCCAGCATGGCGGTGCCGGAAGCGCCCGAGCCGGGTCGGTTCAACAAGGCCGTGGGCAATGCGCCGGTCAGCTGGGCGGTGACCACCGTGGCAGGGGGGGAGGGGCGTGTCGCGGTCGATGCGCCGCTGCGCCCCGGGGAGGGTTCGAGACGCAGCCGCACCCCGCGATCGGCAAGTACGTCCAGGACACGAACCTCGATGCGCGTTCCGGTCTGGAGGGATTGTTGCGTTCCGGTGCCCGCCCCACTGGTCACATTGCCGGGGGGTGTCCAGCCGGGAATGCGCGGACCGCCAAGGTCGACCATCAATGGATCTCGTGATGCAAAGCCTCAGCATGGCATACCGGAGGGCGCGGAATGAAACGGCCCGCCCAGGATGCCCGGTTTGTTATCCTGATGCCTTTCGCGATTCGGACTGTGGAGCGATGTCGAAGATACGTGTACTGATGGTTTGCCTGGGTAATATTTGTCGCTCGCCGATGGCCCATGGAGTGTTCGAGGCGCGGGTGCGCGAACACGGACTGAGCGAGGCCATCGAGGTCGATTCGGCCGGAACCGCCGGGTATCACGTGGGGGCGAAGGCGGATAGCCGGGCCCGCCAGGAGGCGCGCTCGCGCGGCTACGATCTGGAACATCTGCGCGCGCGTCGGCTGGAGCCCGAGGATTTCCTGGAGTTCGATTACATCCTGACCATGGACGACGCGAACTACCGCAATGCCGAGCGCATCCGTCCGGCAGATGCGCGGGCGGAGTTGCTGCGGTTTCTGGATTTTGCGCCACAGTTCGGCGAACACGAAGTCCCGGACCCGTACTACGGCGGGGGCGAAGGGTTCGTGCACGTCATGGACCTGGTGGAAGCGGCAGCGGATGGGTTGCTGGAACATATCCGCGATCGCCACACGTTGAAGGCCTCCTGACAGCACTGCCGGGCGAGTGGCGGACCGGGCGCAGGAGTCGATGCCGGAGTCGACTGGCGCAAGGTCGCGTTCAAGCCGCGCCAAAGGCGTCGGTCTGACCCTTCTGGAAGATCATCCATTCGGAATCCCGAGGCCAGAACGACAAAGGGCCCGCCAACAGGCGGGCCCTTTTTGGTTGGACGAGGGACCTCGTCCTGTCAGTCGTCGCCTTTTCGGTTCGGGCTTTCCGCGGCCGGTTCCGCTGGCTCGGCAGTGGGCCTGGGCGCGGCAGGTTTGTCGTCTTTCGCCTCCGCAGGCTTTTCTGCTTTCACTTCGTCCGGCCTTGAAGCAGCGGCCCCTTCATCGGTGGGGGTGGTCTCCGCCTTGGTCGCTTTTGGCCGCCGGGTTCTTGGCTTGGGAGCGGTGTCCGGCTGGTCCGTCGAGGCCGCATCGGTCTTGCTCGCGGCATCCCCGGCATCGGCTGCGGCCTTCTTGGCCCGGGCCGGGCGCTTGGCCGGGGCCTTGTCGCTTTGGCCTGTGGTGTCCGCCGCGTCCTGCTTCGCAGCTGGCTCCGCTTTTGGGGCCGGATCCCGGGAATCGGAAACGGCCGGCTGGCTTTCCGTCGGGGTGTTCGGCTCGCTGGAGCCCGAACTCACTTCGCCCGTGGAGGTATCTGCGGAGGCCGGGGCCGGCTTGCGGCCGCGACCACCGCGGCTACGCCCCTTGGTGGGTGCGGCGTCCTTGGGGGCACCATCGTCGGGGCTGGCCTTTTCCGGTGGCGGGGTACTCTCGCCACCGTCCTTGGTTGGGGCAGAGGACTCGGGGTTCTGAACTTCTTTGGGCGTCTCAGCCTGCGTCTTTCCGGTGTCGGCCGCGGGGGCTGAGTCCGGGGCGGCCGTATCACTGCCGGATTCCGGAGCGGAACCCTCGTTTGCAGTGTTCTGCGCACCGTCGGTGCCGGCTTCGCCGGCGTTCTCGCCAGAACGTCCACGACCGCCACGACGCCGGCCGCCGCGACGGGAACGGCGGGAACGGGTGCTGCGACCCTTGCTGCCGTCATCCTCGTCCGACTTCTCCGGTCCGTTACCCGCAGGAGTGTCCGCGGCTACGCTCGTGGCGGTCTCGTCCTTGTCCCGTGCTGGCTTCTCGGCCGGCTTTTCGGCCGGTTTCGAGTCTGCGGACTTCTCGGCTCCCCTGTTGTCAGGCGTCCGGCCTTCGGCGGCTTGTTTCGGCGATTCGTTGCTCGTGCCCTTCGCGGCATCGGCATCTTTCTTGCCGCCACGACGGGAACGGCCCTTGGCACCATCGGGCTTGGTGCCATTGCCCTTGGCACTATCCGTCTTGTCGGGTGCGCCCTTCTTGCCCTTGTCGGTGTCGTCACGCTTGTCGCCGGTATTGCGGCCGCCGTTGTCGGCCTTTTTCCGACTGCCCCCGCGGCCGCTGCCCTTGCCGCCGCGGTTGCTTTCGCCGGCGCGCCCGCGACCTCCGCCCTTGCGGCTGTCTTCCTGATCATCTTCCGGTCCGTCCGCCGGACGCGCGTTGGGGAACAGCGAGGACCAGATGCGTGTGAAGAATCCGGGCTTCGCTACCGGCTGTGACGTCTCCGGTGCGGAGGGTGCGCTGTCGCTGACCGGGGCCGGCCCGGTCATCTTGACGCCCTGGACCAGCGGCTTCTCGACCTTGCTGCGGCGCTCCTGATGCGGATCGCTCTCGTCCTCGGTGGTCTCCACCAGTTCGTGCGAGCCGCGGTCGCTGATCGTCTCTTCGCGTTCGTCGCCGCGCACGCGGCGGACCTCGAAGCGTGGGGTGAGGTACTGCGGATTGGGGATGATGCTGATGTCGACCTTGTGGCGATCCTCGATGTCGTTGATCGATTCGCGTTTCTCGTTCAGCAGGAAGGTGCCCACGTCGACCGGGACCTGACCCATCACCAGGCCCGTGCGGTCCTTCATCGCCTCTTCCTCGATCAATCGCAGGATCGACAGGGCGAGGGATTCCACGCTACGGATCTGGCCGTGACCCTGGCAGCGCGGGCAGGTGTTCTGGCTGGATTCCCCCAGCGACGAACGCAGGCGCTGGCGCGACATCTCCAGCAGGCCGAAGCGGCTGATGCGCCCGACCTGGACCCGGGCACGATCCATCTCCAGCGCTTCGCGCAGGCGGTTTTCGACCTCCCGCTGGTGCTTGTTGGCGTTCATGTCGATGAAATCGATCACGATCAGGCCGCCCAGGTCGCGGATGCGCAACTGGCGCGCGACTTCTTCCGCCGCCTCCAGGTTGGTGTGGAAGGCGGTCTCCTCGATGTCGCCACCCTTGGTCGAGCGCGCAGAGTTGACGTCGATGGAGATCAGGGCTTCGGTGTGGTCGATGACCAGCGCACCGCCGGAGGGCAGGGTGACGTCGCGATCGAATGCGCTCTCGATCTGGCTCTCGATCTGGTAACGATTGAACAGCGGGACCGGGTCATCGTAGCGCTTGAGCTTGCGCAGGCTGTTGGGCATGACCAGACGAACGAATTCCTCGGCCTGCTGGTACACGTCGTTGTCATCGATGATGACCTCGCCGACGTCGTTGCGCATGTGGTCGCGCAGGGCGCGGATGATGACGTTGCTTTCCTGGTGGATCAGCGCCGGGGTCTTGGCCTTTTCCGCCGCTTCGGTGACCGCCGCCCACAGGGCAGTCATGTAATCCAGATCCCACTGGAGCTCTTCGGTGGTACGCCCGACGCCCGCGGTCCGGGCGATTACGCCCATGCCGTCCGGCATCGTCAGTCCGGAGAGTGCGTCACGCAGGGAGGCGCGGTCTTCGCCCTCGATGCGGCGCGAGACTCCGCCGGCTTTCGGGTTGTTGGGCATCAGGACCAGATAGCGGCCGGCCAGGCTGATGTAGGTAGTCAGCGCGGCACCCTTGTTGCCGCGTTCTTCCTTTTCTACCTGGACGAGGAGTTCCGTGCCTTCCTTCAGGAAGTCGCGGATTGGCTTGTCGCTGTCGGCAGGGGCGCCAACCGCGGAATGAGCGATCTCCTTGAACGGGAGGAAGCCGTGGCGATCAGCACCAAAGTTGACGAACGCGGCCTCCAGGCTCGGTTCGACGCGGGTGATCTTGGCCTTGTAGATGTTCGCCTTTTTGCGTTCGCGCGAAGGCAGTTCGATATCCAGGTCGTACAGCCGCTGGCCGTCGACCATGGCGACCCGCAACTCTTCCGGCTGCGTGGCATTGATCAGGATGCGTTTCATGCATTGGACTCGGTAGGGCGTCCTGGCGTCCGGCGGGGAAGATCGGGGTCCGGGGTGCGGCGATCGAGCGGCGGCACGGCAACGCTTGCGCACGCGTGCTCGCAGCGGCGGCGCGTAGCACAAGCCAACGCGCCAGCCAGGTGTTCACCAGCAACCACGGGATCAGTCGCCTGCGGGAGGCGTAGCCGGGGAGACAGGACTGGGTTAGAAGAAATAGCGTCACAGTGTCGCTTTGTGGCGATGGCCCTTCGACCGGAGGCTGCGTTCAGCCTGTGGATCGAAGCGGCGGGTGATTCGAGGCGCGTTGCAGGCGTAGCACAGCAACGTACCGTGGGCCAATGTAGGGCATAACCCCCCGTCCGGGCAAGTTTTTCCGCCCGCAAGGGGGATGGGTACAGTAGCCCGGTGAGCGCAGCTCCGGTAGCATCCCGCGCCATGAAAGCAACGCGCGAACCCTCCGGCCCACGTACCTTCCAGGTCACCGAGCGTGGTGACGGTCAGCGGCTCGACAACTTCCTGCTCCGCGAACTGAAGGGCGTGCCCAAGGGCCTGATCTACCGCCTGGTCCGTCAGGGTGCCGTGCGGGTGGATGGGCGCCGGGCCAAGGCACACAAGCGCCTGGCGGTCGGCAACGAGGTCCGGGTGCCGGATCTGGATCGACCGGAGGCAGCCAGCAGCGAGATCCCGCCGAAGGTACTGGACCGGTTGCGGCGGGCGATTATCCACGAGGATGACGATGTGCTGGTGCTGGATAAGCCATCCGGCCTGGCGGTGCACGGCGGGAGCGGGCTGGCGTTTGGCATTATCGAGGCGATGCGCCAGTTGCGGCCGGATATCGAGCTGGAACTGGGGCACCGCCTGGATCGCGAGACCAGTGGCTGCCTGCTGCTGGCCAAGCGCCGCTCGGCGCTGCAAGAGTTCCATGCCGCGCTGCGTGAAGGGCGGGTCGACAAGCGCTACCTGGCGCTGCTGGTGGGGCAGTTCGCGGGCGGACAGACCATCGAATGCGATGCCCCGGTCGCCAGTGGCCGACAGGAAGACGGCCGCCGCCGGATGCGTGCGGGCGAGACCGACAGCGACGGACCGCGGGCACGGGAAGCCCGGAGCGTCTTTGTGCCGCTGGAGGCGCACGGTGCCTTCCAGTTGGCGGAGGTGAAGATCGGGACCGGCCGCACGCACCAGATTCGCGTCCACGGTCAGTCGATCGGCCATCCGGTGGGGGGCGATCACGACTACGGCTTGCCGGATGCCAATCGCAGCCTGCGGCGCCATGGGCTGAAACGGCTGTTCCTGCACGCACAGGCACTGGCATACCAGTCGGCGGACGGCGAGCGACATATCTTCTCCGCCCCGTTGCCGGACGAGCTGACCGCGGTGCTCGCGAGCCTGGATGCCGGAGGCGAGGACGACGCATGATGACCCCGTTGCTGCCACCGGAGGAGGGCGACCTGCGCCTGGTTGTGTTTGACTGGGATGGAACGCTGATGGACTCGCCTCGCCGGATCGTGCACTGCCTGCAGCGTGCGGCGAAGGATACCGGTGCCCCGGTGCGGGACGAGGCGACGCTGCGCAATATTATCGGGCTCGGGGTTCAGGCGGCGGTCCGCGAGCTCTACCCGGACGCCGATGATGCGTTCGTGCAGCACTTTTCCGACACCTATCGCGAGTGTTATCTGGCGGCTGACGATGCCCCGGAGACCCCGCTGTTCGCCGGCGTGAGCGACCTGCTCGACTGGCTGGATGCGCGCGAGATCCTGCTGGCCGTGGCGACCAGCAAATCGCGACGGGGACTGGACCAGGCCCTGGAGGCGACCGGTCTGGGCAGGTACTTCGTGGCAACTGCCACGGGCGACGAATACCCGTCGAAGCCGAATCCGACGATGCTCCAGTCCGTGATGGGACGCGCGGGGGTGGAACCGGCCCGGACGCGCATGGTCGGTGATAGCGTTTATGATCTCGAAATGGCGCGGCATGCAGGAGTACCGGCCGTGGCTGTCACCCACGGGGTGCATTCGCCGGAACGCCTGAGTGACGAATCCCCCCTGGCCTTGCAGCCGGATCTGGAATCGCTGCTTGAGGCGTTCCGGCGGGCTGAAGGTACAACTTAGAAAAGGAATCACGATGGGCTGGGCGAACGAGAATAAACCGGGCTGGGAACGCGAGGCCCTGGAGAACCTGGTCCAGGCACAGGTGATCGAACAACGCCGGGCCCGACGCTGGGGCATCTTCTTCAAGCTGTTGTTCTTCTTCTACCTGGTCGCGCTGCTGATCCTGGTGCGCGGCGGCGATCTGGGGCTTTCGGGGATGTTCGAGAGCGAACGCGAGCCCGCCGAACACGTTGCCGTGGTCGAAGTCGAGGGGCTGATTGCCTCCAGCGCGGCGGCCAATGCCGAGGACATCTCCAAGGTGCTGAAAGAGGCCTTCGAGGCGGATGGCACCCAGGCGGTAATGCTGCGTATCAACAGCGGGGGCGGAAGCCCGGTGCAGGCCGCCAACGTGCACGATGAGATCCTGCGGCTAAAGGAGAAGCACGCGGATATCCCCGTGTATGCGGTCATTGGGGATGTGGGCGCCTCGGCGGCCTATTACATCGCGGTAGCGGCGGACGAGATCTATGCCAGCCAGGCCAGCATGGTGGGTTCGATCGGCGTGCGCATGGACAGCTTCGGGCTCGTGGATCTGATCGACAATATCGGTGTGGAACGACGGCTGTTTACCGCCGGCGAGAACAAGGGGTTCCTGGACCCGTTCCTGCCGTTGGACGATGACCATGTGAATCACCTCGACGGGGTGCTGCAGGGCGTGCACGAGCAGTTCGTGGAGGTGGTGCGTGCCGGTCGTGGCGATCGTCTGGTCGAACACGACGATCTGTTCAACGGCCTGATCTGGACGGGCGATCGATCGGTGGAGCTCGGCCTGATCGATGGCATCGGCACGGACCGCAGCGTGGCGCGCGACGTGATCGGTGTGGAGAAGATGGTGGAGTTCAAGCCGCGGCGCAGTGCGTTGCAGTTGCTGTTCGAAGACCTCGGCATGGCGGCCTTCCAGCAATGGATGAGCTGGGAGACCACGCCGCAGTGGCGCTGAGGCGCGCTGGCCGGCCTCCCAGTCTGCGGGTCAGCTGCGATCGATGCGGGTGACGCGGGCGATCATGCCGATCACCGGATGGTCCAGGTAGAACAGTTCGTCGCCGGAGTTCATGCGCTGGCTGCCGCGTACCGTTATCGCGCGCGGCGGCTGGTCCCCCTGCGGTTCCTCGACGTGGTAGATCAGGTCGGTTTCCAGGTGCAGGAATCGCCCCACCCAGATACGCAGCCGGCCCTCCAGCTCGAAGCGTTCGTCCTGTTCCTCCATGAGCGGACGCGGCATCCGGTCGGCCTCGTCGCGCAGAAGATCACGCGTACCGATTCGCCGTCCCTGCTGCACTCGCAGCCAGGGGGCTGAGGCGTGGTCGCGTCCAGTCTGATCCCAGGCCAGGCTCGCCAGGATGCGCCCGGCGCCGGAGTCCTCCACCCGGCGTACCACGCGTTGCAGTTCAAAGCCCTTGCGTGAGTCGCGATAGATCCGCCCGCCCAGTTCGGATTCGCCGAGCATGGCCTCGCGCGGCGCGGCGAGCTCCATCTGCAGCCGACGGCTCTCGTCCGTGCGATGCTCGAAGATCACCAGTTCGATGCGATACTGGCGCCCGGCCTGTGCCAGGGCCGGTCCCGTGGCGCCAGCCAGGGGCAGGGCGGCCAGTCCGCCCAGCAGGCGGCGTCGAAGGGGGTTGTGGGATTCGGATGGGTCGTTGCGCATTCAGGCGGCCTGTTGTTCGGGGCTGATGGTGTTCAAGAGGCGCAGGACGGCCTGCGCCCGAGCCTCCAGTGTCTCCATCGGCGCAAAGAAGCGGAAGGCCTTCTGGCCATCCAGTTTGTACATTTGCGGATCGGATTGCACCAGCTGGATCAGGGCCGCGATGTCCAGATTGGGACTCGGGCCAAAAACCAGGCGTCCGCCAGCAGGGCCCAGTTCCAGCTTGCGTATCCCGAGCGGGGTCAGCTTCAGACGCAGACGGGCGGCCTCGAACAGGGCCTTGGCCGGGTCCGGAAGCAGGCCGAAACGGTCCACCAGTTCGACTTCAAGCTCGCGAAGGGCATCGGAGGTCGGTGCGCTGCTGATGCGCTTGTAGAGGATCAGCCGGGTGTGCACGTCGGGTACGTAGTCGCCCGGGAGCAGGGCGGGCAGGCCCAGTTCCACCTCGGTCCCGGTAGCCGCGGGCCCTTCGAGTTCCGGCATATTGCCGGAGCGCAGGGCATTCACGGCGCGGTTGAGCAGGTCGTTGTACATCGAGAATCCAACCTCGTGGATCTGCCCGCTCTGCTCGTCGCCGAGCAGCTCGCCGGCACCCCGAATCTCCAGGTCGTGGCTGGCCAGGGTGAAGCCGACGCCCAGGTCCTCCAGCGATGCGATCGCCTCCAGCCGTTTCTTGGCGTCGGCGGACATGGCCTTCTCAGGCGGCGTGATCAGGTAGGCGTAGGCGCGGTGGTGTGAACGCCCGACGCGGCCACGCAACTGGTGCATCTGTGCCAGGCCCAGCTTGTCCGCACGGTTCATTATGATGGTGTTCGCGGTGGGGACGTCGATGCCGGTCTCGATGATGGTGGTGCACACCAGGATGTTGTAGCGCCGGTGATAGAAGTCGAGCATCACCTGTTCCAGTTCGCGCTCGCGCATCTGCCCGTGGGCAATGCCGACCCGTGCCCCGGGCAACAGCTCCTGCAGGCCCTGGGCAGTGCGTTCGATGGTGTTGACCTCGTTGTGCACGAAGTACACCTGGCCCCCGCGCCGGATCTCGCGCAGGCAGGCCTCCTGGATGATGGCGTCGTTCCATTCGTTGACGAAGGTCTTGATCGCCAGGCGGTCGCGCGGTGGTGTGGTGATCACCGACAGGTCGCGCAGGCCGGCCAGGGCCATGTTCAGGGTGCGCGGGATCGGTGTGGCGGTCAGCGTGAGCATGTCGACCTCGGCGCGCATCTTCTTCAGCGCCTCCTTGTGGCGCACGCCAAAGCGCTGTTCCTCGTCGACGATCACCAGGCCGAGGTTGGAGAAGTCCAGGTTGGCCTGCAGCAGCTTGTGGGTGCCGATCACGATGTCGACCTTGCCGTCTTTCAGGCCCTCCAGTACCGCGGCCTGCTGTTTGGCGCTGCGAAAGCGTGACAGCGACTCGATGTGGACTGGCCAGTCGGCGAAGCGGTCGGTGAAGTTCTGGTGGTGCTGCTGCGCGAGCAGGGTGGTCGGGACCAGGACCACGACCTGCTTGTTGTTCTGCACCGCGACGAAGGCGGCGCGCATCGCGACCTCGGTCTTGCCGAAGCCCACGTCGCCACAGATCACGCGATCCATGGGGCGGGTGTCGGCCATGTCCGCGAGCACGGCGTCGATGGCCTGTTGCTGATCCAGGGTCTCCTCGAACGGGAACCCGGCGGCGAAGGCGTGATACTCGGCGGTGTCGGTAGCGAAGACCGTGCCCTGTTTCGCCGCGCGCCGGGCATGAATATCGAGCAGTTCGACGGCCACGTCCCGCGCCTTTTCCGCCGCCTTCTTGCGCGCCTTGCCCCATTGCTCGCTGCCGAGCCGGTGCAGGGGGGCGTGCTCGGCATCCGCGCCGGTATACCGGCTGATGAGGTGCAGCGAGGACACCGGGACATAGAGCTTGGCCTCGTCGGCGTACTCGAGCGTCAGGAACTCCGAAGGCTGGCCGTTGAAGTCCAGGGTCTGCAGCCCGAGATAACGGCCGACGCCCTGTTCCTCGTGGACCACCGGTGCACCGATGGTCAGGTCGCTGAGGTTCTGGATGACCGCGTCTGCGTCCCGCGTGGTGCGGTTGCGCCCGCGGGTCTGGCGCGCGCGCTCTCCGAGCAGGGCGGCCTCGGGGGCGACGGCTACGCCGTCGGGCAGTACGAAGCCCTCCCCGAGGGCGGCCACGGTGACGTGCAGGCCTGGCTCGGCGGCGAGGAAGGCGTCCCAGTCGTCCACGGCATGATGGGGTACGGCCTGGTCCCGCAACAGCGTCAGCAGGGCCTCGCGGCGACCGGCGGACTCCGCGGTCAGGAGCACGCGCTGTTGCCCCTCGACAAAGACCTTCAGGGGCTGGGCTGGATCGTCGCGGCCCTGCTGCATGCCGAGTTCCGGCAGGGCGTCGCAGGCAAATGCGATGTCCGCGCCGCGTCCCGCGGGGAGCGGGGCGGCCGGGTCGCCCAAGGCAATGCCGGAGTGCTCGCGCAGTGCGCCGGCCAGGCCGTCGACGTCCAGGTAGAGCCGTTCGGGCGGCAGCAGCGGTCGATCATACTGATGGCTGAGCTGTTCAAAGCGGTCATGGATCTCCTGGGCGAACTCCTCGGCTGCCCCGGCGATGTTGCCGACCTGCACCATCTGGACCTCGGGGCAGTAGTCGAACACCGTGTCCATGCCCTCGAAGAACAGCGGCAGGTAGGCCTCGATACCCGGCGGGACCAGGCCCTCGCTGATGTCGCGGTAGATCGGGTGCTTGGCGGGGTCGCCTGAGAAATGCGCCCGGTAGCGGGTGCGGAATTCGCTGATGGAGGTATCGTTCAGCGGGAATTCGTGGCTGGGCAGGATCTCCAGTCGCTCGACCTTTTCGGTGGAGCGCTGCGACTCGGGGTCGAAGCGGCGCAGGGAGTCAATCTCGTCATCCAGAAACTCGATGCGCACGGGTTCGTCCGCGCCCATCGGAAACAGGTCGAGAATCTCCCCGCGGGCGGCGAATTCGCCATGGCTGATGACCTGCTGAACGGCGCTGTACCCGGCCTCGGTGAGGTTCTCGCGCAGGGTCATGCGGTCCAGGCGCTGGCCGGTTTGCAGCGAAAGGCCCTGGGTGGTCAGCCAGTCGCGCGGCGGCAGGCGCTGCATCAGGGTCGAGACCGGCATCAAGACGATGCCGCGTTCCAGCCCCGGCAGGTGGTACAGCGTGCGCAGGCGTTCGGAGATGATGTCCTCGTGCGGGGAGAAGACATCGAACGGCAGGGTCTCCCAGTCCGGCAGGCGCAGCAGCGGCAGGTCGTGGTCGCCGGCGAAGAACTCCCACTCTTCCTGCCAGCGGTCGGCCGCCTCGTTGGATTCCGTGATCACCAGAAGTGGCCGGGCGAACTCGCCGGCGTTCCGCGAAAGTGCGAGCGTCGCCGCCGAGGCATTGAGCCCCGACCACACCTCGAAGCCGGAGCCGGGGAGGCGGCCGGGATGGAGCGGGTTGCGCCGTTGTTCGGACATGGGCCTGTTGTTCGGTCGGGAGGGGCGGAAAGGGCCGCGATTATACGGATTCCGCCTGACGGGTGCGCGTGAGCCAGAGGACGCCCTGACGAATCGGTTTGTGCTGTGTGAGGCTGAAGGGCGTTTTTGCGGCGGAGGGCATGGAGATCACGGAGAAGGCCGGGGATTACCTGGGGCGGATCGCGCTAGTGGGTGTTGATCACCTCAGGTGGGATCGATGTAGCGTTGCAGGATCGGGCCGTAGGCATCGATGCGGCGATCGCGGAGAAAAGGCCACTGGCGGCGTACGGCCTCGGTCCGGCCGCGATCCAGCTCGACGGTGAGGATCTCCGGCTGCGCTTCGCCGGCGCGGGCCAGGATCTCGCCCTGGGGCCCCGCGACGAAGCTTGTGCCCCAGAAGTTCGCCCCGGGCGCGTGTCCGGAGGGGTCCGGTTCGTGCCCCGTGCGGTTGCAGGCGATCACCGGCAGGTTGTTGGCAACGGCGTGGCCGCGCTGGACGGTCATCCATGCATCCTGCTGCCGGGCCTGTTCCTCGGGCGTGTCCTGCGGGTCCCAGCCAATGGCGGTGGGATAGATCAGTAGCTCGGCGCCGGACAACGCCATGATGCGGGCGGCCTCCGGGTACCACTGGTCCCAGCAGACCAGGACCCCGAGGCGACCGACCGAAGTGTCGATGGGGACGAAGCCGGTGTCCCCCGGGGTGAAATAGTACTTCTCGTAATAGCCGGGATCGTCCGGGATGTGCATCTTGCGGTAGGTGCCGACCGGGCGGCCGTCGGTTTCGAAGACCACTGCGGTGTTGTGATAGAGGCCCGGGGCGCGACGCTCGAACAGGGAGCCGACCAGGACCACGCCGTTGTCCCGTGCCATTGCGCCCAGGCGCTCGCAGCTCGGGCCGGGGATCGCCTCGGCGCGATCGAAGGTGGCGAGGTCCTCGGTCTGGCAGAAGTAGGGGCCGGTGTGCAACTCGGCCAATACGACCAGGCGGGCACCATTCGCGGCGGCCTCGGCGACCGCGGCCGCGGTGGCGTCGAGATTGGCCTCGACGCTCCCGGCATCGCGGTGCTGGATCAGGGCGACGGACAATGGGTCGTTGGGCATGGCGGGTGCTCGGTGCAGAAGGTTATTCCTGCGGGATGCCGAGGGCAGCCGCAGGGTATTGCATGGTCAGGCAGTGCAGGCTGCCCCCCTGGCGAATGATCGCCCGGCAGTCGATCTCCACGATCTCGCGTCCCGGGAAGGCCCCGGCGAGCCGGTCGCGGGCGACGGCATCGGCGGGGTCATCGTAGACCGGCAGGAGCACCGCACCGTTCAGAATCAGGAAGTTCGCATAGGTGGCAGCCAGCCGTCGGCCGTCCTCGACGATGGGGGCCGGCCAAGGGAGCGGAATCAGGCGGTAGGGCTCTCCGGAGGTCTGGCGCAGGGCCCGGAGTTCCTGTTCCATCGCTTGCAGTTCGGGGTGATGGGGGTCCTGCGGATCGTCGCACTGGACGTAGGCGATCGTATCGCGGGCGCAGAAGCGGGCCAGCGTGTCGATATGGGCATCCGTGTCGTCGCCCTCCAGCTGCCCGTGTTCCAGCCAGAGGATCCGTTCGGCACCCAGCCATTCGCCGAGGCGCTGTTCCAGCCCGGTGCGATCCAGATCGGGGTTGCGGGTGCTGGAGAGCAGGCAGCGCGTTGTAGTGAGCAGTGTGCCGGCGCCGTCGGATTCGATCGACCCGCCTTCGAGGATCAGCCCGGTGGGTTCCGGTACACAGCTGCCGAATACGCCCTGGCTGGCCAGGGCCCGAGTGATCGCATCGTCCAGATCGGCGGGGTATTTGCCGCCCCAGCCGTTGAAGGTAAAGTCCAGCAGGCGTGGCTGATTGCCGTCGAATACCGTGATGGCGCCATGGTCGCGCGCCCAGGTGTCGTCACTCGAGGCCAGGGCAAACCACAGCCGGTCGGGCCGGATGGCGGTCTCGGTCAGGAAGCCGGAGATCTCCTCGATGTGCTCGGGATCGCGCGCGACGATGATGACCGGTTCGTACTGGCTGATGCTCGCGGCAATGGTGGCAAATACCGGGTGCACCTGATCCAGGACGGGTGCCCAGTCCGTGGCGTCATGCGGCCAGGTCAGCTGGATCGCACCCTGGGGCTCCCACTCGGCGGGGAGGCGGCGTTTGGGCGGCACCGGGGTGGCGTCCCCGGTACTCATGGACGGTCGGAGCGGGATCCGTTGCGCACTGCGCTGTGCAGGACGTACTCGCCCTCGAAGAACACGGAGAAGTCGGCATAGTCCCAGCGTGTGATCGGCGGATCGCCCACGGTGGCGTGGCGTTGTTCCGGCTCGCCGTGCTGGCGAATGACCGCTGACTGGCTCTGACCACGGGTTGGGGCCCCTTCACGTTCCTTTACCGTGAAACCCCCTTCGGGGCTGCGCAGGATGTCGGCCGAGGCGGTGGCCATGGCCCCGGCGAAAAGCGCCAGCACAAGGGCGCTGGCCGCGGCGCGCACGGTGCTGCCCCGGCGTGCGCCGGACTTCGAGGTGGGGTTCGCTGCGTTGCATTTCCCTGGCATGGCCAACTCTCCGTTTGCTGGATGGCTCCATGGTAGCGTCAACTGCGACGCCATGCCTCCCCCGACGCGTCCCCTATAGGCGCGACCCGGTATCTCTGGCATGCTTTCGCGATGTTTCGCCCCCTGACCCTTGCCATCGGCCTGCGCTATACGCGTGCCAAGCGGCGTAACCACTTCATCTCGTTCATCTCGGTGGTGTCGATCATCGGGCTGGTGCTCGGCGTGATGGCGCTGATCACCGTGTTGTCGGTGATGAACGGGTTCGAGCGCGAATTGCGCGAGCGCATCCTGGGGATGGCCTCGCATGCGACCATCGGTGAGGCCAACGGAGGGCTGCGTGACTGGGAGCGCCTGCAGCGCGAGGCGCCGGACATCGATGACCGGGTGGTGGCCGCGGCCCCTTATGTTCAGGGCGAAGCGATGCTGAGTGCGCGCGGGAACATCTCCGGGGCGCTGATCCGCGGTGTGGAGCCGGAGGCGGAGGAACGGGTGGCGCGCATCGGTGAACACATGATCCGGGGCGAGCTGGGGAGCCTGGAGGGCGGTCGCTACCGCGTCGTGCTTGGGCGCGAACTGGCGGCGGAACTGCGTGTGCAGGTTGGCGATTCGATCATCCTGATGGCTCCCCAGGCCTCGGTGTCGCCGGCCGGGGTGATGCCGCGCATGCGGCGCTTCGAGGTGTCCGGCCTGTTCGAGGTCGGCATGTATGAATACGACCGGGGGACTGCCTTCATCCATCTGGAGGATGCCCAGGCGGTGTTCCAGATGGGCGATCAGGTGACCGGGCTGCGGCTGCGGCTGACCGACATGATGCAGGCCGGGGTGATTGCACGCGACGTCGCGGCGCAGCTGGACGGGCTTTTCCGGGTGTCCGACTGGACCCGTCAGCACGCGAATCTGTTCCGCGCCATCCAGATGGAGAAGATGGTGATGTTCATCATCCTCTCGCTGATTGTGGCGGTCGCAGCCTTCAATATCGTCTCGACCCTGATCATGCTGGTGACCGACAAGCAGGGGGATATCGCGATCCTGCGAACGCTCGGGTTGTCGCCCGCAGGCATCATGGTGATCTTCATGGTCCAGGGGGTCGTGATCGGGGCGATCGGCATCCTCCTGGGCACCGCGGCCGGGGTCGCCCTGGCGTCCAATATCGATGTCGTCGTGCCCTTTATCGAGCGGCTGGTGGGCGTCGAATTCCTGTCCGCTGAGGTCTATTACATCAGTGATTTGCCATCTGAACTTAAACTGTCGGATGTTCTCCGGGTCGGCATCCTGGGCTTCCTGCTGACGGTCGTGGCCACACTGTTCCCGGCCTGGCGCGCGGCCCGTACCCAGCCGGCGGAGGCGCTGCGCTATGACTGACCACGAGACCCCGGTCCTCGAGGCCTTGGGCGTGGAACGCCGTTTCCGCGACGGCAAGCTGGATGTGGCCGTGCTGACCGGGGTCGATTTCGCCCTGCAGCCGGGGGACCAGACCGCGATTATCGGCGCCTCGGGTAGTGGCAAGAGCACGCTGCTGCACCTGCTCGGTGGTCTGGACCGCCCGACGGCCGGCGAGGTGCGCTTGCTGGGCACGGACTGGACCCGCATGAGCGAGGCGCGGCGCGGGCATCTGCGCAACCAGCATCTGGGGTTCGTTTATCAGTTCCACCACCTGTTGCCGGAACTGACGGCCGCCGAGAATGTGGCCCTGCCACTCCTGATCCGGCGGATGTCCAACCGCAAGGCGCGGGAGGAGGCCCGCCACTGGCTACAGCAGGTGGATCTGGGCCACCGCCTGGAGCACAAGCCTTCGGAGCTCTCCGGTGGCGAGCGTCAGCGGGTCGCGATCGCCCGTGCGTTGGTCACCCGACCCTCGGCGATCCTGGCGGATGAGCCGACCGGGAACCTGGACCAGGAGCGGGCAGCGCAGGTGTTCGAGCTGCTGCGCGCGATGAATCGCTCCACCGGCACCGCGCTGGCCCTGGTGACCCACGACATCACCCTGGCGCGCGAGCTGGACCGCTCGGTGCAGCTGGTCAAGGGGCACCTCGAGCCGGAGGTCTTCGACGGCCAATTGGCGGCGGTCCACGAATAGGCCCCCGTGCAGCGCGCATCCGCGCGCCTGGCAGCATCGGATCCTGAACGGGCTCGGTTGATCAGTCCAACGGCGGTTGCTTCTTGTTCGATTTTTCCTCTTCGCTGCGTTCCGCGGCTTCGCGTTCCGCCAGTTCCTTGCGCAACCGCCGCAGATAACGGCGGCTGCGCACGCGCTGGACCACGTTCAGCCGCCACAGGAAGCGCACGAGCAAATAACCCGACAGGCTCGCGACCGAGCCCAGCAGGACGCTCCCCAGGAGCAGGGGCTGCCAGATGGTCAGTAACTCCGTGCTGAACCACTCCCAGCTCCAGTCCAGGCGGATATCGCGACGGGGTTCGTCCAGAAGCTTGCGCCCGATCGTGTAGGCCGTATACAACATGGGCGGCATGGTGATCGGGTTGGAGATCCAGACCAGGATCACCGAAATCGGCAGATTGACGCGGACGATAATGGCCACGGCCGCCGCGATCAGCATCTGCATGGGCAGTGGCAGGAAGGTCACGAAGAGCCCCACGGCAAACGCACCAGCCACGGAGCGGCGGTTCAGATGCCACAGATCCGGCGACCCCAGGCGCGGCCCCAGCGGGGCAAGCGCCTTGTGCCCACGCATGCGCTCCATGCCGGGAAACATCTTCTTGATGATGTGTCTTGCCATGTTCCGGGTTGCCGATGGTGCGCCTGGCGCGGGCTCGCGACCGCGCATGTGGGTTCCATTCTCGCTGATTTGGGCCGGCGAATGCCCGTGTCGCCCGGCACTTGGGTCTTGGGCCACGCGGTTGGCCGGGCGTTCAGGGCCTCAACGTGACCGCTTTCACCCTCGGACTTCTGGTCACGGCGTGGTGGCTGCACCGGGTACCGGAGCCGCTTCCGATGGCCCCGGGTCTGCTGCTCGCGCTGCTCGTGGTCACCGCGGGCGCCAGCGCCGGCCTGCGACGCTACGGCTACCGGGCCACTGTGCCATGGGCGATGGCGCTGGGTGGGGTGGTCGCCTGGGGGAGCGTCTCCATGACCGCGAACATCTGGCTCGAGGAGGCCTTGGCGCCTTCGCTTGCGGGAGAAGAGGTCACCGTTCTTGCCACGGTCACCAGTTTGCCGGAACACGCCGGGCATCGCAGCCGGTTCCGGGTCACGGTGGAGGCGGTCATCGCGGGGCCGGAGGCATTCGCTGCCCGTGAGCTCCTGGTGACGGCGTATCCGGCGCGGCCTGAGGTCGAGGCAGGCACACGCGGCCAGATGATCCTGCGCCTGCGCCCGGCCGAAGGGCCCGCGAATCCTGGCGGATTCGATCGCGCGGGGTGGTTTTACCGCGAGGGCCTGCATGGCTCCGCGACGTTGCTTGATCTGGAGTCGATCGGGAACGCAGTGCCGGCCGCACCGGCACGGCCCTGGCGGGTCGACTTGCACCGCGTCCGCGGCTGGCTGCGCGGGCGGCTGGAAGTCGCGGCCCCGGAGCTCCGCCATCCGGGGCTGGTGCAGGCCCTGGTGATTGGCGACCGTCAGGGGATGACCGCGCCGGAATGGCAGGCCTTTCTGCGCACCGGAACCAACCACCTGATGGCGATCTCCGGGTTGCATGTGGGGCTGGTTGCCGGTTTTGTCGGGTTGCTGTCGGGGTTGGTCTGGAGCGGTTTGTTGCCGCTGCAACGGGGTCTGCGGAAGGCGGCCTTCATGGCGCTGGCCGGTCTGGCGGGGGCTGCGGTGTATGCCGCGTTGGCCGGCTTCAGCATCCCGACCCAGCGGGCGTTGATCATGCTCGCGGCCTTCATGGCGGCCCTGTTGTGGCGCCGCGAGGCGTTCGCCTGGCGAGGTCTGATGCTGGCCGCGATCGCGGTCGTGCTGTGGCAGCCGACGAGTGTACTGGCCCCCGGTTTCTGGTTTTCGTTTGGCGCGGTCGCGGTCATTCTTCTGTTGTTGCAGGGGCGCTCGGGGCGTCCGGGCTGGCGCGAGGCGGGGAGTATCCAGGTGATGCTGGCACTGGCGATGCTTCCGCTCAGTCTCGCCTGGTTCCAGTTGGGTTCGTGGGTCGCGCCGGTGGCCAACCTGGTGGCAGTGCCCGTGATCAGCCTGCTGGTGCTGCCGGTGTTGCTGGTCGGGGCAGGGCTGGCCGCCTTGTGGGCCCCTTTGGGTCAGCCGTTCCTGCACGCGGGCGACGGCGTACTGGCTCTGCTGGTCGGGTTGCTGGATCTCCTGTCCGGATTGCCCGTGCTGGTGGACGAGCGGCGGGTCCCGCTGGCTGCGAGCCTGCTGGGCGGGCTCGCGGTGCTCGTGGCCTTGCAGCCGCGGCTGCGCCTGGGTGCCGTTTGGGTCGTGCTCGCAGGCATGGCGCTGGCCTTGCCCATGCGACCAGATATCGAGCCGGGTGCCGTGCACGTCCTCCTGATGGATGTCGGGAACGGGCAGTCGGCCTTGCTGCAGACGCGTAACCACAACCTGTTGTTCGATGCGGGTCCCGGGCGTGCGGGTGGCTACAGCGCGGGTGAGCAGATTGTGGTCCCGACCCTTCGGGCCGAGGGGGTGCGCCGGCTGGATCGCATGATCCTCAGCCACGAACACGCCGCGCACGCCGGGGGCAGCGCCGGGGTCCGGGATTCCATACCCGTGGTCGAGACCCTGCGACGGGTGCCGGCAGAGGCCGATGAGCGGGCGTGCGAGGTCGGAGAGCGCTGGGAATGGGACGCGGTGCGATTCGAAGTGCTGCACCCGCCGCCCGGATGGGATGGCAGCGCCTCGGCCTCCTGCGTGCTGGCGGTGGAGACGGCCGGTGGCGTCCGTCTGCTGCTGACGGGCGGGCTCGGAGGACTGGGCGAGGCAGTGCTGATGCGTGATGTGCTGGACGGGCGTGCCAGTGATCTTCTGGTGCTGCCGCGCGGGGCTGGCACGGGCAGCTTGAGCCGGGGCTGGCTGGTGGATGCGCCGCCGCGCATCGCCTGGGCGAGTACCGATGGGCGCGGGCGCGGTCTGGAGGCCGCTGTCCGCGAACGTCTGAAGGCGGCCTGTGTGCCACTGCAGGAGACTGGGCTGCATGGCGCCTTGCGCCTGGAAGCGAACTCGGAGCTGGAGGTGGGGCCCGGTCATCGAGCCCGCCACCGGAGGCTCTGGCAGCCTGCGCCCTTGCCACCCTTGCGCGGGCAGGAGGGTTGCACCCCCACGCCGACGGACGAGACACGCTGGTAGAATGACCGGATGAATCGCGAACATTCCGACACCATCCGTCCCATCCGCTTCCGCGAGGGCGCGCTCCAGTTGCTGGACCAGCGCCGCCTCCCGCAGGAGAGCGTCTGGCAAACCTATCAGGACGCGCCCGCCGTTGCCGTGGCGATCCGCGACATGGTCGTGCGCGGGGCGCCGGCGATCGGCATTACGGCGGCATTCGGTGTGGTGCTGGCTTGTCAGCGCGCGACAGCTCAGCACGACTGGCGTGCGCGGGTGGCCGCCGATATCGAGACCCTGCGCGGTTCGCGCCCCACAGCGGTGAATCTGTTCTGGGCGCTGGATCGCATGCAGGCGGTCGTGGTCGCCAGCGAGTCGGTGGATGCTGCCGTGAACGAGACCCGGGCGGTAGCCGAGCGGATGCTGGAGGCGGACATTGCCGGCAATCGGCAATTGGGCGCCCTGGGTGCGCAATTGATCGAGCCGGGTCGCGGCGTGCTGACCCACTGCAATACGGGTTCGCTGGCAACCGGGGGCTATGGCACCGCGCTCGGTGTGATCCGGGCCGCCTGGGATGCCGGGCGTATCAAGGAGGTGTTTGCCGACGAGACCCGCCCCTGGCTGCAAGGCAGCCGACTGACCGCCTGGGAACTGGTGCACGACGGCATTCCGGTGCAGGTGCTGTGCGAGGGTGCGGCGGCCAGCCTGTTGCGCTCCGGCCGGGTGGGCTGGGTGATCGTCGGGGCGGACCGAATTGCCGCCAACGGCGATACCGCCAACAAGATCGGCACCTATGGCCTGGCGTTGCTGGCGCGGGCCCACGGGGTGCGTTTCATGGTTGCGGCGCCCGTGGCGACCATCGACTTCGAGATGGCAGACGGATCGGGCATCCCCATCGAGCAGCGCGGCGAGAACGAGGTGCTGGCGCTGGCCGGCCAGCGTGTGGCCGCCGACGGTGCGCGGGGATACAACCCGGCCTTTGACGTGACCCCGGCGGACCTGATCGATGCCATCGTCACCGAACGCGGTGTGGTCGAGGCCCCGACGCGGGAGCGCCTGGCCACACTGCGCGAGCCCGCTGCCGCGGAATCCGCCACGACCGGGGCCTGACACCCGGGAAAATGGGGCCGGCACCGGCCGCCCTCGGGCCTGAGAGCCTCGGAGAACCGTTTTGAGGGGAGAAAAGGGCGCCCCCAGTGGTCACCCCTGTGGTATCATCGCGAGCTTGTTCAGACGGACGGCGTAACCCTCGATGGCTGAATTTGCCAAGGAAGTTTTTCCGGTCAATCTCGAAGACGAGATGCAGCAGTCTTACCTCGATTATGCGATGAGCGTAATCGTGGGCCGGGCCCTCCCCGATGTCCGTGACGGCCTCAAGCCGGTCCATCGCCGCGTGCTCTACGCGATGCGCGAGCTGGGCAACGACTACAACAAGCCGTACAAGAAGTCGGCGCGTGTGGTCGGTGACGTGATCGGTAAATACCACCCGCATGGCGACTCCGCTGTCTACGACGCCATCGTGCGGATGGCGCAGCCGTTCTCGATGCGCTACATGCTCGCAGACGGGCAGGGTAACTTCGGTTCCATCGACGGCGACTCGCCGGCGGCCATGCGCTACACCGAGGTGCGCATGGCGCGCATCGCGGCCGAGCTGCTGGCCGATATCGAAAAGGAAACGGTCGACTTTACCGACAACTACGACGGCTCCGAGAGCGAGCCGGCCGTGTTGCCGAGCAAGTTTCCCAACCTGCTGGTCAATGGTTCCGCCGGCATCGCGGTGGGGATGGCGACCAATATCCCGCCGCACAACCTGCGCGAGGTCGTCAACGCCTGCGTGGCGCTGATCGATGACCCCGACATCTCCATCGACGGCCTGATGGAACACGTGCCGGCGCCAGATTTCCCCACCGCCGGCATCATCAACGGCATCGATGGCGTGCGCGAGGCCTATCGGACCGGTCGCGGCCGGGTCCTGATCCGGGCGCGCTCGCACGTGGAGCCACTGGAAGGCGGCCAGCGCGAGGCGATTGTCGTCACCGAGCTGCCCTACCAGGTGAACAAGGCGCGTCTGACCGAGAAGATCGCCGAGCTGGTGAAGGAAAAGCGCATGGAGGGCATCTCCGAGCTGCGCGATGAGTCGGACAAGGACGGCATGCGCCTGGTCATCGAGCTCAAGCGCGGCGAGATGGCCGAGGTGGTCCTGAACCACCTCTACATGCACACCCAGATGCAGAATGTCTTCGGCATCAATATGGTCGCGCTGGTAGATGGCCAGCCGAAGGTGCTGGATCTGCGCCAGGTGCTGCGGGCCTTCCTGCGTCATCGCCGCGAGGTGGTGACCCGGCGCACGATCTTTGATCTGCGCAAGGCGCGCGAGCGCGCCCACATCCTGGAAGGCCTGGCGATTGCGCTGGCCAATATCGATCCGGTGATCGAACTGATCCGTGCCGCGCCGAACCCGGCCGAGGCCAAGGCCGGGCTGCTGGCGCGCGCCTGGCCGCTGGGGGTGGTCAGCGACATGCTCGATCGCGCCGGGGCCAGTGCCTCGCGTCCCGAGGACATGGCGCCGGAATATGGCGTGAGCGAGGATGGTTATCGGCTGTCGGAGGCCCAGGCCCAGGCGATCCTGGATCTGCGTCTGCACCGCCTCACCGGGCTGGAACAGGACAAGATCCTCGACGAATATCGCGACCTTCTGGAGCTGATCGAAGACCTCCTGGATATCCTCGGCTCGGGCGACCGCCTGCAACAGGAAATCCGCAACGAACTGCTGGGGGTGGCCGAGCAGTTCGGCGACGAACGCCGTAGCGAGATCCGCGAGCGCCAGGCCAACCTGACGCTGGAGGACCTGATTGGCGAGGAAGACGTGGTCGTCACGCTTTCGCACGCCGGCTACGTGAAGTACCAGCCCGTGGCCGACTACCGCGCCCAGCGCCGGGGCGGTCGCGGCAAGGCGGCGACCAGCTTCAAGGAAGAGGATTTCATCGACCGGCTGGTGGTGGCCAATACGCACGACACGATCCTGTGCTTCTCCAGCCGCGGCCGGGTGTACTGGTTGAAGGTCTACGAGTTGCCGCAGGGGTCACGGGCCGCGCGCGGCAAGCCGATCGTCAATCTGCTTCCGCTGGAAGCGGATGAACGCATCAGCACGATCCTTCCAGTGCGCGAGTACGACCCGGATCACTATGTGTTCATGGTGACCGCGCAGGGAACGGTGAAGAAGACCCCGCTGACGGATTTCTCGCGCCGTCGTGCCTCCGGCATCATCGCGGTGGATCTGCGCGAGGGGGATCATCTGGTCGATGTCTCCCTGACCGACGGCACCCTCGACGTGATGCTGGTGACCACGGCCGGCAAGGCCGTGCGTTTCCACGAGAGCGACGTGCGCGCCATGGGGCGGACGGCCTGCGGCGTGCGCGGCGTGCGCATGGAGGATGACCAGCGGGTGATCGCGCTGCTGAATGTCGACGAGGGATCGGCGCTGCTGGCGACCGAACACGGTTACGGCAAGCGCACCCGTTTCGACGAATTCCCGGTGCATCGCCGTGGTGGCCAGGGCGTGATTGCGATCCAGACCGAGGGCCGCAATGGCCTGCTGGTCGGGGCAGCACGGGTGCTGGACGACGACGAGGTCATGCTGATCACCAATGGCGGGACGCTGGTGCGGACACCGATCGACCAGATTCCATTGATCGGTCGCAACACGCAGGGCGTGCGTCTGATCCGTCTCGATGAGGACGAAAACCTGGTCGAGCTCGCCCGGGTCGCCCAGTTGCAAGGCGAGGACGGCGTCGAAGACGATGAAGAGCCCGGTCAATCGGAAATCGGGACGGACCCGGAGACGGGTCCCGAATCCAGTGACGATGGAGAACAGGCATGACGCGAGTGATGAACTTCAGCGCGGGGCCGGCGGCCCTGCCTCAGGCGGTGCTCGAACGGGCGCGTGACGAGCTGCTGGACTTCCGCGGGTCCGGGATGTCCGTGATGGAGATGAGCCACCGCGGCAAGCCCTTCATGGCCGTGGCCGAGAAGGCCGAGCAGGACCTGCGTACGCTGATGGACATCCCCGACAACTACACAGTGTTGTTCCTGCAGGGCGGGGCGACCGGGCAGTTTGCCGCCATCCCGATGAACCTGGCGAATGGCCGGGGTATGGACTACATCGATACCGGGGCCTGGTCCGGCAAGGCCATCAAGGAGGCTCAGAAGTACGGGCCGGTGAATATCGTGGCCAGCTCGCAAGCGAGCGGGTACGACTCGATCCCGGATCGCGCCTCGTGGAACCTGGATCCGAACGCCGCCTACGTGCACTACACCCCGAACGAGACCATCGGCGGGGTCGAGTTTCCGGAAATTCCGGATGTGGGGGACGTACCGCTGGTGGCGGACATGTCCTCCACCATCCTGTCGCGTCCGATCGATGTGTCGAAGTTCGGCGTGATCTATGCCGGGGCGCAGAAGAACATCGGTCCGGCCGGCCTGACCGTGGTGATCGTGCGCAATGACCTGCTGGAGCGCGACAAGGGCAACGTGCCGGCGGTGCTGGACTGGGCGCTGCAGGCCAAGAACGATTCGATGTACAACACCCCGCCGACCTTTGGCTGGTACCTGGCCGGGCTGGTGTTCGAATGGTTGCTGGAGCAGGGCGGCCTGGAGAGCATGGGCAAGACCAACCAGCGCAAGGCCGCCAAGCTGTACCAGTACATCGACAACTCCGCCTTCTATCGCAACCCGGTCGAGCCCACGGCCCGGTCGTGGATGAATGTGCCGTTTATCCTGGCGGACGATTCCCTCGACGGGACGTTCCTCAACGAGGCGGATGCGGCCGGCCTGTCCTCGTTGAAGGGACATCGCTCGGTGGGCGGGATGCGTGCAAGTATCTATAACGCCGTGCCGGAAAGCTCCGTGGATGCCCTGATCGATTTCATGGCGGACTTCGAGAACCGCCACGCCTGATCCTGTTGAATCGTGGTCGCCGGGCGTAACTACCGGGCCAGGAGGTCGTGATGTACCGAATTCAGACCTACAACAACATCGCCGTGCGTGGGCTGGACCGCTTCCCGCGCGACCACTACGAGGTCGCGTCGGACATCAACCAGCCAGACGCCTTGATGCTGCGGTCGTTCGACCTGCATTCGGTCGATATCCCGGATTCCGTCCTGGCTGTCGGGCGCGCCGGTAGCGGGGTGAACAATATCCCGGTGGAGGCGCTGTCCGAGCGCGGGGTGGCGGTGTTCAATGCCCCGGGCGCCAATGCCAACGCCGTGAAGGAATTGGTGATTGCCGGTCTGCTGTTGGCCGCGCGCAATCTGTTGCCGGCGGCAGGCTACGTGCAGGGGCTGGACCCCACCAAGGAGGACTTCATGTCCTCGGTGGAGCAAGGCAAGAAGAAGTTCACCGGCTTTGAACTGCCCGGCCGGCGCCTGGCTGTGCTCGGCCTGGGTGCGATCGGTGTGGGTGTGGCCAATGCCGCGCGGGCGCTCGGCATGGAGGTGGTGGGCTTCGACCCCAAGGTGACGGTCGAGAACGCATGGCGTCTGGACTCCGGCATCGAGCGCGCGCGCTCGGTGGAAGCCGCGATGGAGGGGGCCGATGCGGTCACCGTGCATGTGCCACTGACCGAGAACACCGCGAACCTGGTCAACGCGAAGAACCTGAGCGGGATGAATCCCGGGGCGATGGTGCTGAACCTGGCGCGCGAGGGCATCGTGGACGACGCCGCGGTGCGCGAGGGACTGGACGCCGAACGCCTGCACGCCTACATCACCGATTTCCCGGTGCAGGGCATGATGGGGCACCCGCGGGTAATCACCCTGCCGCATCTGGGGGCCTCGACGACCGAATCCGAGGAGAATTGCGCCGTGATGATCGCGGATCAGCTGCGTGACTACCTGGAAAACGGCAACGTGGTCAATTCGGTGAATCTGCCGACCCTGGTGCTGGATCGCAAGGGGGATACCCGGATCGCCGTCGTCAACCGCAACCTGCCGGACCGGGTCGGGCGCATCTCGCATACCCTGGGTGAGTCGAACATCAACATCCTGCACTTGATGAACGACTCCCGCGGCGACATTGCGTACACCCTGCTGGATGTGGATGGCCAGCCGGACCAGGCGACCCTGGATGCACTGCATGAGATCGACGGCGTGCTGCGGGCGCGGGTGCTGTAGATCGTGGCCGGGGACCCGCATTCGTCGCAGCCCGCCGACGGCCAGGAAGATCTGGCTGCCCTGCGGGCGCGCATCGACGCGCTGGATGCCGAGCTGCTTGAGCGGCTGAGCGAGCGTGCCCGCTGTGCCGAGGCCGTGGCCCGGGTGAAGCGCAGCCAGGAGAGCAATCCGGTGTTCTATCGTCCGGAGCGTGAAGCCGAGATCCTGCGCCGGGTGCGTGAGCAGAACCCCGGCCCGCTATCCGGCGAAGCGATTACCCGGCTGTTCCGCGAAATCATGTCCGAATGCCTGGCGCTGGAGCATCCGCTCCATGTGGCCTATCTGGGACCGGTGGGCACCTTTACGCATCTGGCGGCGCGCAAGCATTTCGGCCATGCGGTCGAGACCCAGCCGCTGGCCTCTATCGATGCCGTGTTCGACGCCGTAGAGACCGGTCGCGCGCAGTTCGGCGTGGTGCCCATCGAGAACAGCTCCGAGGGGGTGGTAACCCACACGGTCGACTGCTTCATGGATTCTTCGCTGCAGATCTGCGGTGAGGTCGTGACTCCGATTCACCACCATCTGCTGACGCACGCCGAAGATCTCGGTCAGGTCCGGCGCGTGCTGGCCCACGCCCAGGCGCTGGCGCAATGCCGCCAGTGGCTGGACGCGGAGCTGCCGAACGCCGAACGCGAGGCGGTCTCCAGCAACGCCCGCGCAGCCGAGATTGCGGCGCAGGACCCGACCGTGGCGGCACTCGCCAGCCAGGCCGCGGCCGACCATTACCAGATCCCGGTGCGGGCGCCGCACGTGGAAGATCGCGCCGACAACACCACACGTTTCCTGATTATCGGTTCCGGCACCACGGAACCCAGTGGCGCGGATCGCACCTCGGTGATGCTGACGACCGCCAATCGTCCGGGATCGCTGTATTCGCTGCTCAAGCCGATTGCGGAGTCGGGTATCAGCCTGACCCGTATCGAATCGCGCCCGTCGCGCTGCACGCCGTGGAACTACGTATTCTTTCTCGACCTGGTCGGCCACCAGCAGGATCCGCTGATCCGCGAATGTCTGGAGCAGCTGCGCGCAAGCGCCGATACCGTCAAGGTGCTGGGGAGCTATCCCCAGGCCGCCACCTGAATCCCCGAGGTTTCCGCATGGCATCCAATCCTTCCGTATCCGCTACGGCCGGCCCGGCGTTTGATCCGGTGACTCTGGCGGTTGCTGGCGTCCAGGGGCTTAGCCCCTACCAGCCGGGCAAGCCCGTGGCCACGCTGGAACGCGAACTGGGCATTACCCAGGCAGTCAAGCTGGCCTCCAACGAGAATCCGTTGGGGCCCTCGCCCCTTGCGGTGGAAGCCGGGCGCGCGGCGCTGGCCGATGCGCATGTCTATCCCGACGGCAATGGCTTCGAGCTGAAGGCACGTCTGGCCGAACGCCATGGCGTGACCCCGGAGCAGATCACCCTCGGCAATGGCTCCAACGAGGTGCTGGAGTTGGTTGCACGGACCTGGCTGGCGCCGGGGCGTGCTGCCGTGTTTTCTGCCCACGCGTTTGCGGTCTATCCGCTGGTGACTCAGGCGGTGGATGCCGAGGCCCGAGTGGCCGCGGCGCTGCCCGCCGACCATCCGGAACAGCCCTTCGGGCACGATCTTGACGCGATGCAGGCGCGGGTGGATGGCGATGTGCGGGTCGTGTTCGTGGCCAACCCGAACAACCCGACCGGCACCTGGCTGGATGCGGCGGCGCTCGAAGCCTTCGTGGCCGCGATGCCGGTCACGACCGTGGTTGTTATCGACGAGGCCTATTTCGAATATGTCGAGGAGGCCGAGTATCCGGACACCACGCAATGGCTGGATCGCTATCCGAACCTGATCGTCACCCGGACTTTCTCCAAGATCCAGGGCCTGGCCGGACTGCGCCTCGGCTATGCGGTTAGCTCGCCGGCCATCGCGGACCTGCTGAATCGAGTGCGCCAGCCGTTCAATGTGAATGCGATTGCCCAGGCGGCCGGCCTGGCCGCGCTGGACGACCACGAGCATGTGGAAAAGTCGGTGGCCATCAATCGAGAGGGGGTTCGCCAGGTGAGCGCCGCCCTGCGCGAGCTGGGCTTGCGTGTGATCCCGTCGGTGGGCAATTTCGTGACCTTCGATACCGGCCGGGATCCGGGCCCGGTATATGACGACATGCTGCGCGACGGCGTGATTACGCGCCCGGTAGAGAATTACGGTCTTCCCGGGCATCTGCGCGTCACGGTCTCGACCCGTGCCGACAATGACCGCTTTCTCGCGGCCCTGAAAAAGGCCCTGGCGTGATCGAACGGCTGGTCATCTTCGGCGTTGGGCTGATCGGTGGTTCGCTGGCCCTGGCCCTGCGCGAGGCGGGGGCCGTGCGCGAGATCGTGGGTTGTTCGCGCAATGCAGACAACCTGCGTGAGGCGCAACGCCTGGGCGTGATCGATCGCTGGACCACCGATGTCGCCGAGGCCGCCGAGGGCGCGGACCTGGGCGTGCTCGCCGTCCCGTTGGGGGCGATGGAGCCACTGGCGCGCGACCTGGCTGCGGCGTGGCCCAAAGACAGCCCGCTGACCGATGTGGGCAGCAGCAAACAGGCCGTAATCGATGCGGTGGGTGCCGGCTTCGGCAAGGTCCCGCGTGCGTTTGTCCCCGGCCATCCGATTGCGGGAACCGAGAAGAGCGGGGTGGGGGCGGCCTTTGCCACCCTGTTCCGTGAGCGCCTGGTAATCCTGACGCCGGTCGATGCCACGAATGCGCTGGCGACCGACCGAGTGGCCGCGATGTGGCAGGCCGTCGGGGCGCGGGTCGAGTACATGACCCCGGCGCACCACGACCGGGTGCTGGCCGCGACCAGTCATTTGCCCCATGTGCTGGCCTTCACGCTGGTGTCGTCGCTTGCGAACATGAGCGAGCGCGACGAGATCTTTCATTACGCCGCCGGGGGCTTTCGCGATTTCACGCGCATCGCCTCCAGCGATCCGGTGGTCTGGCGGGATATCTGCCTCGCCAATCGCACCGCCATCCTCGAGGTGATCGGGCAGTACCAGGCCGATCTGGAGGGTTTGCGCAGCGCCATCGAGCACGGCGATGCCGCTACCATCGAACAGAGCTTTGAACACGCCAAGGAAACCCGCGATCGCCTTTGCGACCCCGCGGACGCACAACTGGATACCTGAAAATCGATGAATACCTTTACCGTACAGCCCGGAGGGCAGCTTTCGGGCCGCGCCCGCGTGCCGGGCGACAAGTCGATCTCCCACCGGGCGATCATGCTGGGTGCGCTGGCCGAGGGCGAGACGCGTGTGACCGGATTCCTCGAGGGGGCCGATTGTATTGCGACACTGGAGGCGTTTCGTGCGATGGGCGTGGCGATCGAACGTACCGGTCCAGGCGATGTACGCATTCAGGGTGCCGGCGTGCACGGGCTCAAGGCCCCGGCGGCGGCGCTGGACATGGGCAACTCGGGGACGGCGATGCGGCTGCTGTGCGGCGTACTGGCCGGCCAGGCGTTTGACAGCGAGCTGATCGGTGATCGCTCCCTGAGCGGGCGGCCGATGCGCCGAGTCACCGACCCACTCGCGCACATGGGTGCGCACATCGATACCAGCGAGACCGGGACGCCACCGTTGCGGGTACATGGCGGGGCCCCGTTGCGGGGTACGGACCATGTATTGAAAGTCGCCAGTGCCCAGGTGAAGTCGGCCCTGTTGTTGGCAGGTCTCTGGGCGGACGGCAAGACCTGCGTGACCGAGCCGGCGCCCACCCGCGATCACACCGAGCGGATGCTGGCCGGATTCGGTTATCACGTGGAGCGCGACGGACCCCGTGCCTGTGTAGAGGGCGGCGGTCGCCTGGTCGCAAGCCCGGTGGATGTGCCCGCGGACATCTCGTCGGCGGCGTTTTTTCTGGTCGGTGCCTCGATTGCCACCGGCTCGCGCATGCGCCTGGAACATGTGGGGATCAACCCGACGCGCACCGGGGTGATCGACATCCTGCGTCTGATGGGCGCCGAGATCCGCGTCCTCGATGAGCGCGAGGCCGGCGGCGAGCCCGTGGCCGATCTCGAGGTCGAGGCGGCCACTCTGAAGGGGATCCAGATCCCCGAGGACCTGGTGCCACTGGCAATCGATGAATTCCCGGCCATCTTCGTCGCCGCGGCCTGTGCCGAGGGCGAGACGGTCCTGACCGGCGCGGAGGAGCTGCGGGTCAAGGAAAGTGATCGTATCCAGGTGATGGCCGATGGTCTGGCCGCGCTGGGCGTGGACTGCGCAGTGCAGCCGGATGGCATTCGCATCCAGGGCGGTGACGGTTTCACTGGGGGCGAGGTCGACAGTCATGGCGATCACCGCATCGCCATGTCGTTCGCGATGGCCGGGCTGCGTGCCCGAGCGCCGATCCGCATCCGCGATTGCGCCAACGTGGGGACCTCTTTCCCCGGCTTCGTGGCGCTGGCGCGTGAGGCCGGACTGCAACTGGAGGCGGCATGAGTACGGCCATTCCGGTACTGACTATTGATGGCCCCGGCGGTGCAGGGAAGGGCACGGTCTGCATGCGCGTGGCGGCGGCGATGGGCTGGCATCTTCTGGATAGCGGAGCCCTTTATCGCCTGTTGGGGCTGGCTGCGCGGCAGCACGGCGTGGAACTGACCGACGAGGAGGCACTGGCCCGGCTGGCCGCGGGTCTGGATGTGGATTTCGAGGTCAATCGGGATGCCACGGCCGTGACCACGCTGCTGGAAGGCGCACCCGTGGACCAACTGCTGCGCACGGAGCAGACGGGCAGTGACGCCTCGCAGGTGGCTGCGATTCCGGCGGTGCGCGAGGCTCTGTTGGAGCGTCAGCGCGGTTTCGCGAAGGCCCCGGGGCTGGTCGCCGACGGGCGCGACATGGGCACGGTCGTGTTCCCCGAAGCGGACCTGAAGATCTTCTTGACGGCCTCGGCCGAGGAGCGGGCCAGGCGGCGATACATGCAGTTGAAGGAACAAGGACTTAGTGCTAATCTCTCCGCCCTTCAGGACGAGATGGAGGCCCGCGACCGGCGTGATCGCGAACGCAGCGTGGCCCCCCTCAAGCCCGCCGAAGATGCCTGGGAAGTGGATACCACGGACCTGGACATCGTCGGCGTGGTCGACATGATCCTGGAACGCCTCCGGGACGTACTCCCGGAACAAAGCCCCCGCCCCGCGGAATAAGCCGTCGGAAGCGGGATCATAAATGTCTAGAACTGGTTGCAGGAAGTATCTGCAAGCATTTGTTAAACCACAGGTTCACAAATCCATGAGTGAAAGTTTCGCGCAACTGCTCGAAGAGAGCATGGCCTACACCCAGATGCAGCCGGGTGCCATCCTCAGTGCCACCGTCATTGAGGTCACCCCGGAAGTCGTCGTGGTGAACGCCGGCCTGAAGTCCGAGGGGGTCATTCCCACCGAGCAGTTCATGAACGAAGAGGGTGAGCTCGAGGTCAAGGTCGGCGATGTCGTCGAAGTGGCCCTCGAAACCCCGGAAGACGGTTTCGGCGAGACGCGCATGTCGCGCGAGAAGGCCAAGCGAGCCAAGGCCTGGGACCGTCTCGAAGGTGCGATGGAAGAAGAGCAGTACGTCACCGGCAAGATCTCCGGCAAGGTCAAGGGTGGCTACACCGTCGAGCTGGGCGATATCCGGGCGTTCCTGCCGGGTTCACTCGTGGATGTCCGTCCGGTGCGCGATACCGCGTATCTGGAAGGCAAAGAGCTGGAATTCAAGCTTATCAAGCTGGATCGCCGTCGCAACAACGTGGTTGTGTCGCGTCGTGCCGTGGTCGAGCAGGAATACAGCGCCGAGCGCGAAGAGCTGCTGAAGAACCTGCAGGAAGGCGCGCAGGTCAAGGGCATCGTCAAGAACCTGACCGACTATGGTGCGTTCCTGGATCTGGGCGGCATCGACGGCCTGCTGCACATCACCGATATGGCCTGGAAGCGCGTCAAGCACCCGTCCGACGTAGTCGAGATCGGCCAGGAAGTCGAGGTCAAGGTCCTGAAGTTCGACCGTGAACGCATGCGCGTATCGCTGGGCCTGAAGCAGCTGGGCGAGGATCCGTGGGAAAACATCACCCGCCGTTACCCGACCGGCACCCGGATCTTCGGCAAGGTCACCAACATCACCGACTACGGCTGCTTCGTGGAGATCGAAGACGGCGTGGAAGGCCTGGTGCACGTGTCCGAGATGGACTGGACCAACAAGAACGTCAACCCGGGCAAGATGGTTGCCATCGGTGACGAGGTCGAGGTGATGATCCTGGACCTGGACGAAGAGCGCCGCCGCATCTCGCTGGGTATGAAGCAGTGCCAGTCCAACCCGTGGGACGACTTCGCCGCCAACCACAACCGGGGCGAGAAGGTCAGTGGCCAGATCAAGTCGATCACCGATTTCGGTGTGTTTGTTGGGCTGGAAGGCGGCATCGACGGCCTGATTCACCTCTCCGACCTGTCCTGGCATGAGGCCGGTGAAGAGGCGATCCGCAACTTCAAGAAGGGTGACGAGGTCGAGGCCGTGGTCCTGTCCGTGGATCCCGAGCGCGAGCGCATCTCCCTGGGCCTGAAGCAGCTGGACCGCGATCCGTTCGCCAACTTCGTGGCCGAGCACAGCAAGGGCAGCATCGTGTCCGGTACCGTGAAGGAAGTAGACGCCAAGGCCGCGGTGATCGAACTGGCCGACGGCATCGACGGCATCCTGCGTGCCGCCGACATCTCCCAGGATCGTGTGGAGGATGCCAGCACTGTGCTGAAGGTTGGCGAAACCGTCGAAGCCCGATTCATGGGCGTGGACAAGAAGACCCGCGCCATCAGCCTGTCGATCAAGGCCAAGGATCGCGCCGAGGAAGCCGAGATGGTGTCCGATTACGGCAGCAATGCCGGTACCGGTACCACCCTGGGCGATCTGCTCAAGGAGCAGATGGACAAGAACGACTAAGCCCGTTCTGCGGCGGCCCACGGTGCCGGAAGGTGCCGTGGGCCATTTTGTTCCGGGAAACCGGGTTTCCTTCCTGTCTGTGACGAGTGCCTGATGACCAAATCGGAATTGATCGAGAACCTCGCCCGGAAATCGCCTCATTTGCCTGCCAGGGATGTCGAGATGTCGGTCAAGGCATTACTCGAACGGATGAGTCATGCGCTGGCCAATGGGCAGCGGGTAGAGATTCGCGGCTTCGGCAGTTTTTCCCTCCATTTCCGGCCCCCAAGGCTGGGACGTAACCCCAAGACCGGTGAAAGCGTTGCCTTGCCCGGTAAGCATGTCCCCCATTTCAAGCCCGGCAAGGAATTGCGCGAACGGGTAAACGGCTCCATCGACGGGAACGACTAGGGACCGTCCGTGGACGACCGACGTCGACAGCAGATTCGCAATGCCGTGGCCTTTGCCGCGCTTATCGTGATTTCGTCCGCTGTTGGCATTCTTGTTGTACTGAACGAAGACCTGGTGACCCTTGCGTTACCCGGTGTGCAGATCGAGGCGCCGCTCGTGGTGTTCCTCGGGATTGCGGCCCTGTTCGGGGTCGTTTTGGCTTCGCTCGTACTCTGGCTGCGGCTGCGCCGGTTGCGTCAAAAGATTGCAGACCTGCGCGAACAGAACCATGCCCTCAAGGTCGAGGTCGAGCAGTTGCGTACCGCACCCATGCGGGATTTCTACTAGTCACGTGGCGCACATGCGGCCACTGACGCCCCACACGTTTTTCTTCTCATCCGGGACCCATTCTCGCTCATGATCGACGACTGGTTCTGGTTGCTGCTCCCTATTGCGGCTGCAAGTGGCTGGTGGCTCGCGCGTTACGGCGTGCCGGAAGACCGTGAGGAACGGGAGCCGTCACTGGATCGCTACCTGGAAGGTGTGCGCCACCTCCTCGACGACCGCACGGATGATGCCCTTCAGGCCTTCATCGAAATGGTGGAAGTCGATCACGAAACCTTCGAGACCCATGTAATCCTGGGCCGGCTGTTCCGGCGTCGAGGCGAGGTCGATCGCGCCATCCGCATCCATCAGAACCTGGTCGCGCGGCCCACGTTGCCTGCGGCGCAGCGGGCGCAGGCCCTGTGCGAACTGGGCGAGGATTTTCTCCTGGCCGGCGTATTGGATCGGGCGGAGGCGGTGTTTCGCGAATTGTCGGATTCGCCGCATCAGGCGGTCGCCGCACTGGAAGGCCTGCGTCAGGTCTACGAGACCCAGCGGGAATGGGAACGTGCGATCGAGGTGGGCGACCGGCTGAAGGAACATGGGGTCCCGCACGAGCATCAGAGGATCGCGCATTATCATTGCGAACTGGCCCAGATCGCGCTGGACAAGGGTGACTGGGAAAGCGCCAGGGCGCGCGCGGAACAGGCCGAGGGCCTGGTGCCGGGGCTTTCGCGGGCATTGCTGATCCAGTCGGAGATCGCGGCACGCAGGGGCGAGATCCGCGAGGCGATCGGATTCGGACGCGATGCGGTGGCGCGTACCCCGCAACTGGCGCCCTTGCTGGTACCGCGTATCGAGCGGTTGCATCAAGAGCTGCCTGGGGAGAATCGTCTGGGTCAGCTGGAGGAGCTCCTCGACGATCTTGCGCGCAACCGTGGGATCACGATGGCGCGCATTGCCCTGATGCGTCTTTACCGACGTACGGGCCGGCTGGATGCCGCGCTGATGGAGCTGGGTTCGATCCTGGCACAGCGTCCGGTGCCGACCTCGGGATTACTGGAGGCGGTGCGCTGGATGAAGATTCTCCCGGCGGTCCAGCAATACAGCACCGAGTTTGCGGCATTCGAAAAGGCCCTGGCTGACCAGCTCGGGAGCCAGCATCTGTACCAGTGCGTGAACTGTGGCTATCAAGGGCGCGCGCATGTGTGGCAGTGCCCAAGCTGTCGTCGCTGGGATACGCTGCGCGGTCTCGACTTCGACATTGATCAGACGACGGAGGCCGCCGAGGAGGCGCTAATCCGCGAAGGGAGTCCCCGTTCATGAATCCGATTCCGGAACCTGCAACGCGCCTGATTGTGGCGCTCGATTTTTCCGAAGCCGAAGCCGCACTGGCGTTCGCCCGAAAGCTCGATCCCGCCCAGTGCGCGCTGAAGGTCGGGTTTGAGCTGTTCGTGGTCGCCGGGCCCGACCTGTTGCACCGTCTGCACGGCCTGGGTTTTCGGGTCTTTCTGGATCTGAAGTTCCACGACATCCCGAATACGGTGGCGGCGGCTTGTCGGGCCGCGGCGCGGACCGGTGTCTGGTTGATTAACGTGCATGCCAGTGGCGGTGAAGAGATGATGCGCGCCGCGCACGCGGCGGTGCGCGAGACGAATGACACGACGGCGCTTCTGGCCGTGACGGTGCTGACCTCCAGTGACGCCGGTACCTTGCGTGAGATCGGCGTGAATCGGGAACCGGCCGAGCAGGTGCGTCTTCTGGGCGAACTGGCGGTGCGCAAGGCGGGCCTGGAAGGGCTGGTCTGTTCGGCGCAGGAGGCCGCCATGCTGCGCCGCCTGCTCGGCGAGGAACCGTTGCTGGTAACGCCCGGAATTCGGCTGGAGGACGCGGGCGGGGACGATCAGAAGCGGGTGATGACCCCCGAACGGGCGATCTCGGCCGGGGCCAGCGCCATCGTGGTCGGCCGGCCGATCACGCGTGCCGCGGACCCGAGCATGGCCATGGAGGCCTTCATCACACGATTGCTGAAGAGCGAATGACGGCTTGGATTGGAGGGGTTTTCGCAGGGCATCAATCCCGCTAGGATGCCGTTGGTGCATGGATGCACCGATCGTTCAATGAAGATAAGGAGCGTTTTCATGAGGAAGCTTTTTCAATGTGCGAAGTGCTGGGCCCTGGCGGGCCTCTGCGTCCTGCCGCTGGTGATGGTTACGGCCTCGGGAGGCCAGCCGCTCAACGTGAATGGCGCATCCGCCGAAGAGCTGGCCGCGCTGGACAACGTCGGTCCGGTGAAGGCCCAGGCGATCGTGGAGCACCGCGAGGCACACGGTGAGTTCGCTTCGGTGCAGGCACTGACCGAGGTCTCCGGAATTGGTGAACGCACCGTGGAGATGAATCTCGACCGCATCGTCGTCGAGTAACGTTGTAGCGTAGTGGGTGGCAGCGCGTGCTGCCACCCGGTTCCAGCCCCTGGTCAATGGGTCCGTGAGGACGCGTGGGCCAGGGGTTCGTTATTGAGCGCCCAGGAGATGGAATGAGCCAGAATCACCCACCGATCCGTACCGCCGTGTTCCCGGTTGCCGGCATGGGTACGCGCTTTCTGCCGGCCACCAAGGCGAATCCGAAGGAGATGCTGCCGATCGTGGACAAGCCGCTGATCCAGTACGCAGCGGAGGAGGCGGTGGAAGCGGGGATCGAGACCCTGGTGTTCGTGACCGGGCGCAACAAGCGCTCCATTCCGGACCACTTCGACAAGGCTTACGAGCTGGAACATGAGCTGGAGGAGCGCGGCAAGACAGAGCTCCTGGAGCAGGTGCGCAATATCGTTCCGCCGAACGTGACCTGTGTCTATGTGCGCCAGTCCGATGCGCTGGGTCTCGGTCACGCGGTGGCCTGCGCCCATCCGATTGTGCGTAACGAACCCTTTGCCGTGATCCTGGCGGACGACCTGATCGAGTCAAGTAATGGTGGGGCGACGCGGCAGATGGTGGAGCAATACGCCGAGCACGGGTGCAGCGTGCTCGGGGTGGAAGAAGTGCCGGGTGACCGCACACATCAGTACGGGATCATCGATCCAGTGAAGACCGGCCCGCGCAGCTGGGATGTGAAGGGGATCGTCGAGAAGCCCGATCCGGACCAGGCCCCGTCGAACGTGGCGGTGGTGGGGCGTTACATCCTGACCCCGAGAGTCTTCGAGATGCTGGCCACGCAAAAGCCAGGGGCCGGCGGCGAGATCCAGCTGACCGATGCCATCGCGCGGTTGCTGGAGCTGGAGCGGGTAACGGCCTTCAACTTCGAGGGGCGCCGCTTCGATTGCGGTTCCAAGCTGGGCTATCTGGAGGCGACCGTGGAACTCGCCCTGAACCACCCGGAGCTGAAAGACGACTTCGCCGAGTATCTCCGCAACCGCTAGGGAGACGCCGAGCCTCGGCGGGTCCTGTCACCACCAGAAACGGCGCTGACGCGGCCGGATCGGCAGGCGCCCGCGCCAATACTGGATGAGCAGGAAGCCGAAGGCCATCCCGCCCAGATGAGCGAAATGCGCGATGCCGGCGAGCGTGCCGGAAATCCCCAGGTACAGCTCCAGCGCGCCGTAGCCGATCACGAAATACTTGGCCTTGATCGGGATGGGCAGGAAGATCAGGAACAGGCGCTGGTTGGGGAACATCATCCCGAACGCGAGCAGAACCCCGAATACCCCGCCCGAGGCCCCGATGGTCGGGTAGATCATGTCACCGTTGCCGTGGGCAGTGATGACCAACTGCACCAGCCCGGCACCGATCACGCACACCAGAAAGTAGGTGCCGAAGGTGCGTGAACCCCACGCGTTCTCGATCTGCACGCCCAGCATCCATACGGCGAACAGGTTCACGAACAAATGGACTGGACCGCCGTGCAGAAAGCCGTAACTGACCAGCTGCCAGAGCTGGAAGTCGGGCACCCGCATCCAGCTGCCGTCCTGATGGACGGTGGCCGGCGTGCCGATGGGCCAGAGCCCGAAATGGGTGATCAACCAGTCACCCAGCCACGGCATGGTGAGGAACAGGCCCACGTTGGCGATCAGCAGGAAGCCGATCACCGGCGGCATCATGCTGAAGTCGGGGTGGCGGGGGTCCGGGTGTGTCATCGGACTCTTTTGCTCCCCGCCGTCAGGTGAAATCGTCGGTTACGGCACCGCGACTGGCCGAGCCCACGATACGCGAGTATTTCGCCAGGACCCCGCGGTCAAAGCGGGGCACCGGCGGCTCCCAGGCCGCGCGGCGGTGTTCCAGCTCGGCTTCGTCGACCTGCAGCGTGAGCCGGTTTTCTCCGGCATCGATCTCGATCGTATCCCCGTCCCGGACCAGCGCAATCGTGCCGCCGGTCGCGGCCTCGGGGGCAACATGTCCAACCACCATTCCGTACGTCCCGCCGGAGAAGCGCCCGTCGGTGATCAGACCAACGGAATCGCCCAGGCCCGCACCGATGATCGCGGCGGTCGGCGCGAGCATCTCGCGCATGCCGGGACCCCCACGTGGCCCCTCGTAGCGGATGACGAGGATATCGCCGGCCTGGATCTGGCCGTCGAGGATGGCATCCAGGCAGGCCTCCTCGGAGTCGAAGCAGCGCGCGGGGCCGGCGATGGCGGTCCGCTTGAGTCCGGTGATCTTGGCCACCGCGCCCTCGGTCGCGAGATTGCCCTTGAGGATGGCCAGGTGCCCGTGCGGGTACAGGGGCCGCTCCAGCGGGCGGATGATTTCCTGATCCGGGGAGGGCGCATCGGGGATCTCCGCCAGGGTCTCGGCCAGGGTGGCCCCGGTAATCGTCAGGCACTCACCGTGCATCAGCCCGGCATTCAGGAGCATCTTCATCACCTGGGGCGTGCCGCCCACCGCATGGAACTGGGTGGTCACGTAGCGCCCGGAGGGCTTCAGGTCGCACAGCACGGGGACCTTGCGGCGGATGCGCTCGACATCGTCGATGTCCAGGGGGACCTCGGCGGCATGCGCAATCGCCAGCAGGTGGAGTACTGCGTTGGTGGAGCCCCCGATGGCCATCACCACTGCGAGGGCGTTCTCGAAGGCCTCGCGGGTCAGGATGTCGCGCGGGCGCCGGTTCGCGTGGATGGCCCCTACCAGGACCTCGGCCGACCGGGCGGCCGAATCGCCCTTTTCCGGGTCCTCGGCGGCCTGGGTGGACGAACCGGGGAGGCTCATGCCCATGGCCTCGAAGGCACTCGACATGGTATTGGCGGTGAACATGCCGCCGCAGGAGCCGGCGCCGGGGCAGGCGTTGCGTTCTACGCCCTGAAGGTCCTCGTCGGACAGATTGCCGGCACCATGCTGGCCCACGGCCTCGAAGGCGCTGACGATAGTCAGGTCCTGACCCTTGTAGTGCCCGGGCTTGATGGTTCCGCCGTAGACGAAGATGCCCGGCACGTTGAGACGGGCCAGGGCAATCATCGCCCCGGGCATGTTCTTGTCGCAGCCGCCGGTGGCGAGAATGCCGTCCAGGCTCTGGCCGTTGACTACGGTCTCGATGGCGTCGGCGATGACCTCGCGCGAGACCAGCGAGTACTTCATCCCCGGCGTCCCCATGGAGATGCCGTCGGAGATGGTGATGGTACCGAAGGTCTGCGGCATGCCCCCGGCCTGGCGCACCGCCTGTTCGGCGCGGGCGGCGAGGGCACCAATGCCCATGTTGCAGGGCGTGATCGTGCTGTGCGCGTTGGCAATGCCCACGATCGGGCGCTGAAAGTCGTCGTCGCCGAAGCCGACTGCGCGCAGCATGGCGCGGTTGGGCGTGCGGCGGGGGCCTTCGGTGACGACGCGGCTGCGGCGGTTGTCCTGTGCCATGGTCTTCCCTGCGGTTGTGGGTTAGTGGGCGCCGGGCTCGCCGTGGCGCGAGTAGCGGCCGTTCATGAAACGATCGAAGAACTGCCCGAGGGCGGGGTGTTCGATCTGTTCGCCGCGAGTATCCGGCTCCAGGTGGCGTTCGGCCACGTAGGTGCTGTGCGAATAGCCGTCCACCAGCACGTGATACCACGGCTGGTCCTTGGGTGGGCGGCTCTTGGCCACGGTTTCGTACCATTCGTCCGAACCGGCGTACACCGGATCCACATCGACGATCACACCCCGGTAATCGAACTTGGTATGGTGAATGAGCTCACCAACGGTAAAGCGCGTGCGTGTGGTCATGTTCGCCTCTGTCCTGCCTCGGTGCGCAAGTCTCTATTGTGGACCGCGGCCACCGGCGCGTCTTCGAGCTCGGCTCTCGGGTGCACCGCATGGCACTGTACGACTTTGTATTTAAAGCTATAACGCCCCTAACGGTACCGCCATGAGTCGCAATCAAAACAGGCTGGATGCCAGCTTCCATCACCATATCCCCGAAGGCGATGATCGCGAACGGCGTGTCTGCGACCATTGTGGCTTCGTTGACTACGAAAACCCGCGAATCATCGTCGGCAGCGTGGCCATCTGGGAAGACCGCGTATTGCTTTGTCGAAGGGCCATTCAGCCGCGTCGTGGTTTCTGGACCCTGCCGGCGGGGTTCATGGAAAAGGGGGAAAGCCCGGCCGAGGGGGCCCGCCGCGAGGCCTGGGAGGAGGCGCGGGCCGATCTGGAAATCGAACAGTTGCTGGGCGTCTATAGCGTCCCGCACATCGGGCATGTGCAGATGATCTATCGGGCGCGCTTGCTGAGCGATGCGATTGCCCCGGGCCCCGAATCGGAAGAGGTCGGCCTGTTCCGATTCGATGAACTGCCGGAGGAGCGCGCCTTCCCGTCGGTGACCTGGGCCCTGCAGCACTATCTGGAAACCCGAGACCGGGTCGATTTCGCCCCGCGCTCGGCCCCGCTGGCCGATGGAGAAGGTGTCACCCCCGGTCTTTGAGGGTGGCGCGCTCCACGCGTGTCTATTTCCTGTCGCGCTGCGGCCCGTAGTGGCGAAACTTTTCCAGGACGCGATCCATCTCCGCGTCATCCAGCAATTGCGGCCCTCCGATCTGCAGGCTCAGCACATATTGCCGTGCCAGGAGTTCAACCTCCTCGGTCAGCCACAGGGCGCGCTCCAGGTCCTTCCCGGTGGCAATCATCCCGTGATTCGCGAGCAGGCAGGCCGTGCGGTCCCGCAGGGCCGCCACCGCGCGCCGCGAGAGGGTCTCCGTTCCAAACGTGGCGTACGGGGCGCAGCGGATGGAGTTCCCGCCGGCGGCGGCGATCATGTAGTGCAGCGCGGGGATGTCGCGTCCCTGGATTGCCACGACACTGGCATGGACGGAATGGACATGGACGACCGCTCCCAGCTCTGGTCGCGCCTGCAGGATGGCGCGGTGGAAGTGCCATTCGCTCGAGGGCTTGCGGCCAGGCGCCCATTGTCCATCTGCATCGACATACACCAGGTCGTCCGGCTGTAACGCCTCGTACGGGATGCCAGAAGGCGTAATTAGCATGCCGTCGCCGAAGCGCGCGCTGATGTTGCCCGAGGTGCCCTGGTTGAGCCCCCGACGATTGGTCTCCAGGCCGGTGTTGATGATGGCTTGGCGAAGGGCGGTCTCGTCGGTCGTGTTGGGGGAGTTCAGGGTCATCTTCTCGGAAGCGCTTGGGCGTAATGCGATTGTACCGGGTTCGTCCGGGAACCCCCGCGCACGGGTTGTGGTCAATCGGGAAAGCCCGCAATCGTGATGGGTAATCCATTTCGCTCATGGAAATGGGGCGGGCCCGCCGTTTATAGTGGCTTCGCATATCCGGTTCGCCAGATATCCGCGAAATCTTGATTGTTACAGGGAGGAAGCACCATGAAGAACGTCGCACGCCTGATTACCGCCACCTCCGTGGCCGCCGCACTGACCCTTGGGTTGGGTGCCGGAAGTACTGTTCACGCATTCGATGAGCACGAGGCCACGATCGACTACCGCCAGGGTGTGATGCGCGCCATTGGTGGCAACGTGGGCGCCATTGCCGCCGTGGTGGTGGACGGAGCCGAGTTCGGCGACAACCTCGAGATGCATACCAGCCAGCTGGTAGCGCTGAGCCAGGACATCCCGGGCCTCTTTCCGGAGGGGAGCGATTTCCCGGATACCGATGCCAAGGAAGAAATCTGGGATGACTGGGAACGCTTCGAGGAGCTGTCCAATGACACGCTGGAGGCCGCCGAAGCCCTGCACGCAGCCGTGGAAGCCGGTGACGAAGGCGAATACGCCATTCGTTTTCGCAACCTCGGGCAGTCCTGCCAGGCTTGCCACGACGACTTCCGCCGCGAGTAACCCGCAGTGCTAGCAGGTAACAAGGGGCTGGCAGCCTGTCTGTCAGCCCTTTTTCTGGTTGGATCGGCGGCCACGGTGCAGGCAGGGGTGCAGATTGGCGAGCACGACCCGTCCGCGGGTACCGACGAGCAGATCGCCTACGGTGAGTACGTCTTGCGAGCCGGTGGCTGCGTGACCTGCCACACGGCCGAAGACGGGGAATTCCTGGCCGGCGGGCGTGCGATCGAGAGCCCGTTTGGTGCGTTCTATGGTCCCAACATCACCCCGGATGCGGAACACGGCATCGGGGACTGGTCGGAAGAGGACTTCAAGCGCGCCCTGCTCGAAGGCCGCAGCCCGGACGGACGCCACTACTATCCGGCCTTTCCGTATACGTCGTACACCAAGATGCAGCCGCGAGACGTGGAAGCCCTGTGGGCCTTTCTGCAATCCGAGGTGGAGCCCGTCGCTCGAGAAAACACCCCGCATGACCTGGTCTGGTATGCCCGGTTCCGGTCATCCCTGATGGGCTGGAAGTGGCTGCATTTCGAACCGGGCACCTTCGAGGCCGACCCCGACCAGTCGGACGAATGGAACCGTGGGGCCTACCTCGCCAACGCCCTTGGGCATTGCATGGAGTGCCATACTCCGCGCACGCGGACCGGCGGTCTGGACCTCAAGCGTATTGGGGCCGGCGCCCGACTGCCCGACGGGGACGTTGCCTCCAATATCACCCCGGATCGCGAAACCGGCATCGGACGCTGGGGGGAGCGGCATATTGCACGCTATCTGGAGATGGGCCTGACCCGCGACGGTGATTTTGCCGGCGGCGGCATGGCCGACGTGATCGATCACGGCACTGCCCATCTGACCGATGCCGATCGCCGCGCCATCGCGATTTATACCGGTTCTCTGGAGCCCATCGAACACGATCCCGAGTAATCGGCACGGCAGTACGCACCACGAAAAAGGGCCAGGTCGCAATGACCTGGCCCTTCTTCTTTATCTGGCTCCCCGGGACGGGCTCGAACCGCCGACCTAGTGATTAACAGTCACCCGCTCTACCGACTGAGCTACCGGGGAATTGGGCGCAAATCCTAATGGGGCGGGGCGGGGGCGTCAAGGAAAATCTGGCCGCCCTTCGCGTTTTACCGCCGTTCGCGGCCTCAGCTGTGGTTGGCCACGAACTGGCGCAGCCGTTCCAGGGCCTTGTCGAGCTGATCGACGCTGGTGGCAAACGAGACGCGGACATGACCAGGGGCCCCGAAGGCGCTGCCCGGCACCAGGGCCACCCCCACCTCGTCCAGCAGCTGTTTGGTCAGGGCCACATCGGTATCGATGTCTGCGGCCTGCATCAATCCGGTGACGCGCGGGAAGCAGTAGAACGTACCGTCTGGCATCAGGCACTCGATGCCGTCGATGGCATTGAGGCCGTCGACCACACGACGTGCCCGCTCGGCAAAGGCGGAGCACATGGCGACCACGCAGGCCTGGTCACCATCGAGTGCGGCCTCGGCGCCGGCCTGGGCAATGGAAGTCGGGTTGGAGGTGCTTTGCGACTGGATCTTCTTCATCGCCGCGATCAGGTTCTTCGGTCCACCGGCGTAGCCGATACGCCAGCCGGTCATCGCGTACGCCTTGGAAACGCCGTTCAGGACGACGGTACGGTCCAGCAGGTCCGGGGCCACGTTGACGATGTTCACGAACGGCGTGGAGCCGAACAGGATGTGCTCGTACATGTCGTCGGTGGCAATGACGACGCGCGGATGACGCCGCAGGACCTCGGCCAGTTCCGTCAGTTGCTCGGCCGAATAGGCGGCACCCGTGGGGTTGGAAGGGCTGTTCAGGAACACCAGGCGGGTGTTCGGGGTGATCGCCGCTTCCAGCTGTGCGCCGGTGATGCGGAAGCCGGCTTCCTGCTCGGCGCTGACGACCACCGGCCGGGCACCGGCGAGCAAGGCGATATCCGGGTAGGAGACCCAGTAGGGGGCGGGGATCACCACTTCGTCGCCCGGGTTCAGCAGGGCCTGGCAGAGGTTGAAGATGCTCTGCTTGCCGCCGGAGGAGACCAGGATCTGGTCGGGGGTGAACGTCAGGCCGTTGTCGCGATCGAACTTCCGAATGATGGCGGCCTTGAGACTGACCGTTCCGTCCACCGGAGTGTACTTGGTTTCTCCGCGGGCAAGCGCGTCGACCGCGGCCTGCTTGATATGCTCGGGGGTATCGAAATCCGGTTCTCCCGCCCCCAACCCGACAATGTCCCGTCCCTCGGCTCGCAACTGGGCGGCCAGGGCGCTGACGGCGAGAGTGGGGGAGGGCTGGATGCGCTGGACGCGGTCGGAGAGCTCGATTTCCAAGGTGGGGCCTCTGTGTGATCGGGGCGAAGGGCCGCGCGGGCGGTCGGGTGCGAAATGATACTGAAATCAGGCGCGGAGGATAAGGTGCAGCCAGGCGAAGGCGAACAATTCCAGGTGGTGTCCGAATACCAGCCGGCTGGCGACCAGCCCGCGGCGATCGCGGCATTGACCGAAGGCCTCGAGGCGGGCCTGGCACATCAGGTCCTGCTCGGGGTCACCGGGTCGGGCAAGACGTTCACCATCGCCAATGTGATCGAGAATATCCAGCGCCCCACCATTATCCTGGCGCCAAACAAGACCCTGGCCGCCCAATTGTACGGGGAATTCAAGGAGTTTTTCCCGAACAACACGGTGGAGTATTTCGTTTCCTACTACGATTACTACCAGCCGGAGGCCTACGTCCCGTCCTCGGATACCTATATCGAGAAGGACGCGTCGATCAACGACCACATCGAGCAGATGCGCCTGTCGGCCACGCGTGCGTTGCTGGAGCGCCGCGATGCGATCATCGTGGCCTCGGTCTCCGCGATTTACGGCCTGGGTGATCCGCGCAAGTATCTCTCCATGGTGCTGAATCTGGAGCGCGGCGAGCGTATTGACCAGCGCGACTTGCTGCGGCGCCTGGCGGAGTTGCAGTACACCCGCAATGATGCGGAGTTGCGCCGTGCGACCTACCGCGTCCGCGGCGAAGTCATCGACATCCACCCGGCGGAGTCGGACATCGAGGCGGTGCGCATCGAGCTGTTCGACGACGAGGTGGAACGCCTGTCGTATTTCGATCCCCTGACCGGCGAACAGCTGCGCACCGTCCCGCGCCTGACGATCTACCCGAAGACCCACTACGTGACGCCGCGCGAAACCCTGTTGGGGGCGGTGGACCACATCCGCGACGAATTGAAGGAGCGCCTGGACTTTCTGCGCAAGGAAGACCGGCTGGTCGAAGCACAGCGGCTGGAGCAACGCACGCTGTTCGATCTGGAGATGATCCTCGAGATCGGCTACTGCAACGGCATCGAGAACTACTCGCGCTACCTCTCCGGCCGCGCCCCGGGCGAGCCGCCACCGACCTTTTTCGACTACCTGCCCAAGGATGCGCTGTTGGTGATCGACGAGTCGCACGTGTCGGTCCCGCAGGTGGGCGGGATGTACAAGGGCGACCGTTCGCGCAAGGAGACGCTGGTCGAATACGGCTTTCGCCTGCCATCGGCGCTGGACAACCGGCCGCTGCGTTTCGAGGAATTCGAGGCCTTGCAGCCGCAGACGATCTACGTCTCCGCTACCCCGGGGCCCTATGAGCGTGAGCATGCCGACGCGATCGTGGACCAGGTGGTGCGCCCGACCGGGTTGCTGGACCCGATCCTGGAGATCCGCCCGGCCGGTACCCAGGTGGACGACGCACTCTCCGAGATTCGCGATCGGGTCGAATGCAACGAGCGCGTCCTGATCACCACGCTGACCAAACGCATGGCCGAGGATCTGACGGATTATCTGTCCGAGCACGGGGTACGCGTGCGCTACCTGCACTCGGATATCGATACCGTCGAGCGCATGGAGATCATCCGCGACCTGCGCCTGGGCGAGTTCGATGTGCTGGTGGGGATCAACCTGCTGCGCGAAGGCCTCGACATGCCGGAGGTCTCGCTGGTGGCGATCCTGGATGCCGACAAGGAGGGCTTCCTGCGCTCCGACCGTTCGCTGATCCAGACCATCGGCCGCGCCGCACGCAACGTCAACGGCAAGGCGATCCTGTACGCCGACAAGGTGACCGGATCCATGCGGCGCGCGATCGACGAGACCGAGCGCCGCCGGGCCAAGCAGATCGAGCACAATGAGGCCCACGGGATCACGCCCATCGGCATCCGCAAGAACGTTGCGGACATCCTAGAGGCGCGCAACGCGATGCCTGGCGCCGGCGGCCGACGGGGCCGGAAGGTGGCGGAGGAGGGCGCCGATTACGTGGGCGCGCCGGACAACGCGGCCAAGGAGATCGAACGCCTGGAAAAGGAGATGTTTGCCAAGGCCCGCGACCTCGAGTTCGAGGAGGCCGCCCGGATTCGCAATCGCATCGAAAAGCTCAAGGCACTCGCCTTTCTCCCCGAAGCCTCGCTATCCTGAAAAGATGGCTCCCGCGGGAGCGCCGAATCGAGCCCCTGAGTGATGTCCAAGAACGACCCCTTGCCCCTGGGTCCGGTGATGCTCGATGTCGCCGGTACCGAACTGACTCCCGAAGACCGTGAACGCCTGCGTCATCCCGCCACCGGCGGCGTGATCCTGTTCGCCCGCAACGTCGGCACTGCGGAGCAGGTGAGCGCGCTGGTCGCCGCCATTCGCGCCGAGCGCCCCGGCATCCTGATTGCGGTGGACCAGGAGGGCGGACGGGTGCAACGGCTGCGCGATGGCTTCACCGCCATCCCGCCGATGCGTCAGTTGGGCCATGTCCACGATTACGACCGCAACAAGGCCTGCGAGCTCGCCCATGCGACCGGCGAACTTCTCGGGCGCGAGCTGCGCTCGGTGGACATCGACTTCAGCTTTACCCCGGTGCTGGATCGCGACCTCGACATCAGCGAGATCATCGGCGATCGTGCCTTCCATTATGACCCGGACGTGATCGCGCGCCTGGCCGGCGAGTTGATCCGGGGCCTGTCCGCGGCCGGCATGGCGGCCGTGGGCAAGCATTTCCCGGGTCACGGGGCTGTTGCCGCGGATTCGCATGTCGCCTTGCCGGTCGACGACCGTCCACTCTCCGAGATCGAGAATCAGGACCTGGAGGCGTTTCGCCCGGTGCTTGGGGACCTCGAGGCCATCATGCCGGCACACGTCGTATACTCACAGGTGGATGAACATCCCGCGGGCTTCTCGCGCGTCTGGCTGCAGGACATCCTGCGCCGCGAACTGCGCTATCGCGGGGCGATCCTCAGCGACGACCTCGCCATGGCTGGGGCAGAGGGCATCGGCGGTCCCGCCGAGCGCGCTGCGGCCGCACGGGCGGCCGGCTGCGACATGGTGCTGATTTGCAACCAGCCGGAACAAGCCGACATCATCCTTGCCGCCCAGGCGGATCAGCCGTTGTCACCTGAATCGCGGCGTCGACTGGAACGCTTGCGGGCGCGCCCAGTGGAGCCTGATCCACAGGGTCTCGTCGCACTGCGCGCGCGGTTGGCGCGCTGGACCCAAGCGAGCCAGATCGCCACTGCATAACCCCATGGAAAGGGCGCATTGGCACCCGCGTGCCGAGCCGCCTATAATGCGCCACCGGTTTGCAGTTGAGCAGCTAGTAATATTCACACTCACCACTGAAGTTGGAGATCCAAAATGGCCGATAAGCTCATGATCGTCATGGTCAACACCGACCCGAGCAACGCTTCCGAACTGGGTGCCCCGTTCTTCCAGGCCACCGTGGCTGCCGCCATGGAATACGACGTTGAAATCGTGATGACCGGCCGTGCTGGCGAGCTCGCCAAGAAGGGCGTTGCCGAGAACCTGTTCGTGCAGGAAGGCTCTAGCAAGAGCGTCTACGACTTCATGAAGGACGCCCACGAAGCCGGCGTCGTAATGAAGGTCTGCACCCCGACGCTGGATCTTTGGGGCAACGACCTGATTCCGGAGATCGAAGAAACCGTGGGCGGCGCCTACGTCATCTCCGAAGCGATGGACGACGACACGGTCACCTTTACCTACTAAGGTTATCGACGTTCGTTTTCAGCCGGCCGGCCCTTGTGCCGGCCGGTTGCGTTTCCGGGCTCCGAAAAGGCGAGGCCAACCTTGCCGAATGTTCGGCGCTCGGACATGATTTCCCCGCATCGACACCCTCAGGATATGCCATGAGCCCGGAACAGGCCCGAGCCACGCTGCGCGACGCCGACTGCCTCTTCAGCCGCGATGCCGTCGAGACGGCGATCGACCGCCTGGCGGAACGCACTGCCAGCACGCTGAAGGACCGCAATCCGTTGGTCATGGGCGTGATGAACGGGGGTGTGGTGCTGATGGGCGGGTTGTTGACCCGCTGGTCGTTTCCCATGCAGGTGGATTACCTGCACGCCACGCGCTATCGCGGTGGCACCCGCGGCGGCGAACAGCTGCACTGGTTGGCACGTCCGCAGGCCTCGCTCAAGGACCGAACCGTTGTCATCGTGGATGACATCCTCGACGGCGGGATCACCCTGGAGGGAATCAAGACGTTCTGCGAGGAGCAGGGCGCGGCGCAGGTGATCTCCATCGTCCTGGTGGACAAGCACAACCCGGAGCGGGACCCGGCGATCACCGTCGACTACGCCGCCCTGGAGGCCCCGAACCGCTACCTGTTCGGGTACGGTATGGATTATCAGGACTATCTGCGCAATGCGCCCGGCATCTTCGCCGTGGCCGACCACTAAACCACTGACGCCCGAGGCGCTCATGTCCACACCCCGTATCGCCGTCATCGGCGGCACCGGCCTGACCCGGCTGAAGGATCTGGAGATCACCCGGCGTCAGGTAATGCACACGCCGTATGGCGAACCCTCGGGGCCGCTGGTGTTCGGCCGCCTGAACGACACCGAGATCGTGTTTCTGCCACGGCATGGGGCCCGGCATACCATCCCGCCGCACGAAGTGAACTACCGCGCCAATATCTGGGCGCTGAAAAATGCCGGGATCGACAACGTGGTGGCCGTGGCTGCAGTCGGCGGGATTGGCGAAGAGATGAAGCCCGGTATGGTCGCGATCCCCGATCAGATCATCGATTACACCTGGTCACGGGCGAATACCTTCTTCGAGGGGAATGACCTGGAAGAGGTCACCCACATCGACATGACCTGGCCCTATAGCGACAGCGTCCGCCAGACACTGATCCGCGCGATTGACGACCTGGGTATCGAGGCCGTGGAGCACGGGACCTACGGGGCCACGCAGGGACCGCGCCTGGAGACGGCCGCGGAGATTGATCGCCTGGAACGCGACGGCTGCGATCTGGTGGGCATGACCGGCATGCCCGAGGCGGCGCTGGCGCGTGAACTGGGGCTGAACTACGCCTGCTGTGCCGTAATCGCCAACTGGGCGGCCGGACGCGCCGAAGGCGAGATCACCATGGACGACATCGCCGCGAATCTCGATGTCGGCATGGCGCGGGTGAAACAGATCCTCACGCACGTCATCAGCAGTCTTTCCTGACGCCACGGCGTTAACAATCCGGGGACCGGCCGGGGAGAGAACCCGGGCCGGGTGACCGCACGTGCATCGTCCAGGGGCTCGCTAAGGCGACCAGCACAGTCCCTTATCCGCGATTTAACATAATATGTATTATGCGACATTGAAGATGGACGTGTCTCGAGCGGAATGACCGGGATGTTCCCACCGAACTTATGAACGCGGCCTGCGCCAGGCCCAATCCCGTTCCCGTTTAGGCCTGATCCCGCACGTCAGGCGCGCACGGCCTTTTCGATCCCCTCGGTCATCACCTCGACGAGGAAGTCGATCTGTTCCTCGGTGATCACGTACGGCGGCATCAGATAGCTCACGTTCCCCAGTGGTCGCAACAGCGCACCGCGTGTCAGGCCGTGGCGATAGATGTGCAGTCCGCGACGCTCCTGCCACGGATACGGGGTGCGCCGGGACTTGTCCTGCACCAGTTCCACCGCCGCAATCATGCCGTGCTGGCGCACGTCGGCGACATGCGGATGTTCCCGCAAGGGTTCAAGTCGTTTCTCGATATGGGCGGCAAGCTCCCGGTTTCTCTCAAGAACGGGATCGGAATCGAAGATGTCCAGTGTGGCAAGTGCGGCCCTGCACGCGAGCGGATTCCCGGTATAGGAATGCGAATGCAGGAACATGTTGAGCTTTTCGTAATCGTCGTAGAACGCCTGGTAAATGGTATCTGTGGTCAACACGGCGGCCATGGGCAGATAGCCGGCGGTCAGGCCCTTGGACAGGCACATGAAATCGGGCGTGATTGGCCCCTGTTCGCAGGCGAACAGCGTGCCCGTGCGCCCGAAGCCGACTGCGATCTCGTCGGCGATCAGGTGGACGCCGTGACGGTCGCAGGCTTCGCGCAGTAGCCGCAGGTATTCAGGGTCGTACATGCGCATGTGGCCGGCGCACTGGACCAAGGGCTCCACGATGACCGCGGCGGCCTCATCGGCATGTTCCGCCAGCGCCTGCTCCATGTGGTCGAACTGGCGACGCGCCACATCGGCGCAGGTTTCGCCGTCTTCGCGGTCGAAACAATCCGGTGCCGGCACGGTGATGACGTCCAGCATCAGCGGTTCGTAGGTTGCGCTGTACAGCGGTACGTCGCTCACGGACAAGGCGCCCAGAGTCTCGCCGTGGTAGCTGTTGGACAGGCGGATGAAGCGAGTCTTCTGCGGGCGATCGACGTTGCGCCAGTAGTGAAAGCTCATCTTCAGCGCGACCTCGACCCCGGCGCTGCCGTTGTCCGCCAGGAACACCCGGTTCAGGCCTTCGGGGGTGATGTCGATCAGGCGTTCGCACAACTCGACCACCGGCTCGTGGGTGCAGCCTGCGAGGATGACGTGCTCCAGCTGATCGAGCTGCTCCTTCACCGCATTGCCGATGCGGGGGTTGGCGTGACCGAACAGGTTGACCCACCACGAACTGATGGCATCCAGATAGCGATTGCCGTCGAAATCGTACAGCCAGACACCCTCCCCCCGCTGGATCGGAAGCAGCGGGAGGGTCCCCTCCTCGCCGTAGTCTTTCATCTGGGTACAGGGATGCCAGAGGGTGCGCAGGTCGCGTTGCTTGAGCGTGTTGTTGTCCATGAGGTCCATTGTGCCAAACCCGCCCGGCTGAGGCGGACTCAGTGAGCCGATTCGTCCTTCATCGCCATCAGCTCGTCCTCGAAGAAGAAGCGATCTTCGCCGAAGGCGGGTTTGAGCTGATCGAGCCAGGTGGCTTGGTCATCGTAGCGCGCAAAAAACGGGCGCTGGACCCAGTCGGGGTTGCGTGCCTGGATGAAGCGCAGGACGAAGACCTTCTCGCCCTGGATCTCGGCAACGCCCTGGATCTCCACCTTGCCGGGCTCGGCGCTCATTGAGGGGCCGCGGGCGGTGCGTCCGAGCCCCGAGACCTGTTTCATGGCCTCGCGGTAGATCTCCCAGGCGCGCGCCAGCGGGACCTCGAAGTACCGCCGTGCCCCGGTGTCGCGTTCGACAAACATGTAGTACGGGATGATCCCGAGGCGTACCTGTTCGCGCCACAGCTCGGCCCAGCCCTCGGCGTCGTCATTGATGTGCCGGAGCAAGGGCCCCTGGGAACGGATTTCGGCGCCGGTATCCCGTACCCGACGGATGGCCTCGTGGGCAATCGGGGTCCGCAGTTCGTTCGGATGGTTGTAATGCGCCATCAGGGCCACGTGCTTGCCCGCCTCGACCAGCCGTTCCAGTAGACGCAACAGTTCGTCCGCATCCGAGTCGGTCACGAATCGGTAAGGCCAGAATGTCAGGGCCTTGGTGCCGATCCGTACGGTCTGTATGTGGGCCAGCTCCGGCTCCAGCAAGGCCTCAAGATAGGCCTTCAGGTGCTTGGTTTTCATTACCATCGGGTCGCCACCCGTCATCAGAAGGTCGCTGATCTCCGGATGGCCGCGCAGGTAGTCGTGCAGCAACGCGGCATCGGTGCTGGCGATGCGCAGCTCCTTGTCACCGACGAACTGGGCCCAGCGGAAGCAGAAGGTGCAATAACTGTGGCAGGTCTGGCCCTGGCCGGGGAAGAAGAGCACCGTTTCACGGTACTTGTGCTGGAGGCCGTTGATGACCTCGCCCGCTTCCTCGCTCGGGCGATTGAGCTCCATCTGCCCGGCCGGATGCGGGTTGAGCTCCTCGCGCAGCTCGCGCGCGAGGGCCTGGATCTCGGCCCGCCCTGCCCCTTGGTGATGCAGAACGGCCATGCGCGCGAAGGCCTCGGGGGCCAGCATGTCCCGTTGCGGAAAGGTTAGCTGGAAGATTGGATCGTCGGGAACCCGGCTCCAGTCGATCAGCTCCTCGATCACGTAGTCGTTGACCCGGAACGGAAGCACACTGGCAACCACCTGCATCTCGAAGCGCATGGCCTCGGGCAGGCTGGCCAGGGCCGGGATGCGTTCGATCGAGCGTTCATTAAAGACGCGGAACTCGCGCGGCTCGACCGCACCAAGCTGGGGATCACGATAGAACTGGACAACGGAATTCATCTGCGACTCCTGTGCCGACAAACTGAAATTGGAGTGCCTCGCCGCAGCGATGGGCGAGGATGCGCGTGTATCCCGGGACGTTCGGGGCGCTCAAGCTCTAGGAATACGGGATGACCATTCGCACGCGAACGGCGTCCGTAAGAGCAGCGAGTAAGATGCTGACCCGTGCCGCTGTCGAAGGGCGGGGTAGCGGGACCTTCAGAAGCCGGTAAATTAACAACTTGCCCGCATTTTCACAACCAGTTCCCGGGAGCGCCTGATGCGTCGGGTGGGCAGGCGGGCCCCTTCGGCTGCGTCTCTCCGGGTGTTCTAAGCCTCGCCTGACTGGGTTACCCTTTGGCACCCGCCAAGGAGGATCGCATGCACCCGGAGTTTCCACAGGAAGGGATCATCCACCTCAATCATGCCGCCGTGGGCCCCTGGCCCCGGCGCACCGAGGACGCGGTCTGCCGCTTCGCCCGGGAGAACGTGGCCCATGGCTCGCGCGACTACCTGCAGTGGCTGCAGCAAATCGACGCGACGCGGGAACTCGCACGGGCGTTGATCGGGGCGCCGTCCGCAGAGGACATTGCCTTCGTGAAGAACACGTCCGAGGCGCTGTCGATGGTGGCCTTCGGTCTGGACTGGCAGCCGGGCGACAATGTGGTGTTCCCGGCGCACGAGTTCCCGTCCAATCGTGTCGTCTGGCTGGCCGCTGCGGAACGTTTCGGCATCGAGGCGCGCGAGGTCGCCATTGGCGAGGAACCGGAGCGCGACCTGCTGGCCGCCTGTGATGCGCGGACCCGTCTGGTGGCCACCAGTGCTGTGCGCTACGACTCCGGGCTCCGGGTCGACATCCAGGCGCTGGGTGCGGAACTGCGCTCGCGGCGCATCCTGTTCTGTGTCGATGCGATCCAGCACCTGGGCGCCCTGCCCTTCGATGCCCCGGGTTGCCATGCCGACTTCGTGATGGCAGATGCCCACAAGTGGATGCTGGCGCCCGAGGGAATCGGGGTGTTCTACGTAAACCCGGAGATCCGCGAACGGCTGACGCTGCAGGAATATGGCTGGAACATGCTGGCGCATGCCGGTGATTTCTCGAACCCGGGGATCGAGCCCGCCACGAGTGCACGGCGTTTTGAACCGGGCAGCCCGAACATGCTCGGGATTCACGCCCTGCACGCCAGTCTCTCCCTTCTGCTGGAGATCGGGCTGGACAGCATCGACCACGAGATCCGCGAGCACTGGCTACATTTGGAAGAAGGCCTGCGTGCGCACGGCTGCCAAATCCTGACACCGCGCGGCCGGCGTGCCGGCATCCTGACGTTCCGACCGCCGGTGGATGACCTGGAAGCGCTATACGCGAGGCTTCAGGGGCGCGGCATCCTGTGTGCCATGCGAGGCGGCGGGATCCGCTTTGCGCCCCACTTCTACCTCACGCAGGCGCAGATTGACCAGGCGCTGGAAACTCTGGGCGAGGCCATCCGCGAGACCGGTGCCGCGTACGTGCGCTGACGGTTCCAGGCTCGTCGCGAAGGGGTGGCAAGCGGGTGTTCGTGCGCGATGCAAGGTCCCGACGCAGCGTCGGTCAAGACGGCACTTTCAGACGTCTAGAAGGTATGCGTCTTGCGGTCGGAGTTCAGCATGCCGCCCAGGTGTTCCTCGATGCGGCGGTGGGTCACACCCTTGTCCGACTTGTTGAACTGCACGCCGATGCCCCGCAGCCGGTTGCCCTGGGCGCGCGGCGGCGTAATCCAGACCACCGTGCAGGGGGTCGGAAGGCGATCCGAATCCTCCAGCAGTGACAGCAGCAGGAAGACCTGGTCTCCGAGCTTGTAGGCCTTGTCGGTCGGGATGAATAGACCGCCATTGGTCACGAACGGCATGTATGCCGCATACAGCGCGGGTTTTTCCTTGATTGCCAAGGTGAGCATGCCCTGCCCGGCCATAGACCCTCCGTGTGACCTGAAATCGTACTGGGTCTGGCAGTATCGCCCATCGCACCGATACCGCGCCACCCCGACTGTACTCGTGGCGAGTGACGCCTTACTGCTCGAGGAAGCTCAATGCGATGTCTTCCATGCGCAGCTGCGGGTTAAGCTGGCGCGAGGCCTGGCGTTGCCAGCCGAGCGCTTGATTCGAAAGTTCGGCCAGCCGCCGCGGTCCCATGCGGCGCGCGAAGTCCTCGAGTCGATCGCGCGGGAACTGCCGGCCAAACGCATCCGGCTCGCCGTTGACGAGCAGGCGCTGGGCGGCAACCAGCAGGGCCTGGATTCGCGGGATCAGGGATTCCGGCAGGCTGCGTTGCATGGCACTGGCCATCGGTGTCACCCCGGGGCGCCGCAGTAACAGGGTCAGGGCCTCGCGGTCCTGTTCCCAGCGCGCCATACGGTCGGGGTCGGTCAGGATCTCGCGGGCGGCCAGCGGACGCCCGAGACTGGCGGCATAGGCCTCGTCCACTGCCGCAGGGTCATCGGCGGCCCCGCGCAACCAGTCCGTTGCTTCGGCAGGCCCCGGCGTGGCGATTTCGACCATCTGGCAGCGGCTGCGGATGGTCGCTGGCAGGCGCGCCGGCTGAGCTGCCTCGAGAATCAGCATCGCCCTGGGCGGGGGTTCCTCCAGGGTCTTCAGCAGCGCATTCGCCGCATTCGTGTTCAGGGCATCGGCCGGGCGGATGATCACGCTGCGCAGCCCGCCCGAACCGGACAGCGAGAGAAACTCGATCGCCTCGCGGGCCGCCGCGATCAGGATCTCCTTGCCCGCCTCCTCCGGCTCCAGCGTCATCACCTCGGGGTGTACACCACCAAGGAAGCTGCGACAGCCGTTGCATTCGCCGCACGGCGGCTCGGTGCCCGTCGCGCGCTGGCACAGCAGGGCCTGGACCAGCGCGCGCGTCAGCAGTGCCTTGCCAACGCCCGGAGCGCCATGGACCAGCAGACCGCTGGGCAGGCGCCCTTCGCGCCCGCGCCGCGCCAGCGCCTCCCACGGCTTTTGCAGCCAGGGCGGCAGGGTATCGTCGGTGACTGGCGCAGCCGTGGCCACCTTAACCCTCCAGCGCGTGCAACGGCAGGCGCTCGCGCACGCCCGCGAGGATGCGCGCGGCTACCGTGTCCGGGTCCGCGGATGCATCCACGACCAGATAGCGTCCCGGCGCTCGCTCGGCGCGTTCCCGATAAGCCTGGCGTGCGCGCTCGAAGAAGTCCAGCGCCTCGCGTTCGATGCGGTCTCGCCGGCCGCGCTGGACGGCGCGATCAAGCCCGGTCTCTGGGTCGATGTCCAGCAGGATTACCAGATCCGGGCGGAGATCGCCCTGCAGCCAGTCCTCCAGCTGCGCGACCCGCTGGGAGCCGAGTCCCCGCCCGGCCCCCTGGTAGGCAAACGAGGCATCGGTAAAGCGGTCGCTAAGCACCCAATCGCCGGCCTGCAGAGCCGGCCGAATCACCTCGTGCAGGTGCTGGGCCCGCGCGGCGAACATCAGCAGCAACTCGGACTCGGCGCACATGCCCGGCAGGTCGGGGTCCAGCAGCAGGCCGCGCAGGCGTTCGCCGAGGGCGGTCCCGCCCGGCTCCCGGGTGTTGCGCACCGGGTGTCCGGCAGCGCGCAGCGCGGTGTCCAGACGCTCGATCTGGGTGGTCTTGCCCGAGCCCTCGATGCCTTCGAGGACCAGGAAATGGCCGGGATGGGGCGAGCGTTCCATGTGCAGGGCGTCTCCAGTTACCGGTTGCGTATGCCGTAGCGGCTGCCATCCCCGCCCAGCTGGTAGCGGATCACGGCCTCGCGATGTTCACGATAGGTCTCGGAGAAATGATGACTGCCGTCGCCGCGCGAGACGAAGAACAGGTCATTGGTTTCGGCCGGACGTGCCGCCGCCTGCAAGGCCGCGCGCCCCGGCAGGGCGATGGGCGTTGGCGGGAGCCCGGCACGGGTGTAGGTGTTGTAGGGATGATCGCGGTCCAGTTCGGCGCGCGTCAGGCGTTGTACGCCGGGCTCCTGCGCGTACAGCAGGGTGGGATCGGTCTGCAGGCGCATGCCGCGCTTGAGCCGATTCACGAACACCCCGGCCACCCGGTCACGTTCGTCCCCGCGCCCGGTCTCGCGTTCGATGATGGAGGCCAGGATCAGCAGCTCATAGGGGGATTTCACCGGGTGGTCCTCGATTCGGTCCCCCCAGGCGCGGTCCAGGTGCAGGCCCATCGCCTGGTGGGCGCGATGCAGCACCGTCAGGGCCTCGGTTCCGGACCCGAAGAAATAGGTGTCCGGCAGGAACCATCCCTCCGGGTGTCCCAGGTCCTCGAGCCCCAGTGCCTCCAGCAGGTTGTTGACCCCGACCGATTCGGCGGGCCCGATGAGTTCTGGGTGCTCGCGCAGCGCGGCCAGCGCCTGGCGGATGGTCCAGCCCTCGGGGAACGTGAGGCGATGCTGCACCACCTCGCCGCGGGCCATCGCATGGATCAGTTCGCGCGGGGTCATGCCCGGCGTCACGGCGTATTCTCCCGCCTGGAGACGCGGTGCAATCCCCTGACGCCGTCCATAGGCCTCGAGCACCCAGGCAGAATCCACCCAGCCGCGTTCGGCAAAGGTCCTGCTCACCGAACGCAACCCCTGCCCCGGTTCCAACTGAAAGCGTTCCGAGGCGTCCAGCGCCATCGGCGTATCCAGCTGCGCCTGGTAGTGTTCGCTCAGCCACCAGGCGGCGCCCAGGGCCAGAACGACCAGGAGGGCCAGGACAGCGAGGCTAATCCGCTTCATGCAATGCAATTCCCATTGGATACAGCGGATCATCCTGCCACGCAGGCCCCCGCTTGTCCCCTTCGGACAGCACGGCCGGGGTCATCCCGATACGCGCGTTGCTGACATAGAGCGCATCGGCTCTCTCGATACGCGCGGGGTCCGGGTACGCCTCGATCACCTCGAACCCGAACCGTTCGGCATGCTCGAGGACCCAGGCGCGCCGCGTACCGGCGATCCCGGACTGATCCACCGGCGGGGTGAGCAAGGTACGCCCTTCGCGCAGCCAGAGATTCCCTTGCGTGGCGCTGACCACGCGCCCCAGCGCATCGTGGAGGATTGCCTCGTCCCAGCCCGGTTGCCAGCTGCGCCGGGCCATCACGTGTTCCAGGCGACTAGTGTGTTTGAGACCCGCGAGCGCCGGGTTTACGCCGATCGGCACTGCGGCCCAACCCAGGCTCAGAGATTCGCGTTCAGTGGGGGCGGCGTCGTCCAGCGCCGGACCGGCACTGACGATCCGAGTCAGTGCCGGTGCCGCGGGCGGCGCGTAGCCCCTTGGCCCCTCACCCCGGGTCACTGTCAGGCGCACCATGCAGGCTGGCAGGGTCGCCACTCGCGCAATCTCGTCCAGCACCTCGGTCTCGCCGATTTCCGGAAACCCGAGGTGCCCCAGCCCGCGCGTCAGGCGGGCCCAGTGGTAGGGCCATAGCTGTGGTCGGCCCTGTCGCACCCGTAGCGTCTCGAACAGGCCGTCGCCCAGGAGTAGCCCGCGATCCAATGGCGATACCCGCCCCTCGCGCTCGCCGTTCACCAGGATCATGGGCTCTTCTCCCCCGCCCCCTGCAGCGCCTCCAGCAGGCCGCGTGCCTTGTGCCGGGTCTCCTCCAGCTCGCGCTCGGGATCGGAGTCCGCGACGATGCCCGCCCCCGCCCGAAACCGCAGTTCGTTCCCCCGAACGACGAGGGTCCGGATCAGGATATTGGTATCCATGCGGCCGTGGCGGCTGACGTACCCGCAGCCTCCGGTATAGGCCCCACGTGGGGCCTGTTGTTCCAGTTCCTGGATGATCTGCATGCTGCGGATCTTCGGGCAGCCGGTGATGGTGCCGCCCGGAAAGACCGCGCGCAGGATGTCGGCCGTGGTGGTGCCCGGGCGCAGGCGCCCGACAATGCTGGAGACGATGTGATGCACCCGGCGATAGCTCTCGATGGTCATCAGCTCCGCCACGCGCACGCTACCGATCTCGGCCACCCGACCGACATCATTGCGTTCCAGATCCACAAGCATGACATGCTCGGCGCGTTCCTTGATGTTGAACGTCAACTCGCTGAAAAGACGCCGATCTTCTTCCGCGTCCGGATCGCGGCGACGGGTCCCCGCAATCGGCCGGGTCTCGACCATGGCGTTTTCGACCGACACCAGCCGCTCTGGGGAGGAACTGATCACGTGAGCACCGGGGAGTTGCAGCCACGCGGCAAACGGTGCGGCATTGGCCTCGCGCAGGCGGGTGTACAGCCCCGCCGGATCCAGCGGCTGCGCGGCGGTGGCACGCCATTCGCGGGACAGATTGACCTGAAAGGTGTCGCCGGCCCGGATGTACTCGAGGCCCTTCATCACTGCGTCGCGATAGCGCTGGGCGTCCTCCTCCTGAAGGGCCAGGGCGGGCAGCGGCTCGGATGCGGGACTCGGCTGGCCCCGGACTGTCGCGCAGTCCGACTCCACCCGCTCCAAACGCGCGCAATCGCCTGCCTCGTCGACGAACCAGGTCGTCCCCTCGTGGTGATCGTGGATCAGTGCCGCCGGGAAATAGGTCACCAGGGCATCCGGCAGCCAGGGGTCCGATCGGCAATCACCCAGGGCCGGCTCCATGCGCCAGGCCAGTTCGTACCCGGCGTACAGGAACCATCCCCCGAGGAACGGGAGGTGGGCATATGCGGCGTCTTCGGGGTCCAGTGGTGGTGTGCTCGAGAGATCCTGATCCAGCACGCCCAGCACGTCCTCTCCGGCCGCACTGGACAACGTGCGGCCGGGGAAGGCGAACAGGATGGAAAAACGAGCCGGAGCCTGCCCGATCAGGGCCGACTCCAGCAGGTGGGGATAGCGCTCTGGGAATCGCCGCGCCAGGGCCGCAAAGTCGACCCCGGCGGCCAGTTCATGGACCGCCATGGCGGCGCCGCAGCGTCAGATGCTGCGGAACACCAGAGTGCCGTTGGTGCCCCCGAAACCGAAGGAGTTCGACAGGCCGACCTTGGTCTTCATTTCGCGTGCCTCGTTGGCCACGTAGTTCAGGTCGCACCCTTCGCTCGGGTTTTCCAGGTTGATGGTCGGCGGTGACACCTGATCGCGCAGCGCCAGGGCGGTAAACACGCCCTCGATCCCGCCGGCGGCACCCAGCAGGTGGCCGGTCATCGACTTGGTGGAGTTGACCATGAGCTTGTAGGCGTGATCGCCGAAGGCCTTCTTCAGGCCCTGGGTCTCCGCCAGGTCACCTGCGGGGGTCGAGGTCCCGTGAGCATTGATGTACCCAACCTCTTCCGGATTCACCCCGGCATCTTTCAAGGCACGATGCATGCACTTGGCGGCACCGGAACCATCCTGGATCGGCTGCGTCATGTGGTGCGCATCCGCATTCCAGGCGAAGCCGGCCACTTCGCAGTAGATGTGGGCCCCGCGGGCCTTCGCGTGCTCGTACTCTTCGAGCATCATTACACCGGCGCCATCGCTCAGCACAAAGCCATCGCGGTCCTTGTCCCAGGGACGCGAGGCGCGTTCGGGGTCGTCATTGCGAGTGGACAGCGCGCGGGCGGCGGCGAAGCCGCCAATGCCCAGTGGCGTGGTGGCCATCTCGGCCCCACCGGCGACCATGGCATCGGCGTCCCCATAGGCGATCATGCGCGCGGCGTCACCGATGTTGTGGGTACCGGTGGCGCAGGCCGAGACGATGGAGATGTTCGGGCCCTGCAGGTTGCGCATGATGGACAGGTTCCCGGCCACCATGTTGATGATCGCACTGGGCACGAAGAACGGGGAGATCTTGCGCGCCCCGCCCTTCAGGTACGCACCGTAGGAGCGTTCGATATAAGGCAACCCGCCGATCCCGGAGCCAATGGCCACCCCGATCCGCTCGGCGTTCTCCTCGGTAACTTCCAAACCGGAGTCATCCAGGGCCTGAAGCCCCGCCGCGATCCCGTAAAGGACGAAGGTGTCCATCTTCTTCTGGTCTTTCGGCGGGACGTAGTCATTGGCTTCGAAGTCCCGGACCGCGCCGGAGATCTTCACCGGCATGTCCGATGCATCGAAGACATCGATGGGGGAAATGCCGCTCTTGCCGGCCTTGATGTTGCTCCAGGCCTTGTCGATAGTGGATCCGACCGGGGAGACGATCCCCAGTCCGGTAATCACGACACGTCGCTTAGCCAATGTGTTCTCCTCGAAAGACTGAAATTACGCGCTCAGCGCAACGACGAAGGGCCGCCCTGCGCGCAGGAAGGCCCGTTCGCGTCGTCCTGATCGGCGCCCGGAGGCGTCGAATCAGTCCTTCATGTGCTCGTTGATGTAATCGATCGCCTGTTGCACGGTGGTGATCTTTTCCGCCTGCTCGTCCGGGATTTCGGTTTCGAATTCCTCTTCGAGCGCCATGACGAGTTCCACCGTGTCCAGCGAATCCGCACCCAGGTCGTCGACGAAGCCGGCCGCGTTGGTCACGTCCTCTTCCTTGACACCCAGCTGCTCGACAACGATTTTCTTGACGCGTTCTTCAATGCTACTCATGGTTCAGAAATCCCCTTCAGTGTGAGGCGGCTTCGTTGAAAGGTCCGCCATTCTAGAGAAAAGCCCCGCCGCGATCTAGCGATCCGCGCAGCGGGTCGTGCGGGCGGCCTGCGGCCGACCCGTCGTGATCAATGCATGAACATCCCGCCGTTCACATGCAGGGTCTCGCCGGTGATGTATCCGGCCTCCTCGGAGGCCAGGAAACCGACGGCCGCGGCGATCTCTTCGGGCGCCCCCAGGCGCCCCAGCGGAATCTGTCCGAGCAGGGCCTGTTTGGTGTCATCGCCCAGTTCGCGGGTCATGTCGGTATCGATGAAACCCGGTGCGACCGTGTTCACGGTGATACTGCGGCTCCCGACCTCGCGCGCCAGGGAACGGGCAAATCCCGCAAGGCCGGCTTTCGCGGCGGCGTAGTTGGTCTGCCCGGCGTTGCCGGTGGAGCCCACGACCGAACCCACCAGGATGATGCGGCCGCGGCGCAGTTTCATCATGCCTTTCAGCAGGCGCTGTGTCAGGCGCACGGCAGCGGACAGGTTGGTGTCGAGGACCGCGTCCCATTCCGCGTCCTTCATGCGCATGAACAGGTTGTCGCGAGTAATACCGGCATTGTTGACCAGCACCTCGATCGACCCTTCCTGTTCCTGGATCGCCTGCAGGCCGGCTGCGACGGAGTCCGCGTCGGTCACGTCCATCGCTATGCCGCGCCCGCCCCATTGCTTCAGGGTTTCGGTGATCCGTTCGGCGCCGGACGCACTGGTCGCGGTACCCACCACCTGCAGGCCCTGCTCCGCCAGACGGCGGGCAATGGCCGCGCCAATTCCGCGGCTTGCACCGGTTACAAGGGCTACACGTTTGCTGTCGGACATGGTTAAGCCTTTACTTCAAGTGAGAGAAAGTCGCAGTCGGTCGCTCAGCCCGCGGCCAGACGTTCGAGCGTGACCTTCAGGGTATCGCGGTCGGCAACATCGAACAGTTCCAGTTCGCGGTCGATGCGTTTGGCAAGACCGGTCAGGACGCGTCCCGGCCCGCATTCAACCTGAACCGCCACGCCCTGTTCGCGCAAGCCGCGAATGGTCTCGACCCAGCGCACCGGGCGATACAGCTGCGCGGCCAGATTTTCCTTGATGGCCGCGGCGGCATCGGTCGGCGCGGCAGTCACATTCTGCCAGACCGGGATTGTGGGGGACTGAAAGCTGGTGCCGTCCAGGGCCGCCTGCAGGCGTTCCGCGGCCGGGCGCATCAGTGCGCAATGCGACGGGACCGAGACCGGCAGCTTCAGGGCGCGCTTCGCACCAGCATCCTTGGCACCGCTTACGGCCCGATCCACCGCAGTGGCATTGCCCGCGATCACGACCTGCCCCGGTGCGTTCAGATTGACCGCCTCCAGGATCTCGCCTCCGGCATGCTCGAGGCAAAGCGCGTGTACCGCGGCATCGTCGAGCCCAAGGATGGCCGCCATCGCGCCTTCACCTTCCGGCACCGCAGCCTGCATGGCCCGGGCCCGCTCGGCGACCAGGCGTACCGCATCCGGGAAGCGCAGGACGCCGGCGGCGACCAGGGCGCTGTACTCGCCCAGGCTGTGGCCCGCGACGGCCTGCGGGCGGGCGTCCGTTTGTTCGGTCAGGAGGCGCCAAGTGGCGACCCCGGCAGCCAGCATCACCGGTTGTGTCCACTCGGTCTGGTTGAGTTGTTCCACCGGACCATGCTGGCAAAGGCTCCAGAGATCCGCGTCGAGGCAATCCGACGCTTCCTGAAAGGTGTCGCGGACAATGGCGTGGTCATCGCCCAGATCGGCCAGCATGCCGGCGGACTGGGACCCTTGCCCCGGAAATACGGCGGCCCAAGAAGTTGTCATTCGTTACAGATCTCGCGCGTGAAAGCGCGCGTAGTGTAGGCGGTCACGTACACCCCGGCAAACGCCGCCCATCCGCAGGGACCGCCTCTGGTCCGTCGCCGGGGCGTGGCCATGTCCCCCGAAAGCCGCCACGTGACTTGTGTTCCGCCGGTGCATCCGGATAATGTCGCACCTTGATTCAATACGAGAGGGACCGTATGGCGAAGGAAGACGAAATCGAGCTGGAGGGCACTGTAGTCGAAACGCTCCCCAACACCACCTTCCGGGTGGAGCTCGAAAACGGGCACACGATCACGGCGCACATTTCCGGAAAAATGCGCAAGCATTACATCCGGATCCTGCGCGGCGACAAGGTGATCGTGCAGATGACGCCCTATGACCTGACCAAGGGTCGTATCGTCTACCGCAACAAGTAAGTTCGCTCTCCAAAGAAGAAGCCCCGGCCGGACCGGGGCTTCTTCGTTTGCGGGCCCTCCCGGGCCCGGTAACGCCGGGTCGGCGGTCGGCGAGCCGCGTCAGGACGGCACCGCGGTTTCCTGGATGTCCAGCTCCAGACCGGCCTCGCCCAATCGGACCACCACTTCGCCACCGTGGGCCAGTCGTCCGAACAGCAGCTCGTCGGCCAGCGGCTTTTTGATGTACTCCTGCAACGTACGCGCCATCGGGCGCGCGCCCATCTTGACATCGTAGCCGTGCTCGGCCAGCCAGGCACGCGCCTCCGGCTCGACCGTCATATGCACCTTCTTCTCGTCGAGCTGGGCTTGCAGCTGGATCAGGAACTTGTCGACCACGCTGAGGATGGTGGCCTCGTCCAGCGGCCCGAACTGAATGGTGGCATCCAGGCGGTTACGGAACTCCGGCGTGAACGTGCGCTTGATCGCTTCCATCGCATCGCTGGAATGATCCTGCTTGGTAAAGCCCACCGATGGACGGCTGGCCTGCTCGGCCCCCGCGTTGGTGGTCATCACCAGGATCACGTTGCGGAAGTCGACCTCGCGCCCATTGGCATCGGTCAGCGTGCCGTGATCCATCACCTGCAGCAGTACATTGAACACGTCCGGGTGGGCCTTCTCGATCTCGTCCAGCAGCAGCACCGAATGCGGATGCTTCAGGATGGCATCGGTCAGCAACCCTCCCTGTTCGTAGCCCACATAGCCCGGCGGTGCCCCGATCAGGCGCGATACGGTATGCCGCTCCATATACTCGGACATGTCGAAGCGGGCCAGATGGATGCCCATCTGCTGCGCCAGTTGGCGTGTGACCTCGGTCTTGCCGACACCGGTCGGCCCGGCAAACAGGAACGAGCCGATCGGCTTGTCCATGTCGCCCAGCCCGGAGCGGGCCATCTTGATCGCGGTGGATAACGTCCCGATGGCCTCGTCCTGTCCGAAGACGGTCATCTTCAGGTTGCGATCGAGGTGGCGCAGGGTCTCCTTGTCGGAACTGGAGACGGACTTCGGCGGGATGCGCGCGATCTTGGCCACGATCGTCTCGATGTCTTGTACGCCGATGGTCTTTTTGCGCTGGCTGACCGGCTGCAACTGCCGGCTGGCCCCGGCCTCGTCGATCAGGTCGATGGCCTTGTCCGGCAGAAAGCGGTCGGTGATGTAGCGATCGGCCAGTTCCGCCGCCGCGCGCAGGGCCGGCTTGGTGAAGCGCACGTTGTGGTGCGTCTCGAAGCGGGACTTCAGGCCGCGCAGGATCTGCTCGGTCTCGTCCACCGTCGGCTCCGGCACCTCGATCTTCTGGAAGCGCCGCGCCAGGGCCCGGTCCTTCTCAAAGATGCCGCGATATTCCTGATAGGTGGTGGACCCGATGCACTTCAGTTCGCCCGAGGCGAGCATCGGCTTGATCAGGTTGGAGGCGTCCATCACCCCGCCGGAGGCCGCGCCGGCCCCGATAATGGTATGAATTTCGTCGATGAACAGTACCGCGCCCGGCTCTTTCTTGAGCTGGGCGAGCACGCCTTTCAGACGCTTTTCGAAGTCTCCGCGGTACTTGGTGCCGGCGACCAGCGCGCCCAGATCCAGCGAATAGACGGTGGCAGACGCGATCGCATCCGGTACCTGTTCATCGACGATGCGCCGTGCCAGACCCTCGGCGATCGCGGTCTTGCCCACGCCGGCCTCGCCCACCAGCAATGGGTTGTTCTTGCGGCGGCGGCAGAGGATCTGGATGGTGCGTTCGATCTCGTGATCGCGCCCGATCAGCGGGTCGATCTCGTCCTTGCGCGCCTTGTCGTTCAGGTTGGCGGCGTAGAGCTGCAGCGCGTTGGTCTTTTCTTCGCGTTCACCCTCCACCGGCTCGCCCTGGGACTCGCCCGGGTTGGGCTGGGCCCCGAGTTCGTCTTCCCCGACCTTGGAGATGCCGTGGGAGATGAAATTCACGACGTCCAGACGCGAGATATTCTGCTGACCCAGCACGTACAGGGCCTGGCTGTCCTGCTCTCCGAACAGGGCCACCAGCACGTTGGCGCCGGAGACCTCCTTGCGCCCGCTGGATTGCACATGGAATACCGCCCGCTGCAGCACTCGCTGGAAGCCCAGGGTTGGCTGGGTCTCGCGCGAATCGCTCGGCGGGATGCGCGGCGTGTTTTCGTCAATATAGGCCGCAAGCTCGTCGCGGATGCGATCGAGATCGCCCCCGCAGGCCCGCAGCACCGTGGCAGCGCTGGGATTTTGCGCCAGCGCCATCAGCAGATGCTCAACCGTCACGAACTCGTGACGCTTTTCGCGGGCCTCCTTGAAGACCATGTTCAGGCTGAATTCGAGTTCCTTGTCGAGCATGGGAGTCAGACCTCCTCCATCGAGCAAAGCAGTGGGTGCTGATGACTGCGGGCATAGTCGTTCACCTGCGCCACCTTGGTCTCGGCCACATCCCGGGTAAAGATGCCGCATACGCCTTTGCCACGCGTATGCACATGCAACATGACCCGGGTGGCCTTCTCGCGATCCATGCTGAAGAAGGTCTCCAGTACTTCGATCACGAACTCCATCGGCGTGAAGTCGTCGTTGAGCAACACCACCTTGTACTGTCGCGGTGGCTTGAGCTCCGGCCTCGATTCTTCGACCGTTACCGAGTCGTCTCGATCGGGGGATTGGGGCTTGTCATTACTCATCGGTCGAAATTACGCCTTCAGCGGTTACTCGTTTGTTAGTCGTCATCCTCGATTGGTTCCGGGTTCAGGCCAAGTGCCCTTACGGACACTCCGACCACCCGACCCTCACATGTGCTTGATCATCGCCTCGCCGAAGGCCGAGCAGTCGATCGGCTCGACGCCATCCATCTGCCGCGCAAAGTCGTAGGTGACCTCGCTGGCACTGATCGCCCCACCCATGCCCTTGACCACCAGGTCGGCCGCTTCCGACCAGCCCAAGTGCCGCAGCATCATCTCGGCAGACAGGATCAGCGACCCCGGGTTCACCTTGTCCTGACCGGCATACTTCGGCGCCGTGCCGTGCGTGGCCTCGAACATCGCCGTGCTGTCGGACAGGTTCGCCCCCGGCGCGATGCCGATACCACCCACCTGGGCCGCCAGGGCATCGGAGATGTAGTCGCCGTTCAGGTTCAGGGTCGCGATGACCGAGTAGTCCTCCGGGCGCAGCAGGATCTGCTGCAGGAAGGCGTCGGCGATCACATCCTTGATCACGATGTCACGCCCGGTCTTCGGGTTCTTGAAGGTCTGCCACGGACCGCCGTCCAGATCCTTCGCACCGAATTCCTCGCGTGCCAGCTCGTAGCCCCAGGCCTTGAAGGAACCTTCGGTGAATTTCATGATGTTGCCCTTGTGCACCAGGGTCACCGACGGGCGATCGTTATCGATCGCATATTCGATGGCCTTGCGCACCAGGCGCTTGGTGCCTTCGCTGGAGACCGGCTTCACACCGATCCCGGCGGTCTCCGGGAAGCGGATCTGGGTGACACCCATCTCGTCCTGCAGGAAGTCGATGACCTTCTTGACCTCCGGGGTCCCCGACTCGAACTCGATCCCGGCGTAGATGTCCTCGGAGTTCTCGCGAAAGATCACCATGTCGGTCTTCTCCGGCTCCTTCAGCGGGCTCGGGGTGCCGTCGTAATAGCGCACCGGGCGCAGACAGACATACAGATCCAGCTTCTGACGCAGGGCCACATTCAGGGAGCGGAAGCCGCCACCCACCGGGGTGGTCAGCGGACCCTTGATCGACACGCGATAGTCCTTCACCGCCTCCAGGGTCTCGTCAGGCAGCCCGGAGTCGTCATCGTAGACCTGCGTCGCCTTCTCGCCGGCGTAAACCTCCATCCACTCGATGGCCTTCTTGCCGCCGTAGGCCTTTTCCACCGCCGCATCGGTCACCCGGCGCATCACCGGGGTGATGTCCACACCGATCCCGTCACCTTCGATGTAGGGGATCACCGGATGATCCGGCACCTGCAGCTTCCCCTGGTCGTCGACAGTGATGCGTTCGCCCTTCTCCGGGACCTGAATGTGCTGATAGGCCATGCCAACTCCTTGTGCGGATTTCGTAGATGAATCGTTAATCACGTATGACCTGATTATACATGCCGGACCGGGTTTTCCGGTGACCGAACCAGTGCGCGATTGCGCGTTCCCCTATGGCAGCCCGACCGGCAGCCTGCGTTATCATCCGTGCCATGACCGACCGCCTCCCCTGTCATATCACCGTGGCCGCCGTAATCGAGCGCGAGGGCCGGTTCCTGTTCGTCGAGGAAACCGACGCCGGCCGCCGGGTGCTGAACCAGCCCGCAGGCCACCTGGATGCCGGCGAGGACCTGATCGGGGCCGTGATCCGCGAGGTCCGCGAGGAAACCTGCCTGGAATTCGTGCCCGAGGCGGCCCTCGGCTGCGACTTGCTGCAAGTGGTCAGCGGCGCCGTGATTCTGCGCGTGACCTTCTGCGGCCCGGTGTCACCGGTTCAATCCCCTGCCCCCCGCGACCCGGCGATTCATGCCCTGCACTGGCTGGCGCCCGAACAGGCCGAGGGTGAATGGCCGTTGCGCAGTCTGCTGGTGATGCGCAGCATCCGCCGGTATCAGGACGGCTTGCGGCTGCCGCTCGCGGCGGTGGGCGATCTGGTTCGGGCGCCGGGTGCATGATGCGCGGCGAGCGCGTCATCGTCGGATTGTCGGGTGGGGTCGATTCCGCTGTCGCGGCCAGCCGCCTGCTGGAAGCCGGCTATCGCGTCGAAGGCCTGTTCATGAAGAACTGGGAAGATGACGACGACGCCGAGTACTGCGCCGCCGAGGCCGACTATGCCATGGCCCGTGAGGTGGCGGACTGCCTGGAAATCCCGCTGCACAAGGCGAACTTTTCCGAGGACTACCGCCAGCGCGTTTTCGCGCAATTCCTGCATGAGTACGAGGCCGGGCGCACCCCGAACCCCGACATCCTCTGCAACCGCGAGATCAAGTTCCGCTCGTTCCTCGATCATGCCCGGGATCTCGGGGCGCGCTGGATTGCCACCGGCCACTACGCCCGGGTGCGCCATCATGTGCACTACAGTGAGCTGTGCCAGGCGGCCGATGCCAACAAGGACCAGACCTACTTCCTGCATACCCTGACCCAGGAGCAACTGCGCCCCGCCCTGTTCCCGCTCGGAGACATTCCCAAGCATCAGGTCCGCGAACGCGCCCGGGAACTGGGTCTGCCGAACCATGCGCGCAAGGATTCCACCGGGATCTGCTTCATTGGCGAGCGACGCTTCCGTGACTTCCTCGCCCAGTACCTGAAAGCGCCCGAGGGAGCGATGCGCACCCCGGAAGGCCAGGTGGTCGGTCGCCACCAGGGTCTGATGTTCTACACCCTCGGTCAGCGCCAGGGCCTGGGGATCGGCGGGGTCGACGGCTTTGCCGAAGCCCCGTGGTATGTCGTCGACAAGGACCTGGACAGCAACACCCTGGTGGTCGCCCAGGATCCGCAGCACCCGCTATTGATGAGCCCGTCGCTGACGACCGAGGTGGTGCACTGGATCCACAATGTACCGGTCCCCGGTGAGCCGCTGCAGGCCCGGTTACGCCATCGCCAGCCCTTGCAGGAATGCCGGGTGCAGGCGCTGGACACGGCCGGCGCCACCGTGGTCTTCGACACACCCCAACGCGCGGCGACGCCGGGGCAGTCCATCGCCTTCTACCGCGGCGATGTCTGCCTGGGCGGGGCGGTGATCGCCACACGAACCACGAATGCGCCGTGAGTCTGCCAGGCCACTTCCGGTATAGTGGCCGCTGCCCGGCGACCCGACTCCGACCCACCCAAGGAACCGACTGGTTTGGACCGCTCCGATCACAACCGCACCCTGGCGCTGGCCGCCCTCTTCCAGTGCGCGAGCCTGGTCAAGGATCTGGCCTGGCGCGGGAGCTGCGACGACTACGAATTCGAGGTCCTGGTCGGGAGCCTGTTCGCCTTCGACGCGGACACCCCGGAAGCGGTCTATCGCGAGGCGGTCAGCCTGCGCAGTGGCCTGGAACGTATCGAGAGCCAGCTGCAAAACGGCAGCAAGCCGCCAGACATGGAGATCACCCGCTACGCCATCGGGCTGATCTTCCTCGAGCGCAAGCTGCAAAAGCGCGACGACATGCTGCAGAAGCTGACCGACGGCCTGCAGGGCGCCCAGCGCCAGATCGACTACTTCCACATCACCCACGAAAGCGTGATTGCCCGGCTGGCCGAGATCTACAAGGAGACCATCTCCGAGCTCGGCCCGCGCATCATCGTGCAGGGCGAACAGAACAACCTCTCCAATCCCGACACCGCCGCGCGCATCCGTGCGTTGCTGCTGGCCGGGATCCGCGCGGCGGTCCTCTGGCGCCAGGCCGGTGGATCGCGCTGGAAATTGCTTTTCGGCCGCAAGCGGCTGATTCGCGAAGCGCATGACATCCTCAATCGACTCAATACCTGAACGCGGAAGACGCACATGAGCCACGCTGACCCCAAGAACACCCGGACCCTCACCGCTGGCGGCCGCGAATGCCGCTACGTGCCGATCACCGACGACGCCCGGGCGATCGACCTGCCGTTTGCGCTGAAGGTGCTGCTGGAGAACCTGCTGCGCTTCGAGGACGAGCGCACGGTGCGCCGCGCCGACATCGAGGCCTTGCTGGACTGGGATCCGAAGGCCGAACCGACCCAGGAGATCGCGTTCCGTCCGGCGCGCGTGCTGCTTCAGGACTTCACCGGGGTGCCGGCGGTCGTCGACCTCGCCGCGATGCGCGATGCAATGGAGGCCCTGGGCGGCGATCCGAAGAAGATCACCCCGCTGCAGCCGGCCGAACTGGTCATCGACCACTCCGTGCAGGTGGATGCCCACGGCAACGCCAACGCGATGAACCTGAACGCCGAGCTCGAATACTCGCGTAACCGCGAGCGCTACAGCTTCCTCAAGTGGGGCCAGCAGGCGTTCGACACCTTCAAGGTGGTGCCGCCGGACACCGGCATCGTCCACCAGGTGAACCTCGAGTACCTGGCGCGCACGGTGTTCGTGGATGACCAGGCCGAGGGGGGCTGCATGGCCTACCCCGACACCCTGGTCGGGACCGATTCCCACACCACCATGATCAACGGCCTGGGCGTGCTCGGCTGGGGCGTGGGTGGCATCGAGGCCGAGGCCGCGATGCTCGGCCAGCCGATCTCCATGCTGATCCCGCAGGTCGTGGGCTTCCGCCTGACCGGCAAGCTGGCCGAGGGCGCGACCGCGACCGACCTGGTGCTGGTGATCGTCGAGACGTTGCGCAAGAAGGGCGTGGTCGGCAAGTTCGTCGAGTTCTTCGGCGACGGCCTGGCCGATCTGCCGCTGGCCGATCGCGCCACCATCGCCAACATGGCCCCGGAATATGGCGCCACCTGCGGCATCTTCCCGATCGATGACGAGACCCTGACCTACCTGCGCCTGACCGGGCGCGACGCCCAGCACATCGAGTTCATCGAGGCCTACGCGAAGGCCCAGGGCCTGTGGCGCAACGACAATGCCCCGATCGCGCGATACACGGACATGCTGGAGCTGGATCTGTCTACCGTGGAGCCAAGCCTGGCCGGCCCCAAGCGCCCACAGGACCGCATCCCGTTGAGCCAGGCCGGCGCCACCATTAGCCGCCACCTCGACACCATGCTGAAAGAGCGCGAGAGCGGCGCCGATGAACCGGACGACGCCGAGCGTTTCGCGGCCGAGGGCGGGCATACCGCCGTGGGCGTGGAGCATCAGGCGGAAGAGCCCCACCACACCGCCATCGAGATGGACGGCGAGACCTTCACCCTGGATCACGGCGACATCGTGATCGCGGCAATCACCTCCTGCACCAACACCTCCAACCCCTCGGTAATGCTGGGTGCCGGCCTGGTGGCGCGCAAGGCACGCGAGGCCGGACTGCAGGTGAAGCCCTGGGTGAAGACATCGCTGGCTCCAGGCTCCCGCGTGGTGACCGATTACCTCGAGAAATCCGGTCTGTTGCCGGACCTCGAGGCCCTCGGTTTCCACGTGGTGGGCTATGGCTGCACCACCTGCATCGGCAACTCCGGTCCGCTGCCGGAACCGATCTCCGAGGCCATCATCAAGGACGACCTGATCGTCAGCTCGGTGCTCTCCGGCAACCGCAACTTCGAGGGGCGGATCCACTCGGAGGTGCAGATGAACTTCCTGGCCTCGCCGCCGCTGGTGGTTGCCTACGCCCTGGCTGGACGCAGCAACATCGACCTGTACAGCGACCCGATCGGGGAGAATCAACAGGGCGAGCCGGTCTACCTGAAGGATATCTGGCCGACCACGCAAGAAGTGCGCGAGGCGGTGGCCAGCCATGTCGGCGCCAGCAGCTTTACCAGCGCCTATGGTGACCTCTATTCCGGCGAGGAACGCTGGCGCAACCTGGAGGCTCCACAGGGTCAGCGCTTCGACTGGCAGGAGGACTCCACCTACGTACGCAACCCGCCCTACTTCGAGGGCATGAGCATGACGCCTACACCCTGGAACGATGTCCAGGGCGCGCGCGTCCTCGCGCTGCTGGGTGATTCGGTGACCACGGACCACATCTCCCCGGCCGGCTCCATCGCCAAGGACAGCCCGGCGGGTCGCTATCTGGAATCGAAGGGCGTGAAGCCGGCCGACTTCAACTCCTATGGCTCCCGCCGCGGCAACCATGAAGTGATGATGCGCGGGACCTTCGCTAACGTGCGCCTGCGCAATCTGCTGGCGCCCGGGACCCAGGGGGGCGTGACCCAGCACCTGCCGGATGGCGAGCAGATGTCGATCTACGACGCGGCGATGCAGTACCAGGCAGAAGACACCCCGCTGATCGTCATCGCCGGACAGGAATATGGCACCGGCTCTTCGCGCGACTGGGCCGCCAAGGGCACCCTGCTGCTGGGCGTCAAGGCGGTCATCGTCGAGACCTTCGAGCGTATCCACCGCTCCAACCTGGTGGGGATGGGCGTACTGCCGCTGCAGTTCCTGCCCGGCGAGAACGCGGCCAGCCACGGACTGACCGGGCGCGAGACCTACAGCATTACCGGCGTGGAGAACGGCGAGTCGCGCGAGGCCACGGTCACGGCCGTGGCCGATGATGGCCACCGCAAGACCTTTGCCGTACGTGTGCGGCTGGATACCCCGCAGGAGGTGGATTACTTCCGCCACGGCGGCATCCTGCCCTACGTGTTGCGCCAGCTCGCAGCTTCCGCATAAGGTTTGGCCATGGGACGGCGGGTATCCACGGAGGTGATTCAGTCCGGTCAGACGCTGGCAACAGCCGTGCATGACCGTTCCGGCCGTCTCCTGATCCCCGCCGGCATGGTGCTCCAGGACAAGCAGATCCGCGTGCTCCTGTCCTGGGGCATCAGCACTGTCGAGATCGTCGAGGACGAACATGCCGCGGCCAACGATTCGCGGGACGATGAAGTCCCGGACCTGTCGGCGGAGGCCCGGCCCACCCCGGAGATGGAGGAACAGGCCGACACCATCCTGGCCGAGCGCTTCCGTCACTGTGACTTGACCGGCCATCCCATGGACGGCATCTACTCCATCGCGCGTGCCCAGCTGATCGACGAGCTCATGCGCCGCGGCCACAAGGCCCGGAGCGCATGATGACCGTTGCCGAGTTCCTCGAGAAGGATGACTCGTTGTGCAGCTTTTCCGGGAGTTACAACACGATCTTCACGCGCCTTAGCGACCCGACCGCGAACGTGGCCGGGATTACCGAGGCGGTGGAACTGGATCCGGCCATTGCGGCGAAGACGCTGCGCATGGCCAACTCTTCGCTGTACGGTTTCCCCGAACCGATCGATACCCTGCACCGGGCAGTCTCCATTATCGGCCTGCAGCAGATGCGGCAGATCGTGCTGTCGACCATTGTGATCGAGCATTTCCGCGGCCTGCCGGTCATCGGCGTCGACATGGAATCGTTCTGGCGCCACAGCATTGCAGTCGGCGTGCTCAGCCGCTCGATCGCCCGCTTTCGGCGCGAAGCGAACATCGAACGTCTGTACCTCTACGGGATCATGCACGACCTCGGGCGGCTGCTGCTGTTTCTCCGGCTGGGCAGCCGCACCGAGGAGCTGATCAACATCCGCGAGCGCGAGCAGTGCCTGTTGTACGAGGCAGAACGCGAGCTGCTGGGTTTTGACCACGCCGCCATCGGGTCCGCCTTGCTGGAGGAATGGGGGATGGCCCCAGCCCAGGTGGAGGCCACGCGCTACCACCATGCCCCGGAGGAGGCCCGCGCGTTTCCCGTGGAGACGGCCATCGTGCACGTCGCCGACAGCATCGCCAATTCCTTGCGGCTGGGATCCTCCGGGGAGCGTTTCGTGCCCCCGGTTGCCCCGGAGACCTTCGACCGCATTGGCCTGGAGATGGCGGTCTACGAGGACATCATCGGCCACGCGCGCAAGCATCTGGATCAGATGCAGACGATCCTCCTCGACTGAGCCTGTATGCAAGCAAAGGACGCTGTTGCATGAGCCCATCGTACCGCACGCCCGAGGAGGTCAATGCCCTCCATGAGCGCATTCGCTTCCTCGAGGAAGCACTGGAAGCCAACGCCTATGCGATGGATGTGCTCGCCTCGACGACGGCGATCTTCGGTGACACCGACCGCAACCGCAGTCCCGAACTGATTATCCAGAACACCATCGAGTCCATCCGGCGCCTGCTGCCGACACAGGACATGGCGGTGTACGTCCTGGACAACGACTGCTCGTTCAACCTCGACTATCAGGAACGCCCCGGGGAGCTGACGCCGGACCTGTCGGAGACCGTCGAACAACTGATCCAGGACGGCCAGTTCTCCTGGGCGCTGCACCAGAACCATCCGGTCTGCCTGCCCTCCCCGGTCGAGGGCGAGAGTGTGATGCTGCACGTGATCTCGACGCGCACCCGGATTCGCGGGATGTTCGTCGCCCGCTTCCGGCAGGCGGAGCTGCAACGCTACGAGATGATCCTGTCGACACTGACCATGGTGCTGTTCAACACGGCCTATGCCCTGGAGAGTGCCGACCTGTTTCAGATGATGGACCGGCGCCAGAAGGCACTCCAGCGCATCACCGAGCGCCAGTCACGCGAGCTGCTGCACCACATGTCCCACGACTCGCTGACCAACCTGCCCAACCGCATGCTGTTCAGCGACCGGCTGTCGCAGGCGATGGAGCGCCACGCGGGTGCCGCGGCGGGGCATGTGGCCTTGATCCTGCTGGATCTGGACAACTTCAAGCGCACCAACGATTCGCTGGGTCACCGCGCCGGCGACGAGCTGATCCGCAAGGTCGCCCAGGACCTGTCCGCTCTGCTGGACCATGCCCGGGAACGCTCGGGACGCCACCTGCGAACCACCCTGTCGCGTCTCGGCGGCGACGAGTTCGGCATCCTCGTCGAGGACACCCATGGCCTGGAGGGCGTTGTCCGGCTGGTCACCGATGTCGTGCGCAAAACGGCGACCGAGCGGCAGATCTTCGATCAGCCCGTGGTCAGCAGTGTCTCCTGCGGGATTGCCGTCTACCCCTATGACGGCGAGGATGCGGACACCCTGCTCGGCAATGCCGATGCGGCGATGTACGAGGCCAAGCAGCGCGGTCGCAACGGGTTCCGGTTCTACACTCAGGACCTCAACGCCCGCACCTTCCGCCACTTCGAGCTGGAAAACGAACTGGGGCAGGCCATTGCCAATGATCAGCTAAGACTGCATTACCAGCCCAAGATCGAGTTGGGCAGCGGCCGAATCATTGGCGCGGAGGCGTTGATTCGCTGGCAGCACCCAACGCTGGGTCTGCTGCCCCCCAGCCACTTCATCGAACTGGCGGAGGACATGACCCTGATCGAGGAGATTGGGGAATGGGTGTTGCGCCAGGTCTGTCGGGACCTGCAGTCCCTGCGACTGGCCGAAGACGAACTGCCGCGTATCGCAATCAATGTCTCCGCGCGCCAACTGCGCCAGCCGGATCTTGCGGGGACCTTCCACCGCATTATCCGCGAGACTGGCATTCCGCCCCGCTGTATCGAGCTGGAGCTCACCGAGACCGCGATCATGGACGATCCCCAAGGGGCGGCGCGGGTCTTCCAGCGACTGCGTCACGCCGGCATGTCCCTGGCGGTCGACGATTTCGGAACCGGTCATGCGTCCCTCGTGCAGCTCAAGCAGATACCGGCCGACACCCTGAAGATCGACCGCTCCTTCGTGAAGGATCTTGACCAGGGCGAGGAACATTCGCAGATCGTCCGCGCGATCATCCTGATGGCCCATACCCTGGGGCTGGACGTGATTGCGGAGGGCGTGGAGACCGAACGCCAGGCGGAGATCCTGCAACAGCTGGATTGCCACACCGCCCAGGGCTTCTATTTCTCGCATCCGGTGGCGTTCGATGCGCTTCGGGGTCTGCTCCGCGACCGGACCCAGCTCCCAGCCGCGACCGCCTGACACCGTTCGTCACCCCGGACGCATGGGCCCGGGCGGCCTCGGACTAGTCCGTCTGGGGCTCGGTCAGGGTCGCCGGGTTCAGCAAGGCCTGCAGGCGTTCACGCGGGATGTCCGTATGTTCTGCCGCGACATCAACGATCGGCCGGCCACTGGCGTACGCCTCCTTGGCAATCCGGGCACCGGCCTCGTAGCCGATCTCTGCGTTCAGCGCCGTCACCAGGATCGGGTTGCGGTCCAGCGCCGCGCGCAAGACCTCCTCGTTGACGGTGAAGCCGGCGATGGCCCGATCGGCAAGGTGTTCGGCCGCGCGCGCCAGCAGCCCCATCTGGTTGAGCAGATTGTCGGCGATCAGCGGCAGGCCGACGTTGAGCTGGAAATTGCCCCCCTGTCCCGCGGCGGCGACCGCGGCGTCCAGGCCCACGACCTGCTGCGCGGCCATGATCACCGCCTCGGGGATCACCGGGTTGACCTTGCCCGGCATAATCGAACTGCCCGGTTGCAGGGCCGGAAGGGCGATCTCACCCAGTCCGGCCAGCGGGCCCGAATTCATCCAGCGGAGGTCGTTGGCGATCTTGATCAGGCTGGTGGCCGTGGTGCGCAGCTGGCCGGAGAGCTCCACTGCGGTGTCCTGGCTGGCCAGGCCCGCAAAGCCGTTGGGTTCGCGCTCGAAGGCGATCCCGGTACGCTCCGCCAGGCGGTGGGTGACCCGGTCCCCGAACTGGGCCGGTGCATTGATGCCGGTGCCCACCGCCGTGCCGCCAATCGCCAGTCGGTTGACCCGCACGCGCGTGTCGCGAAGGCGTTCGACGTCCAGTTCCAGTTGCCGGCGCCAGCCGGACAGCTCCTGACTCATCCGCACCGGCATCGCGTCCATCAGATGGGTGCGTCCGGTCTTCACGATTGCGGTCAGTTCGCCCTCGCGCCGGGCGATGGTCGCAATGAGATGACGCAAGGCCGGCATCAGCTGCTTTTCCATCTGAACGGACGCAGCCACATGCAGGGCGGTGGGGATCACGTCATTAGAGCTTTGGGAACGGTTGACGTGATCGTTCGGGTGGACCGTCAAGGCATCACTCGAGGCCAGTCTTGCGATCACCTCGTTCATGTTCATGTTGCTGCTGGTCCCGGAACCGGTCTGATAGACATCCACCGGGAAGGCATCGGCATGCTCGCCGCTGGCGATGGTCTCGGCGGCCGCGACGATCGCCCCGACCACCTCGTCCGGGAGCTGATCGAGCCCCTGGTTGGCCTCGGCGCAGGCGGCCTTCGTCTGGGCCAGGGCGCGAATGAAGGCCTGCGGCAGCGGCCGCCCGCTGATGTGGAAGTTGTCCACAGCGCGCTGGGTCTGGGCGCCCCACAGGGCTTGCTCCGGGACCTCCACCGTCCCGAGACTGTCCTGTTCCTGACGCATTGCGGGCTTCGACATGCCTTCCTCCTGGTTTGCGCGTGGCGCGATGCTGTATTGCAGTTGAGCACCTTAGTATACTGCGCCGCCTGTCCCGAACCCGACCCCGGAATCCCCATGTCCCTGAGCCCGTTGTCCGCGATCAGCCCCGTCGATGGCCGCTATGCCCGGCATACCCGCGACCTGGCCCCCTACTTCTCCGAACAAGGTCTGATGCAGGCCCGCGTGCGGGTGGAGATCGCCTGGCTCAAGGCCCTGGCCGCCGAGCCCGCGATCCCCGAGGTCCCGGCGCTGACCGATACGGCCGGCGCCTTCCTCGACGAGATCGCCTTCAGCTTCAACGAGACCGCGGGCGCCCGGGTCAAGGAGATCGAGGCGACCACCAACCACGACGTGAAGGCGATCGAGTACTACATCAAGGAGCAGATGGCGGATCGCTCCGACCTGCAGAGCCAGATCGAGTTTGTCCACTTTGCCTGCACCTCCGAGGACATCAACAACCTCGCCTATGGCGTGATGGTCCGCGAGGCGCGCGACATGGTGATGCTGCCGGCCCTGGACGCCGTGCTCGCACCGCTGCGCGAACTGTCCGGCCGCTTCGCCGAACAGCCCATGCTCGCGCGCACCCACGGCCAGCCCGCCTCCCCCACCACCATGGGCAAGGAACTGGCCAACGTGGTCGCGCGACTGGAGCGGCAGCGCGCCGAGATCGCCGGGGTGGCCTGCCTCGGCAAGATCAATGGCGCGGTGGGCAACTTCAACGCCCATTCCGTGGCCTACCCCGAGGTCGACTGGCCGTCCCTGTCGCGCCGGATGATCGAGAGTCTGGGCCTGGAACCGAACACCCATACGACCCAAATCGAGCCGCACGACTTCCTGGCGGAGTTGTTCCACGCCTTCATGCGCGCAAACACGATCCTTCTGGATGCGTCGCGCGACATCTGGGGCTACATCTCGCTGGGCTATTTCAAGCAGAAGGTGGTCGCCGGCGAAGTCGGCTCCTCGACCATGCCGCACAAGGTCAACCCGATCGACTTCGAGAACGCCGAGGGCAACCTGGGTCTGGCCAACGCCCTGTTCGACCACCTGGCGAGCAAGCTGCCCGTTTCGCGGTTCCAGCGCGACCTGACCGACTCCACCGTACTGCGCAACATCGGCCTGGCATTCGCCTGGTCGCTGATCGCCTACAAGGCGTTCGGCCGCGGCCTCGGCAAGCTGGAGATCGAGCCGGGACGCCTGGCAGAGGACCTGGACCAGAACTGGGAGGTCCTCGGCGAGGCCGTGCAGACCGTGATGCGCCGCTACGGCATCGAGTCGCCCTACGAGAAGCTCAAGGAACTGACCCGGGGTCAGCGCATCACCCCCGAGGGCCTGGCGGCGTTCATCGACGGCCTCGAGATCCCGGAAGAGGCCCGTGCCCGCCTGCGCGATCTGACGCCTGGCAGTTACACCGGGATCGCCGACCGACTCGCGCGCGAACTCTGATCCCGCGCGCGGCATGGGGGCCCCGGACCCGAACCAACCGCTCGCGCTACTCGGCGGCCTGACGCCCGCCGAATTCCTGCGCGACTACTGGCAACAGCGCCCGCTACTGGTGCGCGACGCGATGGCGGGTTTCGAGAATCCGATCGAGCCCGATGACCTCGCCGGCCTGGCCACCGATCCGGACGCGGCCAGCCGGATCGTCAGCGGGCATGTCGACCGCCAGGACTGGGATGTCGAATACGGCCCCTTCGAAGCCGAGCGGCTGGGCGAGCTTCCTGAACGCGACTGGACCCTGCTGGTCACCGACGTGGAGCGCTTCTGGCCCGGTGGCCCGGATTTCCTCGCCCATTTCGATTTCATCCCGCGCTGGCGCCGGGACGACCTGATGATCTCCTATGCCCCGCCCGGCGGTTCCGTCGGGCCGCATGTGGATCAGTACGATGTGTTTTTGTTCCAGGCCGCGGGCCGGCGCCGCTGGCAGATCCAGGACCCGCCGGGATCGCTGGATTGCCATGATGATCTGCCACTGGCCATCCTGCGGGCCTTCGATCCCACCGAGACCTGGGAGCTGGGTCCCGGCGACCTGCTCTATCTGCCCCCCAACCTGCCGCATTACGGACTGTCGCTGGACGACCAGTGCATGACCTGGTCGGTGGGATTTCGCGCCCCGACCATCCTCGATGTCCTGACCGGGTTTCTCGAGGAACGCGCCAACGTGATCGGCGACCAGGCGCGCTTCGAGGATCCGGGTCGGCACCCGTCCGCGCACGCAGCGGAGCTTCCCGCCGCGGATCGCGAGGCGCTGCGCGAAGCCCTGCGCGCCCTGCTGGCGGCGGAGGATCACGACCTGGACGCCTATCTGGGGCGTTTCCTGACCCGTCCCGCCGGCAACGTCGAGCTCGCCCCGGGGGATCCGGGACTGGCGGCCACTGCCGGCCCGGCCGATCGCTTTGCGATCCACCCCGGCGTCCGGCGTGCGTGGTTCCAGGGCCCCGATGGCCCGACCCTGTGCATCGCCGGAAACGACTATCCCGCACAAGCCGTCGCGGCGGACGTTCTCGAAGCCTTCTGTAGCGCGGAGACGCTCAGCATCGCGGAATGGGAGGAGGCAATCCCCATGATCCGGCAGATCCTCGAGGATGGGCTCGAGGCTGGCTGGCTGGCACCGGACGACCCGCGCGAATAGTCACGCTGGAACGACTCCGGGCTCTCAGGCTGCCCGGGGGAGACAGGCCTGCGCGGCCCGCTCGATCAGTGCCGGCCCGGCATCTGGGTGGTGGGCCTCCTCGGTCAGGATGCGCCGCCACTGGCGCGCGCCCGGCTCGCCGTGGAACAGACCCAGGATATGCCGGGTCAGACGCGCCAGCGGCACGCCATCACGGCGCATCCCCTCTGCAATCCCCAGGATGCCCTCCAGAACCTCTTCACGCGTCGGGTCGTCCCCGCCCCCGAAATACAGGCGGTCCACCACCGACAGGCTCCAGGGCTGGTGGTAGGCCAGCCGACCGAACATGACCCCGTCCACATGCTGCAGGTGCGCGCGCGCGGCGCCGACGTCATCCAGTCCGCCGTTCAGGACAATCGTCAGGTCGGGCAACTCGGCCTTCAGCCGATAGACGCGTTGATAGTCCAGCGGGGGAACGTCGCGATTGTCCTTTGGACTGAGGCCCTGGAGCCAGGCCTTGCGCGCGTGCACCACGAAGTGGCGGCACCCGGCGGAGGCTACGCGTTCGACAAAGGCGTGCAGGTCGGCCTCCGAGTCCTGGTCGTCAATGCCGATGCGGTGCTTGACGGTGACGGGGACGCCAACGGACTGCTGCATGGCTGCGACGCACTCGGCCACCAGCCCCGGTTGTGCCATCAGGCAGGCCCCGAACGCGCCCGACTGCACACGATCGGAGGGACAACCCACGTTTAGGTTGATCTCGTCGTAGCCGCGATCCACCGCGATGCGGGCGGCCTGCGCCAGGGTGGCCGGATCGGAGCCGCCCAGCTGCAGCGCGATCGGGTGTTCCACCGGGGAGAACCCCAGCAACCGGTCGCGATCCCCATGGATGACCGCGTTGGCATGCACCATCTCGGTGTACAACAATGCCCGTCGTGTCAGCAGCCGATGGAACCGGCGACACCAGGTGTCCGTCCAGTCCATCATCGGCGCAACCGCAAACCGCGGGTCGGGAGCGTGGCCCGCGTCACCCATTCACAGAATCTCCATGCCGCGCAGGCGGCGCCCAAAAATCAGAAAGGATTGCCATCATGTCGGAAAGCGAAGTGCCTGAAACCTTTCGCGATAGTGTCTCACACATGGTCGACCGGGCCATGGGCTACCTCGATCTTCCCGAGGGGGCCCGGGAGGCCGTCAAGACCTGCGACTCGGTCATTCAGGTGAGCTTTCCGATCCGCTTTCGCGACCGCATCGAGGTGTTCAAGGGCTGGCGCGCGGTGCATTCCGCCCATCGCCTGCCGGCCAAGGGTGGCCTGCGGTTCTCCCCGACCATGGATCAGGATCACGCCGAGGCCCTGGCGGCCCTGATGACCTACAAATGCGCCATCGTGGATATCCCCTTCGGAGGGTCCAAGGGCGGCCTGCGCATCGATCCGCAGAAGTACAACGAATGGGAGATGGAGCGCATTACCCGACGGTTCGCCCACGAACTGATTCAACGCGACTACATCAGCCCGGCCCAGAATGTCCCCGCACCGGATGTGGGGACGTCCCAGCGCGAGATGGCCTGGATCATGGAGACCTATCGCGATCGCCACCCGGAGGACCTCGACCATGCCGCATCGGTGACCGGCAAGCCGGTCGAGCTGGGCGGCATACGCGGGCGCCTGGAGGCCACCGGGCGCGGTGTCCAGTACGCATTGCAGGCCTTTTTCCGCGAAGGCTCGGCGGCCCGCGAGGCCGGGTTCGAGGGCGGGCTGGGCGACCAGCGCATCATCATCCAGGGCTTCGGCAACGTGGGCTATTACGCCGCCCGCTTCCTGCAGGAGGACGATCACGCGAAGATTGTCGGTGTCATCAAGAGCGATGGCGGGGTGTATTCCGAGGACGGGATCGATATCGAGGCCCTGCACGACTACGTTCGCCGCAGCGGCACCATGGAGGGCTTCGCAGGGGTCGAGTTCGTGCGCGATGGCAACCGCATTATGGAACGCGAGTGCGACATCCTGATTCCGGCCGCCCTGGAAGGCGCGATCCATCGGGACAACGTCGACCAGATCCAGGCGCGCCTGATCGCCGAGGCGGCCAACGGTCCCTGCACCTGGGAGGCGGACCAGGCCCTGCGTGATCGCGGGGTCACGATCCTTCCGGATGTGTACGTCAACGCCGGCGGCGTCATCGTGTCCTACTTCGAGTGGGTGCGGAATCTGTCGCACATGCGCTTCGGGCGCCTGGAGCGCCGCTACGACCAGGCACAGGGCCAGCACATCGTCAGTGCCATCGAGATGATGACCAACGAGAGCGTCCCCGAATGGATTCGCGATGCCGTGGTGCGCGGGGCCGAGGAGATCGACCTGGTCCGCTCGGGCCTGGACGACGCCATGCGCGAGGCCTTCCGCGAGATGCACGAGGTCCGCGAGATGGAAAGCAATGGCGAGGTACTCGACTACCGCACCGCCGCCTATCTGATCGCCCTGCGCAAGATCATTCGCGCCCGCAGCGACCTGAGCCTGATCTGATTCCCGCGGGCCCCCGCCCTACCGCGCTTGCCCGTAGCGCGACTCCAACGCCGCGAACAGCGCCCTCAGGCCCATCGCCTCGCCGCCCTTGGGCCGCCCCGGGCGCGCGCGGTCGTTGAAGGCCATGATGTCGAAATGCATCCAGGTCGTGCCCTCGGGGACGAACTCCTTCAGGAACAGCGCGGCAGTAATCGCGCCGCCGTGGCCGCCGGTAGAGCTGTTCACGATGTCCGCCACGTCACTGTCCAGCATGTACCGATAGGGCGTATGCAGCGGCAACTGGCAGACCGGGTCATCCCATTCGCGCGCCGGCTCGACCAGTGCTCGCGCCCAGCCCTCGTCCTGGGTGAAACAGGCGCTGATCTCGGTCCCCACGGCCACGCGCGCCGCCCCGGTGAGCGTCGCAAAGTCCACCAGCAGGTCGGGATGGAACGACCCCGCTCGATCCAGCAGATCGGCCAGCACCAGGCGCCCCTCGGCGTCCGTGTTGTCGATCTCGATCCGCTTGCCGTTGCGTGCGGTCAGCACATCGCCCGGGCGGAAGGCCCCGGCGCCGATGGCATTCTCCACGGCCCCGATCAGCACTGTCAGCCGCACCGGGAGTGCCTGCGCCATGATCAGGCGCGCCAGCCCCAGCACGATCGCCGCCCCGCCCATGTCCTTCTTCATCTGGCGCATGGAATTGCCGGGCTTCAGGTTCAGGCCACCGGAATCGAAGCACACGCCCTTGCCCACCAGCACCAGCGACGGCGCGTCGGGCGCCCCCCAGGTCAGCTCGATCACCCGGGCCCCGTGGTCGCTGGCAGCCCCCACGGCATGGATACAGGGGAAATCCTGCTCCAGCTTGTCGCTGTCGCTGACCAGATGCAGGCTGCTGCCGAATTCCTCGGCCAGCTCCCGAGCCTTCAACGCCAGATTGGCCGGCATCATGTCGGCGGCCGGGGTATTGATCAGGTTGCGGGTCAGCCCGATGGACTCCACAAACGCGAGCACCCGCGCCTGATCCGCGTCTTCCGGCCACACCAGCCGCGGCGAGCGATCCTGCGCCTCGCGGTAACGCTCGAAGCGATAACGTCCCAGGCCCCAGCCTATGGCCGCCAGGTTCTGGATCTCGGGGTTCAGGGAATCGATTTCCAGACGGTAATCCCCCGTTCCCAGGGTCTCTGCCGCTGCGGCCACCATCCAGATCGGAGTTTCCGCATCGAAGCCGGCCAGCACCGCCGCCAGCCCGCCCTCGGTATCCGGGATGCGCAGGGTTGCGCCCGGCTCCGCCTCGAACCCGGAGGCTTCCACCCATTTGCGCCAGCTCTCCGGCGCACTCTCCAGGCGGACCGGCAGCGACTCGCGGCTGACCGGGATCAGGGGAACGGCGGTGTCGGACGACGCAACAAAAACAGAATCCACGCGGCTTTCCTCGAAAACAATTCAAAGCCTTCATAATACCTGCCTTGTCGACCCTCCGGGGTCGTATTCCCCTAGCCTTACAGGATGTGACGATGACGCCAGCGCTGGAGATTCGCGGGCTCAAGAAGACCTACAAGAACGGATTCGAGGCCCTCAAGGGCATCGACCTCGAGGTGGCCCCGGGCAGCTTCTTCGCCCTGCTGGGGCCCAACGGGGCCGGCAAGTCGACGACCATCGGGATCATTACCTCGCTGATCAACAAGACCGCCGGCACGGTCAAGGTCTTCGGCCATGACGTCGATACCGACCTGCAGGCAGTGAAGCGCTCCATCGGGCTGGTCCCGCAGGAATTCAACTTCAACAATTTCGAGCCGATTGGCGAGATCGTGGTCAATCAGGCCGGGTACTACGGCATCCCCCGGCGCGAGGCCTGGAAGCGCTGCGAGCACTACCTGAAGGAGCTGGGGCTCTGGGAAAAGCGCAAGGACATGGCGCGCACGCTCTCCGGCGGCATGAAGCGCCGCCTGATGATCGCCCGCGCCCTGGTCCACGAGCCGCGCCTGCTGATTCTCGACGAACCCACCGCCGGGGTCGACATCGAGTTGCGGCGTTCGATGTGGGACTTTCTTACCCGTATCAACACCGACGGGCGCAGCATCATCCTGACCACGCACTACCTGGAAGAGGCGGAGACGCTGTGCCGCAACATCGCGATCATCGATGACGGTGCGATCATCGAGAACACCACGATGAAGCAGCTGCTGGCCAAGCTCGAGACCGAGACCATGGTGCTGGATCTAAGCGAGCCGCCACCCGGCATCCCGCTGGATTCCCCGATTGCCCTGCGTCAGGTGGACGAGATGACGCTGGAGGCGGATATCCGCAGCGGCCAGCACCTGAACGACCTGTTCCGGGTGCTGGATCAGGCCGGCATTCGCGTCCAGAGCATGCGCAACAAGGCCAATCGGCTGGAGGAACTGTTCATCCGCATGACTCGGCCCGGCCAGGACCCCAGCCATCTGACCCCCGGCGCCAGCGGGACCACCGAGCAGCCGGAGAATCAGGCATGAGAGACTCCCATCTGCGCGATTACTGGACCGCCTTCCGGACCATCGTCAGCAAGGAAGTGCTGCGCTTTGCCCGGATCTGGGTGCAGACAGTCCTGCCCCCGGTCATTACCACGGCGCTGTACTTCATTATCTTCGGGGGGCTGATCGGCGAGCGCATCGGCGACATGGAAGGCTACCGTTACATGGACTTCATCGTCCCGGGGCTGATCATGCTGGCGGTGATCACCAACAGCTATTCCAATGTGGTGTCGTCGTTCTTCGGCTCCAAGTTCCAGCGCCACATCGAGGAACTGCTGGTCTCGCCCATCCCCAACAGCGTGATCATCCTCGGGTTCGTCTTTGGCGGCGTGGCGCGGGGCCTGGCGGTCGGCGTGGCCGTACTGCTGGTCTCGCTGTTCTTCAGCCCGCTCAGCATCCACAACCCCGGCGTCATGCTGATCATCGTGCTGATGACGTCCATCCTGTTTGCCCTCGCCGGGCTGATCAACGGCGTCTTCGCGCGCACCTTCGACGACATCGCCATCGTCCCGACCTTCATCCTGACGCCGCTGACCTATCTGGGCGGGGTGTTCTACTCGATCAGCCTGTTGCCGGAGTTCTGGCAGGGCGTGTCCATGCTGAACCCGATCCTCTACATGGTCGACGCCTTCCGTTACGGCAGCCTGGGCCATAGTGACTTCCCGATCGCCATGTCCTTCGCCATCATTGCCGGGTTCATTGCAGTCATGTACGGGGTTGCGTTGGTCCTGCTCAATCGGGGCGTAGGGATTCGATCCTGAGACGCGCAGGCCGCGAAACTCCGGGAGACCGCCTTCCGACGCTGTTTATTGCCCGAAAAAACGTGGTATAAAGCGGAAACTCTGCAGGGCTACAGCCATATGGGTAACAACAGAAAGACTTTGCATTTCTTTCTGGCGGGCACCGCCGGACTCACCATTCTGGTGGGCACCAGCCTGCTTCTTGCCTCCCAGCCCTCCGAGACGTCCCAACCGCTTCAAATCGGCGCCGGCAATCCGCTCCCCGCATCCCAGCTCGCGCTCGCGCGTACGGACCATCCGGCTGGCGGCGCGTCGATACGGACGGCGCATGGTGCCGCATTCGAGGGTGGCGCCCAGACCGTGGCTTTTGCCTCCGACCTGCCGGGCGAGCCCGCCGCGGATTACGACGACGCCGCAATCGACCCGGACGCCGAGGCCCCGACGTCCTACGAGACCTTCGATCTCGACGGCGACTCCGATGTCGCCGCTGACGCCGAAGCGACCGACACCGACTGGTACACCCACACCCTGCAGAAAGGCGAGCGTCTGACGGGCCTCTGGGAACGCGAATGGGAACTCCCGCTGGCAACCCTCTACCGTCTGCTGGACGACGACGACAACGCCTCGATCCTGAACCGTGTGCGCCCCGGCCAGGAGATCGAATGGCAGGTCGACGACGAGGGCTACCTGACTCGCCTGCGCCTGTGGACCGACCGGGCCCGTGGGCATGAGTGGGTCCGCGAGGCCGATGGCTGGGAGTTCGAACTCGGCGAAGTCGAGAACGGCCGCGAGGTCAGCCACCTGATCATTACGGCCGAGATCGATGGCAACATCGCCAACGCCTTGACCGAACGGGCGGATATCTCCGCGCGTGCGGCCAACGCCCTGGCCGTGCTGCTGGACCGCTACCTGCCGGTGCGCACCCACGCCCGGACCGGCGATCAGTTCACCCTGCTGGTCGAGCAGGAGACCCTGGTGGGCGACGACACACCGCTCAACCTGCGTCTGCTGGCATTCGACTACGAAGGCGAGCGCATCGAGACCCGTGCGGCGCGCAACGTCAACGGGCGCTTCTACACCCCGGATGGCGAAAGCCTGCTGCCCCCGTTCGATCGCCGCCCGTTTTCCGGCAACTATCGCATCAGCTCCAGCTTCAACCCGAACCGGCGTCACCCGGTGACCGGACGCGTGGCCCCGCACCAGGGGACGGACTTCGCCATGCCAATCGGAACTCCGATCCAGGCACCCGCCGACGGTCGCGTGACCCGCGTCGAGAACCACCCGTATGCCGGTCGCTTCATCGTGATCGAGCACGGTCAAGGCTACTCCACCCGCTACCTGCATCTGGACCGCCAGCTGGTGCGCCCGGGTCAGACCGTCGAGCGGGGCGACCGCATCGCATTGTCCGGCAATACCGGTCGCAGTACCGGGCCGCATCTTCACTACGAGATCCACGTGAACAGCCGCCCCCAGAACCCGATGCGCGTGGAACTGCCGGAAAGCGACGCCCTGGAAGGCGACGAGCTCGACCGCTTCAAGTCCATCAGCCAGACCCTGCTGGCCCAGCTGGATAACGGACAGCGCAACCAGCAGGTGGCGTTCACCCCGTTCGAAGAACTGGCCCGCTAACCTCCCATTACGGCCCGTCTCGCGCAATCGCGCCTGGCGGGCTGTGACGGCCCGCTCCTTGGCGACACCCTTGCTCTCCCCCCCCTTGCTCGACTGGGCACGCCTCGAATGGCGTGACGGACAGCCTTTCGCCGCCGACTACGGGGACGGCTACTTCGGCTCCAGCGATCCGCATGCCGAGGTGCGCGAGGTCTTCATCGAGGCCAACGACCTCGCCCGGCGCTTCCGCCAGTGTCAGCGCTTCGTGCTTGCCGAGACCGGCTTCGGGAGCGGGCTCAACCTCTTGCTGGCGCTGCAGGAGTGGCGACGCCACGCGCCCCCCGGCGCCTTCCTGTCCCTGTTGAGCCTCGAGGCCCACCCGCTCGCACCCGCCGACCTAGCGGCCCTGCACCAACGCCTGGGCCTCGACAATGCCGACGCCCGTCAGTTACGGGCCCAGTATCCACCACCGGTTCCCGGACTCCACCGAATCCAGTTCCCCGAGGCCAGGGCCGCGTTGACCCTGGGCCTGGGTGACGCCGCTCCCCTTCTTGCACAGATCCGCGGCAACGTGGACGCCTGGTTCTTTGACGGGTTCGCGCCGCGCAGCAATCCCGCCCTTTGGAACACCGGGGTGTTCCGGCAAGTGGCGCGGCTTTCCGCGCCGGGTACTACATTCGGCACCTACACTGCAGCCGGTCAGGTTCGACGCGACCTGGAGAGCACGGGGTTCGAGGTGCGCCGGGTGCCGGGGCATGGCCCGAAACGGGAGCGTCTCGTGGGGACCCTTCGGGAGCCCCAGTCGCCCACGAAGTCAGCACCCTGCGCGGTACCGCAACGTGTCGCCATCGTGGGGGCCGGCATTGCCGGGCTCAGCGCCGCCCATGCCCTGCAGGCGCGAGGCGTGGAGGTCACGGTCTTCGACCCGAACGGTGCCGGCGGTGGTGCCTCCGGCAACCCGGCCGCCGTCCTGCTACCGAACCTGCACCCCCGGGACGGGGAGCTGAATACCCTGGCACTCGCAGGGATGCGCCGTACCGCTTTCCTTGCCGACCAGCTCGACCCGACCGGCGCATACGGCATCCGGCTGGCAATGGGCGTGGCCTTCCATGGCATCAGCGCCCACGGACGCAAGCGCGTGGAACGTCTGCTGAAAGCGGGCCCCGAACATGCGGCCCTGCTGTTCGATCCTGGCGGGCCCGGTTGCACCGCGGACCCACACATCTACTACCCGGACGGTCTGGCGATCGACATGCGGGCCCTTTGCGAGGCCGTGGCCCACGCCCTGCCGCCCCTGCGCATGGAATCGGTACAGGCGCTGAAGCCGTCGTCCAACACCGGTCCCGTGCAGGTTGAGAGCGACACTGGGTCTGAAGCCTTCGACGCGGTTGTGGTGGCGACGGCCGCCGGCGATGGCACCACCTTGTGCCCGGAACAAGCGGGTATCTCCACGGTAACCGGTCAGATGACCCGGGTCCGTGCGGCCTTCCCCGATTGGGGTGGCTATGTCGCAACCGGTCAGGGCTACTGCATCCCGGGAGACGACGGCACCGCCTGGATTGGCGCGACCTATCGCCGCACGGAGGCCCCAGGAGCCGAGAATGAACGGACCCCTCAGGCCGAGGATGATCAGACCAATCTGCGGCATCTCGCCTGGGTGCCGGGGCTACAGGATGCCCAGGCAGTCGAGATCCTCGCGCAATGGACCGGGGAACGCGCCGTGGTCCGCGATCGCCTGCCGCTGGTCGGGCGCAGCCGGCTGGATCCCGGTGGCCGGGTACTGTTGAGCCTGGCGCATGGCTCGCGCGGTCTGCTCTATGCCCCGCTGGCCGGCGAATGGCTGGCCGATCACCTGCTGGGTCTGATCGAGCCGCTCGAGGCGCAAACCGCGGCACGGTTCGCCCCGGCGCGTCACTCCGTCCGGGATTCCGGCGCCGCCTCCGACGCGTAGGCCACGTCGTTGCGTCCGGCGGCCTTGACGCGGTACATCGCGTGGTCCGCGGCCATCATCAGGTCCGCCAGGCGCTGACCATCTCGCGGATAGAAGGCGACCCCGATACTGCACGAGAGGCTCTCCTCCACCGGTTCCATGTGGCCGGGGTGCAACTCGAATGGCTGGCGGAAAGCCGCCTGCAACCGCTCAATCAGCCTCCCGGCCTCCTCGCGTCGATTCAACGGCGCACTCAGCACGATGAACTCGTCCCCGCCCAGGCGTACCAGCAGGTCATCCGAACGCAGACTGGCCGCAAGCCGTTGCGCCAGCTGGCGCAGGAGTTCGTCCCCTACGGCGTGGCCGTACCGATCATTCACCGGCTTGAAACGGTCCAGGTCAATGAACAGCAGCGCCAGTTGTCCCTCCTTGCGATCCGCTCGCGCCGCAAGCCGCGGAAATGCCCGATCCAGCGCCGCACGATTCGCGGCTCTGGTCAACGGGTCCTCCCAGGCCAGGGCCTGCATGCGTTCTTCCAGCTGCTTGCGCTCGGTTACGTCCAGGGCGTGCCACACCACGGCCGAAGAGCCTTCGAACGGTGCGTCAATCGGGCGTACCCGCGCCTCGTACCAGCGGCTTTCCTCCGGTGATGGACGCGTCTCGCCTCCGTGGAACACGTTCGCCTGGAGGCGGTACTGAATCTCCTGCAATTCACCTTCGCGCAAGGCCCGGCGCACGACGCCGGAAAAGCGCTGCGCGACCTCATCCGGCAGCAGTTCCGCCAGTGTGTGGCCGGCGGCCGTGTGCTGGGGTGCCTGGCCACGCCGCGCTTCGCCAAAGACCGCGCGAACCAGGCCGGTGTCGTCGATCACCAGGGCATCGCCGGGCATGGCCTCGAACAGCGCGTCCTGAAGATCACGGGCCTCGCTCAACGCGTTGAACAGCATTCGGTTGTCGTGTACATCCACAAAGCTCAACAGGAAGGCCCGCTGCCCTTCCCAGTCAATCGGCACCCAGCGCAGCAAATGAAACCGCTGCTCTCCGTCCGCCGTGTGTACGCGAATCTCGCGCCCGCGCGGCTCCTCCAATGCCATTGAAAAATCGAGCGCAGGGGGAAGGCGCCGGCGATCGTCGGCCTGAATCACCCCCAGCGCTGAAAGAGTCTGGCCAGGATCCGGCGACAGGCCGGTCATGCGGGTAAAGGCCGGATTGGCCCAAAGGACCCGGCGCCCCGCGACCACCAGAGTGGCATCCGCCAGACGATTCACGAGCGCCTGATAGCGCGTGAGGGCCTCCCGCCGCTGCCGGATGCCCTCCCCCACACGGAAGGTGTACCCACTAACCGCCAGCAGCCCGACCACGCCCATCACCCACCAGGCGGCCGGGCGCTCCGTGGCGGATGGGTTGGGGACAGGGTGTGCAAGCATCTGCCACTGGCCCCCGGCAAAGGTCACGTCGAGCGCGAGCGGCGCGCTGGCCACGTCGATCTGTTTGGGGTTGTAGAAGACCTCACCGTCGGCGCCGGTCCCGTCGAGGCCGCGCAGGGCCAGTTGCAGGCTGGGCGGGCGCGGGGCCAGACCCGCCTTGCCAAGGATCGTTTCGAAATCCAGCGCAATACTCGACAGTGTCCACGGATTGGCCAACGCCGGCGGATCTTCCGGATCGGTCAGGACCGGGGCGCGCACCAGAAGCCCCCGACCGCCCTGTGCCAACGTCCAGGGCCCGGCGACGACCGTTTGCCGGCTCTCCAGCACTTGTTGATAGGAGGCGCCCTGCTCCGGATGTTCCGCCAGGTTGAGGCCGATCGCGTCCTCGTTGCCATCGCGCGGGTAGACCAGCGCAAGGATCTCGCCGCGCGCCAGGGTCAGAGAGCGAATCAGTTCCGGCTGGCTGCGATAAAGACGGTCCGCTGCCCGGTCGAAGTCATCCTCGGTCAGGTCCGGGTGGACATAGGCATAGGCGGCAAGCCCGATCGTCGCATGGACCGTGCCATTCAGCACGCTTTCCAGTTGGGTCCGAAGGCTGCTTGCCTCCGAGACCACGGCTTGCTGATAGCGGTCGGCCATCTGCTGTTTCCAGCCCTGGTCGATGGCCACGAACAGCAGGGCAAACAGCAACCCGGCAATCAGCGCCGCCACCACCGGGCCGCTGATATGCGGTTCGGTGGTGCGGGCGTCGGCCGGCTGGGCCGCTGGCCGCGCTTCGGATCCTTCGGTTGTGTCCGTGGACTGGGGCATGCCGGATCTTTTCACAGGGACGCTCAGAGCCCCACTATGCGCCTTTCCCGGGCCTGGCTGAACCGTTTGCATGGATGTAACACGAACCTTCGCCTCACGCCTCGTGATCGAGCGTGCCCTCGGACCCGTCGTTCTGTCTCTTCCAGGTCGCCGCGAGATGTCGCTTCTCGGCGGGTCGCAGGCGTTTGATACGTTGTTCCTCGCGCAATGCCTCGCCGTGGCCGGGAAACACCTTCGCCCCCAGGAGCTGCTCCGGCGGGTACATGCGGGTGAAACGCGCCCCGCGCCCCGCACGATGAGCGGCCAGACGCGCCGCAAGCCGCGGTGTAACCCCGGTATAGATCCGGGCACCGCGGCACTCCAGGAGATAGACGTACCAGGGTTGGGGGCTGGCCACGATCACACACCCGGGTAGAAATGATTGGTGGGGACGGCCGGAATCGAACCGGCACGGGCTTGCGCCCAGCGGATTTTAAGTCCGATGCGTCTACCAGTTCCGCCACGCCCCCGGAGCGGCCGCATCATACCGCGCGGCCCCGATCGTCGCACCCGCGGGAGCGGGCCGCACTATTCCGCGTCGGCGGCGGGCATCTCCGCGACGGGTAACGGCACGTGCAGCGAGGCGGCGATCGCCCGCAACAGCTCCACTTCCGCGACCACCGTCTGGCCGCCATGCGTGATCGTGGCAAGCATCGCCGTGACCAGGGTCTGCTTGTCCGCCGGGCGCAGGGCATCCAGTGCCTCCAGCGCCCTATCCAGCCCCTCGGCCCAGACGGCCTCATCGGCAGTCCGCTCCAGAGCCGCGGCAATCGCCTCGTCGGTGGGATCCTCGATCGCCAGGGCCAGAACGCCCGCGCGCAGGGCTGCCCTGGCCTTGTCGGGGTCGTCCGGGTGTCCGTGATGCGCGAGCACGGCCAGCGTGTCCTGCGCGTGGGCAGCATGGCGAGCCAGCCGGTCGCGTCCGCCCGCGCGGGCACGTTCGGGCTGCTCCAGGTCGCGCAACTGGCGCCGCAACAGACGGCCGGTCGCGTATTCGAACGCCGATACCCGGCCGTCGGCGCGGATCAGTTCGTCAATGAGGCCTTCCAGCTGCCGGCGTTCCTCGCGTGGGCGATGGCGCAATACCGGAAAGCTCATCTCCAGCAGCGGAATGCGCAGGTCCGGGCGCAGCTCGGGTTCGGCCTCCAGCAGGGTGCGGACGTGGGACTCGCTCTCCGCCCCCCGCGTGCCGGCAATCCGCAGGAGCTGGTGATCGCGTACTTCCGGATCGTTACTGATCAGCAGGTACAACAAGACATCGACACCCCAGGCATCGGAATGCGCCGCGCGCTCCAGCGGCCCCGGCATCGCTGCCACTAGCAACCCCGCCCCGAGGATCTGCGAAAGCCCCGGATCGCCGATGTTTTCCATCAGCCGCTCCGGATTCAGGAGCAGGCCACCCGGGCGTTCCGTCGAGTCGCGGTCGCGTTCCTCCGCCTCGGCCTGGGCGTCCTTTTCGACACGACGCGTCTCGGCATCCTTCTGCATCTGCTCGCGGATGGTCTCCAGTTCTTCCGGCTTGAACCCCGGCTCGATCGCCTGGATGCGCTGGACCAGCGGTGGATGGGTCGAAAACATCTGACTGACGGCCCCGGAGGCGAACAGCATGTGTCCGACCTCCTCGGTGTCCGCCCCGAGCTCGGTATGGGCGGCGCCGATCTTCTTGAGCGCTCCGGAAATACCCTCCGGCTGCCGGGTGAACTGCACCGCCGAGGCGTCCGCCAGGTATTCCCGCTGGCGCGAAACGGATGCGCGGATCCAGCGCCCGAAGAACAGCCCGATATAGCCCACCACGATCAGTGCCACGCCCGCGGCGACGATGCCCCCGGCGTTGCGGTTATTGCGCGACAGGCTCATGGCGAGCAGCACACGCTGGCCAATCAGGGCCATCACCAGGATCCCGAACAGCATCCCCATGAGGCGGATGTTCAGGCGCATGTCGCCGTTGAGTACGTGCCCGAACTCGTGCGCCACCACGCCCTGCAATTCATCGCGGTCCAGTTGTTCCAGGGCCCCGCGGGTCACGGCGATGGCCGCGTCGTCCGGCGAGTAACCCGCGGCAAAGGCGTTGATACCGGCCTCCTGCTCGAGCACGTAGACCTCGGGCACCGGCACGCCGGAGGCGATGGCGATCTCCTCCACCACGTTCATCAGGCGACGCCGCAGCGGGTCACGGGTATCGCCATCCACCCGCGTCCCGCCGAGTTCGCGGGCCACCGCCCCGCCGCCATCGCGCAGACCGAGCGTGCGGTAGAGACTGCCCAGGCCAATCAAGCCAACCGTCAGCACGGTCGTCCAGACCATCACGGCGACATTGCTGACAAGGAACTCACGGGTCAGCCAGGGTTCGCCCGCAGCGACAGGCTCTGCCTGACCGAACACCACCAGCACGATGGCATTCATCACCAACACGATGGCGAGTACCGCCAGGCCGAACAGAAACAATAGCCAGCGCGTCCGGCGCTGCGCCCGGTCCTGCTGCTCGAAAAAATTCATGACGCCTCGGGGATCAGGAGAAGTTCACTTGCACGGGCTCGCGCTTCTGCGGGTCCTCGATCTCCAGCAGCTGCCCCGGGCGGAACCCCAGGTTGTTGGCAATCAGGCTGTTGGGGAACATCTCGCGCAGGATGTTGTACTGCATGACGGCATCGTTGAAGGCCTGGCGGGCATAAGCCACGCGGTTTTCGGTACTGGTCAGTTCTTCGGACAGCTGCATCATGTTCTCGTTGGCCTTCAGGTCGGGATAGCTCTCGGACAGCGCGAACAACCGCCCCAAGGCCCCCGACAGCCCCTGTTCCGAGCTCGAGAGCTTGCGCACGGCCTCGGTGTTGGTTGGATCACCGCCGACCTCCTGCAGGCTTTCCTTCGCATTGTTACGGGCCTGGATGACCGCCTCCAGGGTGTCGCGCTCATGACTCATGTAGCGTTCCGCAACCTTGACCAGATTGGGGATCAGGTCATAGCGGCGGGTCAACTGCACGTCGATCTGGGCAAAGGCGTTCTTGTACCGGTTGCGCGAGGTCACCAGGCGGTTGTACGTCCACACCCCCCAGATCACCAACAGAACCAGGATCCCCAGTACCACCCAAGTCATATCCATCCCGCCACACTCCTTAACCTTTAACGTGCCGAGTGTACGCCGGAATGCGGGTGGCACCACAAGGCAGACGCTGCCGACGACGCTGTTTTATGCTGGCGCCGGTCTCTTCCCGGAAGCGCACATGAATCTCTCCACCCTCCTCGGCATTTTGGGCAGCCTGCTGGTGTTCGGCAGCGTCATCGCGTTCTCCTCACAGAATATCGATGCCTTCCTGAACCTGCCGGGCCTCGGCATCGTGGTAGGCGGCACCATCGCGGCCACGCTGATGAGCTACCCCTTCCACGAGGTGATGCGCGTGTTTCGCGCCGGCGCCAATGCGATTCGCGAGGAACGCTACGACGTCACCCAGGATCTCGAGGAGATCGTCCAGGTCTCGCGCTACTGGTTCTCCCAGAATCTGCGGCGCATCCAGGATCGGCTGGACCAGATCCGCAACCCGTTCCTGCGCACCGGCATCCAGCTGGTTATCGACGACACGCCGATGGACGATGTCTCCGATCTGCTGAACTGGCGCATGGCGCGCCTGCGTGCCCGCGAACAGGCCGATGCGCAGATGTTCCGAACCATGGCCACCTATGCCCCGGCGTTCGGCATGCTCGGCACGCTTATTGGCCTGATCAACCTGCTGCTGACCACCGAAAACGACGATTTCACCGTCATCGCGGTGAACCTGGGCATCGCCCTGATCACCACGTTCTACGGCATCCTGCTCGCCAACCTGGTCTTCCGGCCCATCGCCATCAAGCTGGAGCGCCGGACCGAGGAGCGCGTGGTGCTGATGACCATGGTGCTGGAGGGCATCATGCTGATGCGCAAGGGACGCTCACCCGGCTACATCCGCGAGACCCTGCGCTCGTTCATGGAGAATCACAGCGACGAGATCCGCCAGGCGGCCCCGAATGGCGAGGAGGAGCCGGATACGGACGAACCCGCCAGCGGCGAATCCACGGAACGGCGCTGAGAACATGCCCGGAGCCAGCCCCTCCACCGCCGAACGCGCCGCGCTGCAGGCAGAGATGGATGCCCACGCCGCCACACGCCCGGAGCAGGCCTTTCTCGGCTCCTACCCGGGCGAACGCCAGCGCGACGACGAGCACGCCTGGATCCTCACCTATCTGGACGTTCTGACCCTGGTTATCGTGGTGTTCGTCATCATGCTCACCTTCATGGACCCGCGTGACGATGATCCGAGGGCGGTCTCGGCCAGCCCGATCGCCCTGGCCCACCCGGACCGCAGCGCCCTCATCGAACCCCTGGTCCATTCCTCTCTGCTGGATCGGCCCGCCCTGGAGGAAGCGCCGGTCGGTGAGCGCTCCGGCCCGGAGGTGGTCGCCGAACAGCCCCCAAGCCGCGAGGCCGGCCGATTACGCGCGCGCGCCCCCGAGGGCGTGGACGTCGTCGAGCAACCTGGACGGATGGAGCTGCGCATCCGCGACGACATCCTGTTCGGGACCGCCGAGGCAGACCTGCGCCCGGATGGCCAGTCGCTGCTCCAGGACCTGCTCCCCATCCTGGAAGATCACCCGGGCACCATCACCGTGGAGGGCCATACCGACAACATCCCCATCGCGACCGAGCGCTTCCCGTCCAACTGGGAGTTGTCCTCCGCGCGCGCCAGCGGCGTCGTACGCTACCTGGTCACCCGCGGGCTGGTACCGGATCAGCTGCGCGCCGTGGGGCGTGCCGACACCGTGCCCATAGCCGCCAACGACCATCCCCAGGGCCGCGCGGAAAACCGCCGGGTCTCCCTGATTCTCGAGACCGATAGCCCCTGACGCCTTCGGAGCGCGCCCGGCACCCGGTCCTCCTGTCCGTCCCTTGCCCGCGCCCAAGCGCCGGCATTTGACGCCGAGGCCCCCACCCTAGAAGCTATACCGCGTTTTCAACTTACGAGGAGGCCGGTTTGCGCTCTGGACGCGGATCCCTGTTGGGGGACTGGCTCGATACCACCGACCACAAGGACAAGCTGATTGCCCTGATTGGCGGTGTGATCGGTCTCTACCTCTCGCTGGAAGTCGCAGCATCTGTCACCGAGAACGGGATCAACGGCTTGATCCTCGCGTCTCTGGGTGCCACGGCCGTGCTGCTCTTCGCTGCGCCCCACGCGGCGATGTCGCAGCCCAGGAACGTGCTCGGTGGTCATGCCATCGCCGCCATCGTGGGGGTGCTGGTGCGCGACGTTCTGCCCCACCCGTTGCTGGCTGCAGCGGTCGCCGTCGGGCTCGCAATCTGGCTGATGCACTACCTGCGCTGCCTGCATCCCCCCGGCGGCGCCACCGCGCTCTATGCGGTGCTCGGGGGTGACTCGGTGCAGGCCCTGGGCCCCTGGTTCCTCCTGCATCCCGTGTTGACCAGCGTGGGCGTCATGCTGGTTGTCGCGGTAATCATCAACTACCCGTTCCCCTGGCGGCGCTACCCGGCCAGCCTGACGCCGACGCCCGAAGCCCCCAAGCAAGGTCCCCTGGCCGCCCTGGAGCGAGCCGGACTGGGCCAGGACGACCTCGAATACGCCATGCGCGAAATGAACCTGTATCTCGACCTCACGGAAGACGACCTCGCACGCCTGTACCTATTGGCCCGGCGCCATCACCAGCACCCCGACCCCATCACGCCGGACGCGATCCAGCCGGATCACTGTTTCAGCAATGGCGAGAGCGATGCCGACTGGGCCGTGCGCCGCGTATTACGTATCGACGACGGGCAAGTGACCTACCGCAACCTTGCGGGGCCGGACACCCCTGGCGAGGACCGCGCCACGCTGGAGGAATTCTCCGCCTGGGCCCATCACCAGCTCGACCCGAAATCCGCCCCGGGCGACTGAAGCGTTTGGGGCTGCCCCTGCCCGGCGCTTATACTCTCGCGCTAGGGAAACACTGATCAATGTACACGCTCGCGTTGGCACCCCAGGTTTTTCGAGACAAGGCGCGTCGTGCAGCGGGTAGTGGTTCTACCCGCAAGCGGCGCAACGCAGGATCGGGGAACCTGGGGTGCCAACCCCACAAACCATTCAATGCAGGGGCTCGGCCGCCCGTTGTTGACGAAAACGGGCGCGCGCACGGCGTTGCGGTTCCCTTGTGCAGAATGACTGCGCGGCAGTCACCGCGCCTTGTTCGCACGCAAAAGCGACTCGAGCGCGAGCGTGTACATTGATCAGTGTTTCCCTAGGTCTCCGTAGCTCAGCTGGATAGAGCAGCCCCCTCCTAAGGGGCAGGTCGCAGGTTCGAATCCTGCCGGGGACACCAAATTCATGAGGCCGATGCCGATTTTCGATCTGGCGCCGTGCCCGCATCGGTCGTAAGGTAGGCAGATGGCCATGCTGACGACCGAACAGTCCACCCGCATGATCGATCTGCTTGCCCCGCTGATCGGCATTCAGGGCGAGGTGGATGGTTGTATGGTCGAACTGGTCGAGGTCCTCGACGAGGGACCTCGGGGTTTGCCCGGGGTCGCCTTGATGAGCATGGGCGCCGAGCGCAGCATCCAGGCCAATCAGTACGGCAACCCCCTCTGTCGCCATTCGGAAATTCGCACCCTCTCGTTGCTGTCAGAGGTTGAACGCGACCTGCACCCGGTCCTGCGCCAGCTGCTTCCGGAATCCGTCGTGGCCGAACTGCGGGGTTTGCTGACGGAGTGAGGGTTTACCCGGCTCCGTTGCATGGGCGCGATCGGGCTTCGGCCTCCTCCACCATGGGTTCCAGCCGCGACCACACCGCGTCCAGCAGATGGGGTTGAGCGGCCTCGCTGGGGTGGATACCGTCGTCCATCAACATGCCGTCTTCCAGCAGGATGTCCTCGAGGAAGAATGGCTCGAATGCCAGTCCCCGCTCCTCGGAAAGATCGGCGAATACGGCCTCGAAACGCTCGGTATAGCGGCGGCCGTAGTTCGGCGGGATGCGTATACCCAGCAACAGGGTGTTGGCGTCGACGGCCTCGATCGCATCGACCATGGCCTCCAGGTTTTCGCGCATGGCCTGCGGCGGCAGGCCGCGCAGGCCATCGTTGCCGCCCAGGGCCAGGATGACGACTTCGAACGCTGCGCGTTCCAGCACGCCGGGCAAGCGACTCCGTCCACCGGCAGTGGTATCACCGCTGATGGATACGTTGACCACTTTCCAGTCCTTCTCTCGCTCGGCCAGCCGTTCGCCCAGCAGGGCCGGCCAGCTGGCGGAATCCGGCATGCCGTACGCGGCACTCAGCGAGTCCCCGAACACCAGGATCCGGAGCGGCTCGGCCGAACGATTTTCGTCCGGTAGGGAATTCGCAGCCGCAACAGGACTCCATAGCAACGCGATCAAGCCCATCACGACCAACGGAATACGCAACATGGATGCATCCTCGTCATTTGTACTGGAGGCCCGGGACCTCGAGCAGCGGATCAACGGACCCAGCGGCCCGCTGGACATCCTGCGCGGCATCTCACTGGCGGTCCAGGCGGGCGAGACGGTGGCCATTCTCGGCGCATCGGGTTCCGGCAAGTCCACCCTTCTCGGGTTGCTTGCAGGTCTGGACGCCCCGAGTGCGGGAGAAGTTCGGCTGCTCGGGCAAACCATCAGCGAACTGGACGAGGATGGCCGGGCCGCCCTGCGCGCCGGCCGGGTCGGGTTTGTGTTCCAGTCCTTCCAGCTCCTGCCGGCACTGACGGCGATGGAAAACACCCTGCTCCCGCTGGAGCTCAACCCGGCCCATGCGCAAGAGAGTCAGGAAACCCTGAACCACTGGGCCTCACAGGCCCTGGAACGCGTGGGTCTGGGCGACCGTTCCGCACACTACCCCCATCAACTCTCCGGTGGCGAGCAACAACGCGTGGCGATTGCCCGCGCCATTGTGGATCACCCGGCGGTCCTGTTCGCCGACGAACCCACCGGGAACCTCGACGGGCGGACGGGGCACCGCATCATCGAACTGCTATTCAGCCTGGCGCGACACCCGGACAATGATGGACCGGCGACAGCGCTGGTGCTGGTGACACACGACCCCGAACTGGCCGGACAATGTGATCGCATTATCTCGATCCAGGACGGTGTGCTCGAATGATCGCCGCCCGGGGAACCGACCGCAGCCATCTACGCGCCCTGCTGCGTGGCACCTGGCGTGAATGGCGCTCGGCCGAGCTGCGCGTCCTCGCCGCCGCCCTGGTCGTCGCCGTCGCAGCCGTCGCGGCGGTGGGCTTCTTCACCGATCGGGTGGATCGGGGCATGGCCCAGCAGGCGACCGCGCTGCTGGGGGGTGACCTGGCCGTCGTCAGCGACAACCCGCTGCCGGCAGGCTGGCCTGCCGAAGCGGCGAGCTACGGACTGGAAACGGCGCATACGGCCTCCCTCCCCAGCGTCGTCTTTACTGCGGACGACGAATCGCGACTGGCCGCCCTGCGCGCGGTCGAGGCGGGCTGGCCACTGAAAGGCGAGGCGCGTATCCGTCCTGGCCGCGAGGCGGACGAGCGGGTCCGCGACCGCGGTCCGGAACCGGGTACGGCCTGGCTGGAGCCGGCGCTGCTCGAGGCCCTGCGACTGGAGGTCGGGGACCGGGTGGAGGTCGGGGACCTCGATCTGGAGGTCGCCGCGATCATCACTCATGAACCGGATCGCGGCAGCAACCTGCTGGATATCGCGCCGCGACTGATGCTGGCCTTCGATGACCTGGAAGCCAGCGGTCTGATCGGCCCCGGCAGCCGCGTACGCTACGAGTTCTTTGCCGCGGGACCCAGCGCCGGGGTCGCGGAGTTCCGTGACTGGCTGGAGGATGACCTGGAGTCCGGCCAGCGCCTGCTGGGTCTGGAAGACGCCAACCCGGAACTGCGCACCGCGATCGAACGTGCGGAGCGCTTCCTCGGCCTCGCCTCGTTGATGGCGGTGCTGCTGGCCGGGGCCGCGATCGCCGTCGCGGCCCATCACTTCGCCCAGCACCGCGCCGACCCGGCGGCGGTGATGCGCGCGCTGGGAGCCAGCGGACGCCAGGTCCTGCTCACCTACTTCGGCCGCGTTGTGCTGGTCGCCCTGCTGGCCAGTGGGGTTGGGCTCGCGATCGGCTTCGCGGCCCAGTTTGTCCTGGCGGCCCTGCTGGGCGACTGGCTCGCCGGGGACCTGCCTCCGCCCGGTTCACGCCCGGTCATCGCCGGCCTTGGGGTGGGGCTGATCACGGCCGTGGGCTTTGCCCTGCCCGCTCTGTTGCGGATCGGCCAGGTCTCGCCGCTGCGGGTCCTCCGGCGCGATCTGGGTCTGCCGCCCACCTCGGTCTGGCTGTCCGGCGCACTGGCACTGCTGGCGTTCGGCGGCCTGCTGTACTGGCAGGCCGCCGATCCCCAACTGGCCGCCTGGGTGCTGGTAGGCACGGCCGTTGCGATCGCGGTGCTGGCCGCACTCGGGATGGCGCTGGTGCTGGCCCTGCGGCCCCTGCGCAACCGGGGCGGCATGGCCCTGCGCTTCGGCCTAGCCAATCTATCCCGTCGGGGTGGCCTGAGTGCCGTGCAGCTCGTGGCCTTCAGCGTAGGCATCCTGGCACTGCTGCTGCTTGCCATTGTCCGGGTAGACCTGCTGGAGGCCTGGGATGCCAGTATCCCCGAGGATGCCCCGAACCAGTTCTTCATCAACATCCAGCCGGGACAGGAGCAGGCCTTCGCCGACCGCGTCGAGGCGGCCGGTCTCGAGCGTCCGCAATTGGACCCGATGATCCGCGGCCGACTGATCGAGATCAACGACGAGCGCGTGCGTCCGGATGATTTCGACGATGATCGCGACCGCAGGCTGGTGGATCGCGAGTTCAACCTGTCCTACGCCGAGTCGCCCCCGGACCATAACCCCATCGTCGAGGGCGACTGGTTTGGCGAGCAGGGGCAGGACCCCGATAGCGGGTGGTCGGTCGAGGCCGGGCTGATGGAACGCTTCAACCTGGCACTCGGGGACCACCTGACCTTCCGTGTCGGCGGTCAGGCTATTCGCAGCCCGATCACCAGTGTCCGCGAGGTCAACTGGGACAGCTTCCAGGTGAACTTCTTCGTCATTGGGCCGCCGGGGTTGCTGGACGAGCAGCCCCGGACCTTCATCACGGCCATGCACGTACCCGAGGCACAGCGCTCCGCCCAGAACCAGTGGTTGCGGGAATTTCCCGCGGTCTCGGCGATCGATGTCAGCGCGATCCTCGCGCAGGTGCGCGACGTCATGGATCAGGCCACCCGGGCGGTGGAGTACGTCTTCCTGTTCACGCTGATCGCGGGTCTGACCGTGCTCTATGCGGCGGTGCAGGCGACGCGCGATGTACGCCGGCGCGAGGCCGCGCTGCTGCGCACCCTGGGTGCACGCCGCGACCAGATCCGCAACGGATTGCTCGCCGAATTTGGCGCCCTGGGGCTACTGGCCGGGCTGCTGGCGTCCGTCATTGCCACGGCGGTCGGCGCCCTGCTTGCCTGGCAGGTCTTCGGGTTCGACTACAGCGTGAACCCGCTGACCTTCGTCTACGGCATCGGTGGCGGTACGCTGGGGATTGCCCTGGCGGGCTGGCTGGGCACCCGACGGGTGCTGGATCAGGCGCCCCTGGCGGTCCTGCGCGGACCGGAGTAAGCCTAGGGATCCAGGGAACGGCTGATTCATTCACCCGTCCGCGTTGGTACCCCACTTTTTCGAGACAAGGCGGGGTCCGCAGCGCCCTGATCACTCTCCGGTCCCGCGTCGATCATTGGGACGCAGCGCAGGATCGGAGCACATGCCCCCCTCGTGAGACTCCGCACCCGAGGATCCGGTCATTTCCCGTACATGATGTCCACGTCGAGGAATCCGAACAGGACCAGCAGCGCCAGCGCCCAGAGGTAGAACGAGAAGACCTTGAGGTTGGCGCGGTACAGGAAAAACAGGACCATCTTCAACGAGACGATCCCGACCAGGGCGGACACCACGAAGCCCACCGCGAGCGCCGTCCAGTTCAGATTCCCCAGCCCGTCGCCATTGAGCACGTCCAGTGACTGCACGGCGGTGGCGGCGAGGATGGTCGGAATCGCGAGGAAGAAGCTGTACTCCGCCGCCCAGCGCCGCTTGAGCCCGGTGAACAGGGCGAAGGTGATGGTCATGCCGCTGCGCGAGAGCCCCGGGATCAGTGCAAAGCCCTGGGCCACGCCGATGATGGTAGCAATCTTCGGACTCAGCTGGCGCAGCCCCAACGGGCGCCGTTGCAGCCGGTCCGTCCACCACAGCAATACCCCGGTCAGGCTCAGCGTGCCCGCGATCAGTGTCGGGTGGGCGAACACCTGCTCGAAGCCCGCCTTCAGGGTGAATCCGACCACCGCGGTCGCGAACACCGAAAGCACCACCAGCAGCCCCAGACGCAGAAACAGCATCTCGCGCCCGGCCGACCCGCGGGCCGATGCCCACTGCAGGCTTTCGCGGGCAATGCCACCGGTCAGCCGGGTCAGGCTCTTGCGGAAGACGACGACGATCGAGACCAGGGTGCCCACGTGCACCACCAGGTCGAACAGGATCATCTCGGGGCTCTCGGGCGCCGGCAGCGGTTCGCCCTGACGGATCAGCCAGTGCTGGGTCAGGACCAGGTGCGCGGTCGAACTGACCGGCAGAAACATAAAGATGCCCTGAACGATCCCGAGGAGGGCAGCGACCCAGACTGTCATTGCAGATACGGCTCCGTGAACCCGAGGCGGGCCGCAGTATACGGAAAACGCCAGGGAGGCGCCGGGACCCCGGTCGCACGCCCAGCCAGGCGTGGATCAGACCCGGAACTGGGTGGTCAGTCCCCGCAGCCGCTCGATCCGCCCCACTAGGACGTCCGTCTCGCTGGCCGTGGCTTCGGCATTCCCCGCGGTGATCTGGGCCCCCTGGCTAACCTCCGTGAGGGTGCCATCCACCTCGCGCGCGACCTCCGCCTGTTGCGATACCGCCCCGGAGATCTCGTTGTTGAGATGACGGATGCGTTCCACCGCGGAACGGATCGCCTGCAGGGCGTCGCCCGCACCAGCGGCCTGGTCGACTCCGGCCTCGCCCCTCTCGCGGCTGCGCTCCATCGCGCTGGCCGCCGCCCGGGCGCCGGCCTGCAGGCGTTCGATCATGGCCTGGATCTCGGTGGTGGAGTCCTGTGTACGCGTGGCGAGGGTCCGCACCTCGTCCGCTACGACAGCGAATCCCCTTCCCTGCTCCCCCGCCCGCGCGGCTTCAATGGCCGCATTGAGCGCCAGCAGATTGGTCTGCTCGGCAATGCCGCGGATCACGTCAAGCACCGAACCGATGCTGTCCGACTCGGACTGCAGGCGCGCCACCTGCTCGTTTGCGGTGCCAATCTCGCTCGCCAGTTCGCGCATCGTGCGGACCGAGGCGTCCACCACATCGGACCCGGTACGCGTCTCGCTCTCGGCCTGATCTGCGGCTTCCGACGCGGTTTGGGCATTGCGCGCGATCTCCTCGGCCGAGGCCGTCATCTGGTTCATCGCGGTAGCAACCTGGCCGATCCGGGCTTGTTGCTGCTGCACCTCCTGGTTGGTCTCTTCCGCCACGCGGTGAAGGGTGCCGACGGACTCCCCCAGTTCACGCGCATGTTCCACCATCTCCGAAACCATCCCCTGCAAGCGTTCGATAAATGCGTTGAACAGACGCGCCAGACGATCAATCCCGTCATTGCGCGGGGCGTTGATCCGCTGACTCAGATCGCCCTCACCCTCCGATACCACGCGAAACTGCGAAGCCAGTTGCGCCAGGCGCCGCCGAATCATCAACACGAACAGGAAATACACCACGACGACCACGCCGATCGCGACACCCAGCATCATCGCGTTGACCTGCCAGGCCGCAAGATCCAGGAGACGGTCGATCTCGAGCGCCACCTCGGCCTCCAGTGCCGGGGTCGTCTCGTGGCCCTGCATGACCCCCGTCAACGTCGCCTCCATACCCCCCTTGAGCGTTGCGGTGTGCCAGAACACCGCGGCAGCGGCAATCAGAAAGAACACCCCCACAATCGCACTCAGCGCCAGCGAAAACCGTCCGGCGAGTGACAGCCGGCCCAACCCCTTGATCGACTCCATTGAATCCCCCTGTATTTCGGCTTCAGAAGCCTTGTTATGGTTGGCATGTAACGGCCGGGCTGTGCGGTTTCTGAACCCCGAGCACGCCCCGGCCTTCACTCAGTGGCAACGACCGAACTTGTGACGGATGTCCGGAGCGATTAAGGTTCCGGGACATATGCGCGCAAGCATATCCTTCCAAACCGCGAACCGACGAATCCTTCCCTATGCAGCTCACTCGCTATACTGATTTCTCCCTTCGGGTCCTGATGTACCTCACCGTGCAGCCGCGCGACCAGCGCGTGACCGTGAGCGATATCTCCGAACAGTTCACGATCCCGCGCAACCACCTGGTTAAGATCGTTCACCAGCTCGGCCAGAAGGGCTACATCATCACCCGGCGTGGCAAGGGGGGTGGGATCTCGCTCGCCTGCGAGCCGAACGAGATCAACGTAGGCAGTGTCATCCGCGACATGGAGCCGAACCTGAACGTGGTGGACTGCGAGAATCCCGTCTGCCCGATTCTCCCCGGTTGCCAGTTGCGTGGGGTCCTGAACGATGCGCGCGATGCCTTCCTGGACGTCCTCGACCGCTACACCATCGCCGATGTCACCCAGGCGCCGGATTATCTCTACGAACTGCTGAACCCCAGCAAGAGCGCCTGATTCTTCTCATGCGGCCATGGATCGGCTGACGCACCCACGCCGCCACGCCAACCCGGCCCCGTGCGTGCGCCGCACGCTGGGGGGCGCACTGGTGCTTCTGCTATTCGCAGCCTCCCCGGTCGATGCCCGGGTGGCCTGCCCCTCCCCCGGGGCCGAGGTCGCCCCTCTCGCCGAGCTCCGCGCCGGCGCGGTCGCCGAGGGAGATGCCGTCATCGCGGAGGGCATCGTCACGGGCGTGTTTATGGGGCCCGATCAACTCGGCGGGTTCTATCTGCAGCAGGGCGCCGGGCCTGACTCGGCGGGTATGTTTGTGTATGCCCCGCGTCGCGAGCCGGTCTCGACCGGCGAGCATGTGCAAGTACACGGGGTGTTTAGCCGCCACCGCGGACGCCCGCAGATCGCTCGGCTGGACCGCATCCAGGGCTGCGGGCACGGCGAACTGCCGGCACCGCTGGAGGTGCGCCTGCCTGAAGACGCCAGCCGCCTCGGCGAGTACGCCGACCTCCGTGTTCGCTTTGCGCAGCCGCTGGCGGTGACCGCCAACCACGAACTCGCGCGCTATGGCAGCCTGACGCTCTCGGCCGGGGGGCGGCTCATGCACCCCGGCCAGACCGGGGCCGCGGGAACCGCCCGGGACGAGAATCGCCGGATCATCCTGGATGATGGCAGCTATCGCGCGAACCCCGACCCGATCCCCTATCGCGACGATCATGGCACGCGCCGAGTGGGCAGCACGCTGGAGGGCCTGACCGGGATCCTGACCCACGCCTTCGGCGACCATCGCATCCATCCCACCGACCCGCTGGACTGGTTCGGCGGCGAGCGCCCTGATCCACCGTCGACGCCGGGAACGGACCACCTGCGCATCGCCACCGCCAATCTGGAGAACGACTTCGTGACGCTGGGCGAGCGCGGCGCACAAAACCGGGCGGAACGCGAGCGCCAGACGGCCAAGCTGGATGCCCTGCTGCGAACGCTGGACGCCGACCTGCTGGGCGCGGTCGAGCTGGAAAACGCCGCGGCGGCGCGCCGGCAGCTGGTCGAACGACTGAATGCAGTCCCTCCGCAGCGCGGCGACTATGCGGCCATCGCCCACCCGGGGCCGGGCGAGGACGCGATCAAGGTGGCCCTGCTCTACCGGCCGGACCGGTTGCAACTCGTTGGGTCCGCCAGCGATCGCGATGCCGTGCATCATCGTCCGCCATTGCTCGGCTGGTTCCAGCAGCCCGGGAGTGGCAAGCGTTTCGGGGCCGTGGTGGTGCACTTCAAGGCGAAGAGCGGCTGCCCCGACGCGGGCGATATCGACCGCGGCCAGGGTTGCTGGAATGAACGGCGCACGGCCCAGGCCGAACGTCTGGTGACATGGATCCGGGAACAACAACGCAATGAGTTTGCCAATGTTCCCGTACTGATCCTCGGCGACCTGAACGCCTACGCCGCCGAAGACCCGGTGCGAACGCTGGCCGCGGCCGGCAAGCGGGACCTGGTACATGACGATCCCGCGTCCGCCCATACCTATGTCTTTCGCGGCCGGGCCGGACAGCTGGATTACCTGCTGGGTCCCGATGCCTTGCGCGACGCCGTGCACGACGGGGCGGCCTGGTCGGTCAATGCAGACGAACCCGGCTTCCTCGGCTTTGACGGTCGCGCGCCCGCCACGGGGCCCTGGCGCGCCTCGGATCACGACCCGGTCTGGGCGGATCTCCGCCTGGATTGAGGGACGGCCCAACCCCGCTCGGGCGGCCTGCCGGTCAGTCGCGCGCGGACGCTTCCGCCTCAGCCTCGGCCTCCGGCACGTTGTCGACGATGCGCACGGGTAACGGGCTTCCATCCAGGCCACCCAGCGTGCGCTGCGGGAACGGGATATCAATCCCCGCCTCGTCCAACGCGGCCTTCACACCCTCGTGCATGGAATTGCGCAGGTCCAGGAACTTCTCCCGCCGCGCCCACACCGAGAGCTGAATCTTCAGCGCGGAATCACCGTACTCGAGGAAGATAAACAGCGGCTTGGGCTCCTCCAGACAGACCGGATTGCGCTCGGCCACACCCATGAGCACGTCGCGCAACTGCTTGAGATCGGTCCGATAGCCCACCCCGATTTGCATGTCCAGGCGGCGAATGGGGAAGCGGCTGAGATTGGTCAGTTGCGTCTTCACCAGGGTCTCGTTGGGCACGCGCACCATCAGATTGTCGAAGGTGCGCAGCTTGACCGACAGCGGGTCGATCGACAGCACCTCGCCCGTGGCATCCCCGACCTTGATGACATCCCCCACGGAGAACGGGCGTTCGCCAATCAGGAACAGCCCCGAGATCAGGTTCGAGGCCGAGGTCTGCGATGCAAAGCCAAGCGCGACCGTCAGGATGCCGGCCGCGCCCAACAGCACGGTGAGATCGAAGCCCAGCTCGCGCAGCGCCGAGGCCAGCACCAGCAGAACGATCAAGTAAAAGCTGATGCGGCGGGTGAGCATGACCTGCTGCGCGTCGAGCTTGTCCTCCAGCGCGCGCGCCAGACCGCGCGACAGCAGGCGCGCCAGCAGCAGGCCCACCAGCAGGTAGACCGCGGCGCGGATGGCGGCGAGAAAGGCCTCGCTGGTCACAAAGGTCTGAGCGGTTTGCAGCCATTCATTCATCGCGCCGGAAGCTCCCTACTGAAACAGGGCGGTGAACGCCCTGACCATCAAATGCCGCCCCCCGGCCTGGCGGGGTTCGGCGATGCGCTGGGCCCCGCCGGCCACACCGGGAGGACCGGAGTCGATCTTCATGTCCGCCATGTCGCGATCTTCCTCGCGCTCCATGCGCACTGCCGGGGTCCACAACCGGTGGTGCTCGTCGGCGAATACCGGAAGGCGCGGCACCGGCAGGTTCACGCGTTCCAGGAACAGGGCATCCGAAGCCTTGTTCTCGATGGTCAGCGGCGTGATGACGCGGTGCGGGCGCATGGGCACGTCGGCCAGGTCCAGGCGAGCCTGGGTGCGAGTGGCATAACAGAGCTCCCCGTTCACGGTATTCGGGCCGAACCAGGTATCGGACGGCGTATAGACCGGAAACTCCTGCACCATGGCCTCGCCCAGGTGCAGCTGCACCCAGGCCGGGGAACTCAGGTAAAGCGTGACCTGACCGCGGGCTGGCACATAGAAGGGGTTTTGCGGCCGGCTGACCATCGGCCGATCCGCCAGGGCCACCCGCAGCTCCGGTACCGAATCCGCCGGGGATCCGGCAAAACGCAGCAGGTCGTTCGCGTCGGCAGGGAACGCATCGGCGCAGGGAACATCGATCGCCAGTGTGGCATCGGCGGGGTCGCGCGGGCGTTCCAGGACCATCTGCCATTCCTGCTCGCCGTGCAGCAGCCAGAGGTCCAGGGGGCCGATGGACCAGCGTCCATGTTGCCCCGATGCAAGTGCCCGGCGCCCCCACCAGGCCGCATCGTCGGTACTCATGGTTGGATTCTGCGGCATCGTCCGCCCTGTCGTGGTGTTGGCGTCACTGTAAACCAGAACACCCCGTCCGCGGGAGAAGCATCCTCGGGACAATGGCGCCCGCCGGACCGCATTCGCGGACGTCAGAAGAGATCGAGCTGCCCTTCGGACCGCGCCTCCTGCGGGCGCGCGGGCGGGACAAACTGGTTGCAGTCCAGCTCCACGAGACGTCCGGCCAGGCCCGCCCGGCGCCGCGCCAGCCGGAAGCGCTGCCGCAACAGCTCCGCATACGGCCCGGCACCGCGCATCCGGTGACCGAAGGTGGAATCGTAGAGCTTGCCCCCATGCGCCTCGCGCAGGCGCTGCAGTATGTGCTCCGCCTTGAGCGGGTGATGGGTGCGCAACCAGTCCTCGAACAGTGGGGCCACCTCACGCGGGAGCCGGAGCAGTACATAGCCGGCGGCCACTGCGCCCGCCGCCGCCCCGGCATCCAGCAAGACCTCCAGCTCCCCGTCCGTGAGTACGGGGATCAACGGCGCCACCAGCAAGCTGACGGGGACGCCCGCCGCCGTAAGCCGCTCCACGGTCTGCAAGCGCCGTTGCGGGGCCGCCGCGCGCGGCTCCAGAGGTCGCGAAAGCCCGCGATCCAGGGTCGTCACCGAGATCGCCACCTGCACCAGTCCGCGCTCCGCCATCGGACCCAGCAAATCCAGGTCGCGCTCGACCAGTGCGGACTTGGTGACGATGGATACGGGATGCCCGGTCTCGGCCAGCACCTCCAGCAGCTCGCGCGTGATCCGCCATTCACGTTCGATCGGCTGGTACGCATCGGTGTTGATCCCGAGCGCCAACGGGGTCACCCGGTGGGACGGTCGCGCCAGTTCGCGCCGCAGGCAGTCGGCCGCGCCGACCTTGGCGAACAGCCGGCTCTCGAAGTCGAGCCCCGGCGAAAGGCCCACATAGGCATGGGCCGGCCGCGCAAAGCAGTAGGCACAGCCGTGCTCGCAGCCACGATAAGGGTTCAGGGACAGCTCGAATGGCACATCCGGGGACTGATTCCAGGACAGGACGCTGCGCGGGTGCTCGACCGTCACCTCGGTGCGCAGCGGCGCCGGTGCCTCGCCATCACCGACCCACCCGTCGTCGAAGGGTTCGTGCCGGGTCGACTCGAAGCGAGCATGGGGATCGATGGTCGCGCCCCGGCCCTTGGTCGGTCCATGGACCGGCTTCATTGGCTGGGGCCATCCATGCGCTCGCACAGCTGTCGGAAATAGCCGGATTCGGAGAGCATGCCCCGACCCGCATCGCTGCGGTTCAGCCGGTCGAGCAGCAAGCGCAGGCGCTTGGCCGCCTGCTGGCGCGCCGCCTCGTCGTCCGCCGCCTGCAGCAGCGCCTCCGTGGAGGCGATCTCGCCTCGCAGTTGCACGGCCTCGGGGACATAGCCGGCGTTCTTCATCACCCGGAAGGCCATGCGCAGCTCTTGCGGCACCGCGCTGTCATCATCCAGTTCCAGGGGTCGACCCGCCCCCGGGAGGTCATCGAACTCCCCGCGGCGCGCCGCATCGGCCAGCCGGGCCTCGATCTGTAACTCGGTCAGCAACATTCCGTAGTCCGTTGTTCATGCGCCGGGCCGAGCCTGTTGAGCCCCCGACTGATTTACCGTAACGTCCAGCCCTTCGACAAACCATCCCCGTCTGGACCCCGATGGCACTCACCCCGCGAGACAATCCACCGGCTTCCAGCGTACGCGCGCTTGTTCCGGCTCGCGAGGCATTGCGGGCCGAACCCCAGTTCGACACCTATCTGACGCGCCAGATCCCGGTGCTGGTGGCGTTGTCCCTGGTCCCTGGCCTGGGCTACATCCTGCTGGGTGCGCTGCACGGGGCATTCACCGCGGCTGCAGCCTGGTACAGCGTGATGTTTGTTGCATCGCTCTGGGGCCTGCAGCTGTACTGGCGTTATCACCGCTCGCCCTTGTCACCGGAGCAACGGCTCCGCTGGCGGCTGCACCTCACCCTCTTCCTGTATCTCTACTTGGCGCTGTGGACCGCGATCTTCCTGATCTTTGTGCGCCTGGACTCGCACAATCTCCACTACATCGCCATTTTCACGCAGATCGGCGCCACCACGGTGGTTGCGGCGTTGCTCTATCCGGCCCCCTGGGTTTTCCGGCCATTGATCCCCGCCATGATGGCGCCACTGGCCGGATATTTCCTGCTGATCGGGGATTGGTACAGCTATGTCCTGGCGGCGTTCTCGGCCACCCTTGCCCTGGTCCTGTTCTACGCGGCCAACAGCAGCTTCGGGCTGCTCCGCAACAGCTTCCATCAGGCCTCCCACGATGCCCTGACAGGACTGAACAACCGCGCCGCCTTCATCGAGCATCTCGAACAAAGCCTCGAGGTCCTGCAGCATCACGGACAGCACTCGTACCTGCTGCTGATCGATCTGGACCATTTCAAGACGGTCAACGACCTGCTGGGGCACGACATCGGCGACGAACTGCTGAAGTCCGTGACGCGCGACTTCGCCAACACCCTGCCCCCGGGCCACCACCTCGCCCGCCTGGGCGGCGACGAGTTCGTCATCGTGGCCCCTGGCAAGGAAGACCGCCAGACCTGCGAGCGCGCCGCCCGCCGCCTGGCGCATTCGCTGCTCCAGGTGGTCAAGACGCCCTACATTATCCGCAACCATCACCTGCACGTGAGCGCGAGCATCGGGATCCGCCTGATCGAGCCCGCGCAGCCGGTCGACTCGCATCAGCTCGTGCGCGAGGCCGATATCGCCATGTACGAAGTGAAGGACCGCGGGCGCGACGGCGTGGTGGTCTTCAGCGACGAGCTGTCGCGGGCGGTGGAGCGGCATCTGCAGATCGAGCGCTGCCTGCACTTTGCATTGCACAATCGCGAGATCGAGGTCCTGTTCCAGCCCCAGGTGGATACCACTGGGCGGATCCGCAGCGCCGAGACCCTGATTCGCTGGCACAGCGCCGAGCTGGGCGCCGTATCACCCGCCGAGTTCATCCCCATCGCCGAACAGACCGGCTATATCAGCGAACTGGGCGACGCGGTGATCGCGCGGGCGTTCCAGGCCTTGCGCGACTGGGATCGCGCCGGGTTCCCCCTGGAGCAGCTCGCAATCAACATCAGCCCGCGCCAGCTGGTGCACCTGAACTTTGTCCACCGCATGCAAGACCTGATCACCCGTTATCTGGGCCGTGAACACGCCCACCGCATCACGCTCGAGATCACCGAGCACGTGGTGGCGGAGGATACCGACCGGGTGATCCACATCATGCAGGCCCTGCGGCAAATGGGCCTGCGCTTCTCGATGGACGATTTCGGGACCGGCTTTTCCTCGCTCAGCTACCTGAAGCGTCTCCCGTTCGACGAACTCAAGATCGACCGGAGCTTCGTCCGCCAGGTCGACCACGACCCGGACGACCAGGCCATGGTGCGCACAATCTGCGACATCGCACGCCAATTCGGTCTGGCGGTGGTGGCCGAAGGGGTCGAGACCGAGGCCCAGTACCGCTGGCTGACCACCCACGGTGACTTGCTCTTTCAGGGGTTCCTGTTCGCCCGGCCCATGGATGCCAATGCCTTTTTCGATCACTGCCGCCGCGCGCCGGCGCTGAAGCCGGACACCAATCGAGCGGCGCCGGCTGCCGGATAGGAATCCGGCCTCAGGCCCCGCCGGTCGCGGCCGGCAGCACCCAGAGCGTCAGCGACAGCAGGATCGCCGTCAGGCTGACTCCGATCAGCGGCAACATCATCACGCCGGCCAGGGCCTCGCGCCGGAACAGGCGCACGGCCATGCCACCCAGGGTCAGCGCCCAGCCCAACGCGACGAAGAACGCCAGCGCGTTCAGTTCGGCACGCCACAGCAGGATCAGGGCCACCGGGAGCCCAAGGTTGAGGATCACCACCCCCATCTCCTGGCTGCCCGCGGCACGTCCGGCAGACAGCGCATAGGCATACGCGGCCCAGACCATCAGCAGACCGAAGCCCAGGGCACCGGCGGCCGGCGAGCTAAGCGGCGCGCGCAGGATCGGCGCGCCGGCCGGCTCCAGCCCGACCCCCAGAGCCACGATCAGCAACGCCACCCCCAGGCTGATGGCCATCCAGAACAACAAAGTCCCGCGTTGCACATTGGGTTCGGTCATGTCTCCATCCTCGTCTTGTCCTGTACTCGTCTACCCTGCTGACCGCCGAGCCGTTACAGGGTTCGCCACGCCGGCCGCTTCCGGAGGCTGGACTACGCCAGCTGCCAGGCGATCGTCTCGCCCGCGCGCAGGGGCACACCCGGATCATGCCCGAACAGTACGGCCTCCGGTACGGTCCACGGGGACCGCTCCAGGGTCAGCTTGTCGGTATTGCGCGGCAGTTTGTAAAAATCGGGGCCAAAATGACTGGCAAAGCCCTCCAGCCGGTCCAGCGCATCCGCCGCGGCAAAGGCCTCCGCGTACAGCTCGATGGCCGCGTGCGCGGAATAGATACCCGCACAGCCACACGCCGACTCCTTCGCGTGGCGTGGATGCGGAGCGCTATCGGTCCCCAGGAAGAAGCGCGGGTGGCCACTGGTCGCCGCGTCGAGCAGCGCCTTGCGGTGGCGTTCGCGCTTCAGGATCGGCAGGCAAAAGTGATGCGGCCGCATGCCGCCCGCGAACAGCGCATTGCGGTTGTACAGCAAGTGCTGGGGCGTGATCGTGGAGCCGACATTGGCCGGCCCGTCCTGGATGAACTGCACGGCCGACTCGGTGGTGATGTGTTCCAGCACCACCCGCAGCTCCGGAAAATCGCGGATCAGCGGCTCCAGGTGGCGCTCGATAAACACCGCCTCGCGATCGAAGATGTCCACGTCCGGATCGGTCACCTCGCCGTGTATCAGCAACGGCAGGTCCACCCGCTGCATCGCCTCGAACACCGGATAGCAGCGGCGGATATCGGTCACGCCACTGGCGGCATTGGTGGTGGCACCCGCGGGATAGAGCTTGACCCCGTGCACGAATCCGGAGGCCTTCGCCGCGTCGATCATGCCCGGTGTCGTGCCCTCGGTCAGGTACAGCGTCATCAGGGGCTCGAAGTCCGCCTCCTCCGGCAGCGCCGCCAGGATGCGGTCGCGGTATTCGGCGGCGGCCTCCACCGTCGTCACCGGCGGTTTCAGGTTGGGCATGATGATGGCGCGGCGGAAGCGGCGCGCCGTGTCCGGCAGTACCGTCGCCAGCACATCGCCATCGCGCAGGTGCAGGTGCCAGTCATCCGGTCGAGTCAGGGTCAGGCGGTTCATCCGTAGTTCCCTTCGCAGGGGGGCCGTCGGGTACTGGGCCCCGTCACAGTGTATGAGTCATGAGGATAACGCGCGGTGCAACTCGGCCTCGGACCGGCCCTCGACCACCACGGTTTTGGGAAACACTGACCAATGTACACACTCGCGTTGGCACCCCGGGTTTTCCGAGACCAGGCGCGTCGCGCAGCGGGTAGTGGTTCTACCCGCAAGCGGCGCAACGCCGGATCGGGGAACCCGGGGTGCCAACCCCGAAGGGGCTCGGCCGCTTTTGCGCGGGAACGGCGTTGCGGCTCCCTTGTGCAGAATGACTGCACGGCAGTCACCGCGCCTTGTTCGCACGCAAAAGCGACTCGAGCGCGAGCGCGTACATTGATCAGTGTTTCCCAAACTGCGCGAGGTCGCACCGGCCACCACCTGCACGGCCGCCTTCGAACACCCCAGTTCCGCGGCCAGCAAGGCCACCACGGCCTCGTTCGCACGGCCCTTCTCCGGCGGCGCCTGCACCTTCAGCTTGAGGGTGTCACCCATCCAGTCACCAATGGCGTTGCGTTTGCTCCCGGGCGCCACCTTGACCTTCAACCGGCCCAAAAACCCTACCCGGCCGGGCGCGTCGCCATGTAGGCGCTGAAGACGCCGAGCTGCACATTGCGCTGCACGTCCTCGAAACCGACCGATCGCAGGGTTTCCATGATGTCGTCCGGGGGGACGCACTGATCGATGGTGTCCCAGAAATAGCGCATCAACAGTTGCCCGTCCGGGTCGCGGGTGAGCACCTTGCCCACGAACGGCACGAAATCGCGGAAATAGAAACGCGCCAGGCCAAACTGGAACTTCGTACGTGGCCGCGAGACCTCGAGGATGGTGCAGCGCCCGCCCGGCTTCAGCACGCGGAAGTACTCGCTGAACAACTCGTGCAGGTCGCGCACATGGCGAAGCCCATACCCCATGTACAGACGGTCGTACTGCTGGTCGCGCAAGGGCATCTGTTCGCCCAGACTCTGCACGAACGTGGCATCCATCTTGGTTCGGGCCACATCCATCATGCCGCGGCTCGGGTCCACGCAGGTCAGGTGGTCATCGCCCACCACCTTGCGGATCTCCTCCGCAACCGGGCCGGTGCCGGTGGCCACGTCCAGCACCTCCATGCCGGCCTCCAGACCGGATTGTTTCAGGACAAACCGGCGATACGACTGCCCGGTGCCGAAGAAGCCGACCCGCAGGATTCGGTCGTAATACGGGGCAGTCCGATCGAACAGGTCGTCGACGTAGGCGCGCCGGCTGGCTTCATCCCCGTAGTAGTCCTTCAGGACCGGGTGTGGCTTCTTGGTGGTTGGCTGCATTGCGTGTACTCCCCAGGCAAGGGACCGGCGCCACCGCAAGTCGGCGGCCTGACCGGCCCGGCATCAATCCTTCATGGTGTCGCGAACGTCGTGGTCAGACGCTCCGAATAAAGTCCCTCGATCTCCACCAGCAACTCCTCGCGGCAGATATCCCCGTGCAGCAACAGGCACGGCACATCGTGACCAAGGCGCGAGCGCAAGTGACGTTCCGCGGCCGACGCATCGGCCGCATGGCGCAGGTACACCTTGAGCAGCGATAGGTCGCGCGGCCTCTCCACCCGAACCGGGTGATCCGTGGCGGCCTGTTCCAGCAGGACACCGACATTGCGCAGGCTTTCGTCGATCTGCGCCTCGAGATCGCCAACATGCCGGCTTTCATGGCCGACAATACTGGCGGTGCCCGAGATAAACAGCTCGGCCGATTCCGGCCCCGACTGCCACAGACTGGCGCGGGCAAACGAAGGGCTGCGCGGCCCGTACTGAGGCGGGTAGTGGTACGCGCTGACCTGGCGCGGATTCTCGATACGCGCGGCCGCCTCGCGAGTGGCAATGAAATAGATCAGCAAGCCATCGGAATGGGTGCCAATCGCCGTCGCCGCCGGCAGGAACTGTTCGTACTCCGGCAATGCCTCGAACACCCGCGCCCGCCCGCTGCAGAAGCCACGATAGCGCTCCTGGCCGGCGACCGGGTCATTGATCGCGGGAAGATAGTTCCACACCCGCACCAGGTGCTCGAAACCCAGCGAACCGCAGCCAGCCAGGATCTCGCGGTACGCGCGCTCGGTCAGGGGATCCGGGTCGCCTGCGGCATCCAGCGGCTGAATCCAGCAGCCGATCAGGCAATCCTTGTGGCGAAGGTAGCTCAGCGAGCCTTCCACTCCGGTCTCGCCCTCGGCGCCGTCCGGCAGCGACCAGCATTCCGCCCAGTCCGACTCGCCGCCCAGGCGCTCCAGCCCCACGCGGATCTCCAGACGCCCCGGCTTGCATTCCACACCGCTCGCCCCGCCAAAGCGGATCACCACCGGCGCCGACGCGCATTCCGGCTGCTCATCACGACAGTAGGTAACCGTCAGGGGGGCTTTTGCGGCAGATTCGCTCATTCCGGACGCCAGGGAGATCCATTCCAGCCAAAACAGCCGCGGAGTCTACCAATCTCCCACGATCGAAACACGGATTCTCCCAACGACCTGCCCCGTCCAGCCTCTTGATCCGTTCGTCATTGAGGGCCGTCGACCGACACGCCTACATCGCGGAGGAACGCCCGCAGGCCCTCCGTGTAGTCGTCGCCCGTGGTCAGGAAGGCGTCGTTGTGCCCACCCTCCATCTCCAGCACCCACGCATCCGTAGCGGCGGCCCGCAGGCGTTTGGCATGCTCGAATGGCACGATCTCGTCTTCGGCACTATGGGCCAGCAGGATCGGCGCGGAGATCGCGCCCACCCGGCCCAGGGTGTCGTATTGGTGCCGCAGCAGCGCCCGCACCGGGAGCCAGGGGTAATGCCGCGCCCCCAGATCCGCCGCGGAGGTAAAGGCGGATTCCAGGATCACCGCCCCCGGCTCCACGCCCGTTGCCAGTTCCGCCGCGACTGCCGCCCCCAGCGAGCGGCCAAACAGCACGATCTCCTCTGGCGAAACCGAACGGTCGTCGATCAGGTACTGCCAGGCGGCGCGCGCATCCGCATAGGTGCCGGCCTCGTCCGGGCGCCCCGCACTCCGCCCGTAGCCGCGGTAATCGATAATCAGCACGGCCAGTCCCAGCTCGTGGAACTGCCGTAGCGAATGCAACCGGTGGCCGATGTTTCCGGCATTGCCATGCAGGAAGAGCAACACGGGCGTGTCGCCCCCGGGCCCCGGCACGAACCAGCCATGAATCCGAACCCCATCCTCGGTGACCAGCTCGACATCCTCGTAGGACAGACCGATGCGCTCCGGCGTGCTGGTCACCGTGCTGGACGGCAGATAGATCAGACGATCCTGAGTCACGAAGATCAGCGCGGTTACCAGGACATAGCCCAGCCCCACGAGCAGCAGGATCTTGAACAAGTTGGCCATCTCCCGATCCTGATCCCGGTCACTCCCGTTCGCAAGCCTCTCGCCACCTTCTGCGCTCCCGTACAATAGGGCCCTCGCTCTGTTTCGACGATTGCCTCCATGCGCCATTCGCTGCTGACCAATACCGATCTGCAGGGGCTCGACCGCGACGCGTTACTGCGCCACTTCGCGGGCAGCCAGCCCCTGGCCGACGCCACCGGCCTGCAACTGGCCGAGGCACTGGATCGAGCACTGGAGGCCGTCGATACCGCCGGGCTCGAATCGCATCCGCTGGACGTGGCGGAGATCCTGCGCCATCTCAACGTCGATCGGCAGACGCTGATCGCGACCTTGCTGGTACCCGTGTATCTGGCGGACCTGCTCAAGCCGGCCGAGCTCGAGCAGCGCTTCGGTGCCGCGGTGGCCCGGCTGACCACCAACGTCGCCGCGCTGGTGCGCCGCCGCTTCGAGGCCCCGGCCGGGCGTCCGGAACAGGCCGAACGCCTGCGTCGCATGCTGATGGCCATGGTGGACGACGTGCGCGCCGTGCTGATCAAGCTGGCGTTTCGGGTGCAGCATCTGCGCCAGCTCGTCCGCGAGCCCGACGAAGGCGCCCGCATCCTCGCCCAGGAGACCCTCGACGTCATCGCACCGCTGGCCAACCGCCTCGGGGTGGGCCAGCTCAAGTGGGAGATGGAAGACCTCGCCCTGCGCATCCTGGAACCCGAAACCTACCGCGACATCGCCGTCGGCCTCGAGGAAAACCGCACCGAACGAGAAGCCTACGTCGAAGAGTTCGCCCGCACGCTGAAGACGCGCCTTCAGGCGGACGGCATCGAGGCCCGGGTCTTCGGCCGGCCGAAGCACATCTACAGCATCTGGAAAAAGATGCAGCGCAAGCGCACCTCGCTGTCGGAGTTGTACGATCTGCGCGCCACCCGCGTGATCGTCGACCAGCTGGCCACCTGCTACACCGTGCTCGGCATCGTCCACAACGACTGGCGCCACCTGCCCAGCGAGTTCGACGACTACATCGCCAACCCCAAGGACAACGGCTACCAGTCCCTGCACACCGCCGTGGTCGGGCCGGAGGGCAAGGTCGTGGAGGTGCAGATCCGCACCCGCGAGATGGACGACTTCGCCGAGCTGGGGGTCGCCGCGCACTGGCGCTACAAGGAAGGCGGGCGCGAGGATCAGGCGCTCAACCGCGCCATCAACAGCCTGCGGCAGCTGCTGGAGGCCGCCGACAACAACGACCAGAACCTGCTCGACGAGATCCAGAGCGAACCGCTGCACCAACGCGTGTTCGTGCTCACACCCCAGGGCGAAGTGCTGGACCTGTCCCAGGGCGCAACCCCGCTGGACTTCGCCTACGCTGTCCACACCGAGGTCGGCCACCGCTGCCGCGGCGCCAAGGTCGACGGCCATATCGTCCCGCTCACCTACAAGCTGAAGTCCGGCGAGCGCGTGGAGATCCTGACCACCCGCGAAGGCGGGCCCAGCCGCGACTGGCTGAGCCCCGCGCTCGGCTATCTCAACACCGCCCGCGCGCGCTCCAAGGTCCGCACCTGGTTCCGTCAGCAGCACCAGGACGAACACCTGGCGACCGGCAAGCACCTGTTCGATCGCGAATGCCAGCGCCTCGGCTGCGGCCACAACCTCGACCGCAGCGCGCTGGCCGAGGCAATGAAGTATCAGACCTTCGACGAACTCCTGATTGCCCTGGGCGCGGGGGATGTCACCACCGCCCAGATCGCCGGACGCATCTCCCACCAGCTGCGCGACGCCCGAACTGGGGAACAACCGGCCACCACCCCTGCGCCCCAGCGGTCGCGCCGCCACGAGGGCGAAGCCAAACCGGACGACATCCGAATCCGCGGCGTCGGCGGGCTGCTCACCACGCGCGCCCAGTGCTGCAATCCGCAGACCGGGGACCCGATCATCGGTTTCATCACCCGCGGCGCCGGCGTCTCCGTGCACCGCAGCGACTGCGTCAACATCCTGCACATGCCGGAAGACAAGCGCGGCCGCCTGATCCCCGTCTCCTGGGGCGAAGAGCCCGAACGCGAGGCGATCACCCTGGAGGTCGATGCCCACGACCGCCCCGGCCTGCTGGGCGAAGTCGGCAACGCCTTCTCCGAATGCGGCATCAACCTGCTGCGCGTAAACACCGAAACCAACCGCGAAGACCGCAGCGTCCGCATGGAACTGGAAGCCGAATTCAGCGACCTCGGCGAACTCAGCCACCTCTTCGACCGCCTCCAATCCCTCAGCAGCGTCCAAACCGTCCGCCGCCTCCCCCCAAACCCCTGACCCCGCCACGTCATCCCGCCCGCACGCCTTCCCACCCTGTAGCGCCGGCCGCGCCCGACCCGGCCCGTCATCCCGCCCGGCCCCAGCGCCACCCCTTCCCGTCATCCCGACCGCAGCGCCCCCTTTTCCCGTCATCCCGGCCGCAGCGCCCACTTTCCCCGTCATCCCGGCCGCAGCGAAGTGGAGAGCCGGGATCTCCCACGCCGGGCACACCCCAACGCATGGGCACACCCCACCGCAGAGATCCCGGATAACCGCTTCGCGGTTTCCGGGATGACGTCGGGGGCTACGACCCGCGTCTTTGCCCTTGTCACCACGCCAGGCTCATCCTCCTGACCACAGCGAGACCCCACGTCATCCCGCCCGCAGCACCCCCTTCCCGTCATCCCGGCCGCAGCGCCCACTTTTCCCGTCATCCCGGCCGTAGCGAAGCGGAGAGCCGGGATCTCCCACGCCGGACACACCCCAACGCACGGGCACACCACGCCACAGAGATCCCGGATAACCGCTTCGCGGTTTCCGGAATGACGAGTAGGAGTCAGAGGAATGCCTTGTGCCTCCCACGGATCAAGGGCACCCGAAACGCGGTGAACGCGCGACCACCGCAACATCCATGGCAAACTCAATACTTGGCCTCGCAAGGACGCGAACCATGGGAAAAGCACCCGGCGGTCTACATCCTGACCAACCGGCGAGAAGGCACCCTGTACACCGGGGTCACCAGCAACCTCCCCAGCCGCATCGCCCAACACCGCGACGACCTCGTACCCGGCTTCACCCGCCGCTACAAGCTCCACCGCCTCGTCTGGTTCGAACAACAAGACTCCATGGACGAAGCCATCCGCCGCGAAAAGCAAATCAAACGCTGGCGACGCCGCTGGAAGATCGACCTTGTCGAAACAGAAAACCCCACCTGGAGAGACCTCTACGACAACCTCTTCTAGCCGATTCGCTTAGTGGCAGACTCGAAGTTGGCAGGGCACCCGCTCAACCCGTCATCCCGGCCGTAGCGCAGCGAAGAGCCGGGATCTCGCACGCCGGATTCACCCCAACGTACGGGCAGCCCACACCGCAGAGATCCCGGATAACTGCTCCGCAGTTTCCGGGATGACAAAAGGTTTGTGGTGATTCCAAGTGCTTTTCCCGACGCCTGTCCGGTTAGACGCTCCCCCTCATCGTCATCCCGGCCGTAGCGAAGCGGAGAGCCGGGATCTCGCACGCCGGATTTACCCCAACGCACGGGCAGCCCACACCGCGAAGATCCCGGATAACTGCTCCGCAGTTTCCGGGATAACAAAAGGTTCGTAGCGATTCCGAGTGCTTTTCCCGACGCCTGACCAGCTAGACGCTCCCCCTCATCGTCATCCCGGCCGCAGCGCAGCGCAGCGGAGAGCCGGGATCTCGCACGCCGGATTCACCCCAACGCACGGGAAGCCCACGCCGCGAAGATCCCGGATAACTGCTCCGCAGTTTCCGAGATGACGGGAGGGGTGGTGTTCGGGGTTTGGTGAGAGTCGAAAAGCCCCGACCGGGCACAGAGTCCCGTCAGTCGGCCGAGTGGCCCAGCCCCGTCCGCATGGAATGCCGGCGGGTCGTCTCGTAGGCGTTGGTGCCCTTGCGGCCGGACTTCAGCTCACGGATCTGCTGCGCGACCTCGCCCCGTCGTTGCGACAGGTCCTGTACGGAGGTCTCGTAGAAGCGCGCCAAGTCCTCCAGGGCCGCGCGCAGCGCCGCACCGGAGTCATCTCGCAGCGGCACTGGATCGGCCCCGAAGGCTCGTTCCACCAGGACTCTCGTCTGCCGGTCCAGCTCCTGCAGCTCTTCCCAGTCTTCTTCGGCCACGGCCCGCGCCATGTGGGCGCGGATCGCTTCGACCGCATCCTCTAGGGTGGCGCCTGTGGTCTCGGGCGCCTCCCGGCTATCGGTGCCGGTCATTGTCATCGGCTGCCCTGGAAATCAGAGGGAAAGTCCATAGAGGGCTGTCAGCTCGCCCGGGCAACACGTTGTTCGGACGGAATATCGTCCCAGCCAGCCTTGATCTCGCGCAGCAGCTTGGCCACCTCGTCCAGTGCCGCCGGATCGTTCTTCGCGTTGGCCTCCAGCAGGCGGCGGCTCATGTACTCGTAGAGCGCATCCAGGTTCCCGGCCAGCTCACCGTTGTGCTTGTGGTCCAGCACCGCCCGCAGGGACTCGACAATGTCGATCGCCTTGCCGATCTTCTCGCCCTTCAGGGCCACGTTGCCCTGCTGCATGGCACCCTTGGCCACGGCAATCCGCTCCAGCGCGCCCTCGAAGAGCATCTGGATCAGGCGGTACGGGTCCGCCACCTGGGCCTCGGCCAGTGCGCCCGACTGCCGGTACTGATTCACTCCGCGATTCATGCCCGGTCCGTACATGCGTTGGTCTCCGTTATCCGTTCGCCCAACCCAGGGCGACTATCGACGAGAATTGTTCTGGGCCAGCGGCATGTTCGCCAGCTGCCCCATCAGAAAATCACCCGTGCTCTGCATCTGCGCCACGGCACTGTCCATCCGCGAGAACTGCCCGATCAGCCGCTGTTCCATGCGTTCTAGGCGGATCTCCAGATTCTCGCGTTGCTGGCTAATGCGTTCCAGATCGTTGCGCAGACCGTCAGTGCGCGCATTGATCAACCCCTCCGGCCCGATAAAGCCATCGGTTACTTCCTGCATGCGTCCGCCGATCTCGCGCACGATCTCCGTGACACGGTCAAAACCGTCCGTCTCCATCGCACGGTCGAAGCGCGCGCCGTCAAAGGACAGCGTCCCATCGCGGTTGGACACGATCCCAAGCTCCGCGAGCGTCTGGGCATTCGCGTCCGGCACCTGGGCAGGCTGCATCAGCGCATTGCCCAGGCGGCTGCGAATACCGCGAATCGTACTGTCCCCCGTTAGTACCGAGCCTTCTTCGGAATCGGGGTTGAAGGAGGTCAACTCGCGGGTCTGCCCCACCAGGGAGTTGTAAGACTCCACAAACCCCTGCAGGGCCTCCCGCAACTGGTCCTGGTCTTCGCTCACGGAGACCGAAACGGGAGACTCGGACGTCCCGCGAAGCTCGATGTTCAGGCCCTCAATCGTATCGTCCAGCGTGTTGGTCGAGCTGGTCACGGTCAGGCCATTGATCACGGCCACGGCATCCCGGGCTTCCTGCGTGGTTTCCAGGTTGTCGCTGGCCAGGCGGCCGAGACCTTCGTTCAGGGCCCCAGTGTCACCATTTACCGCTACCGAGATCGTGTTCTCGGCACCGGTTTCGGTTGCATTCAGCACCAGCCGCGCACCACTGCCGTCATTCACGATCGAGGCCGTCACACCGCCACCGGCCTCGTTGATCGCGTTGCGCACGTCACGGAGGGTATCGCCCTCCTCGACATCGATGGTGATGGCGTTCCCGCCACCCACGCTGATCTCCAGCTGGCCGGCACCCACCTCGGCATCCGCATCGGCGAACTGGCCCGCCGCCGTCGCCACGCTCTGGGCCTGCGCCAGCTGATCCACTTGCAAAGAGAAATTGCCGTTCGCCGCGGTGCCGTCAGAGGTCACGTTGGCCACGCTGGAGTCGGAAACTTCCGCGGACTGGGACAGCTCGAAGCCCGCCAACTGGCTCAAGCTACCACCGACTTGCTCCACGCTGTTGGTAAGTTTGCCGAACGCGGAAATCTGCGCCTCGATCCGACCCTCGCGACGATCGAAACGCTGCTCCTTAGGGACTCGTTCGGCGTTGATCAGATCACCGACGATCTGATTCAGATCCAGTCCCGACCCAACACCCAGTGAACTGATAGCCATGGTCTTGATGCTCCTCGGTGTCCGACGTCTCGGACCCTTTGCACGTGCGATATATCTATTTACGACAGCCTAGCCCAAAACTTGAGCTCGCCGCAGGAAAACCGCCTCAAAATCGGTATGCCAACCACTGACTTGCTGCCACGCAAAACCCCGTCATTGCGAGCGCAGCGAAGCAATCTCCAGAATCTGGCACCCGCCCGCCACTCGAGCCTGCGACGAGCATCCCCCCCTCCGTCATCCCGGAAACCGCGCAGCGGTTATCCGGGATCTCTGTCGCTGGAGGGGGCACAAACGCCCGGGTGTTCGCGCGTAGTGAGATCCCGGCTCTCCGCTACGCTCCGGCCGGGATGACGGGGAAACGGCATGCGCATGAGCCCGTATACACGAACCTTCGGGCTTGCCACCCAGCCGGCGTCATCCCGGAAACTGCTCAGCAGTTATCCGGGATCTCCACCGCCGAAGGTGGCACAACCGTCGGGGGCGTCCCGGCGCCGGAGATCCCGGCTCTCCGCTGCGCTCCGGCCGGGATGACGGGGAAGCGGCATGCGCATGAGCCCGTATACACGAACCTTCGGGCTTGCCACCCAGCCGGCGTCATCCCGGAAACTGCGCAGCGGTTATCCGGGATCTCCACCGCCGAAGATGGCAAAGCCGCCGGGGGCGTTCCGGCGCAGGAGATCCCGGCTCTCCGCTGCGCTCCGGCCGGGATGACGGGGACGCGGCACGCGCATGAGCGCGGATGCACGAACCTTCGGGCTTGCCACCCAGCCGGCTGTCATCCCGGAAACCGCGCAGCGGTTATCCGGGATCTCCGTCGCTGGAGATGGCACAAACGCCCGGGTGTTCGCACGTAGTGAGATCCCGGCTCTCCGCTGCGCTTCGGCCGGGATGACGGGTACACGGCACGCGCATGAGCCCGTATACACGAGCCTTCGGGCTTGCCACCCAGCCGGCTGTCATCCCGGAAACCGCGCAGCGGTTATCCGGGATCTCCGTCGCTGGACGTGGCACAAACGCCCGGGTGTTCGCACGTAGTGAGACCCCGGCTCTCCGCTACGCTCCGGCCGGGATGACGCCAAGGGGCCGCGGCACGGATGGCAGAAAAGGGGCCAGCGGGCCGTGGATCTGCGGCTGGCTGATGCTGGCACAACGAAAAAAGCCGGACCCGCTGCCGGGCCCGGCTTAACTGAACATCACGCTTGCAGGTGTACGAAGCCCTCAGGCCTTGTCCGCCAGCCCCGTACCGCCGAGCTCCTGCTCGGTCTGGAACTGCTCCACCAGGGCCAGCACGGCCTCCGGCGGGATCTGGCGGATCACCTCTTCGCGTTCACCGTCCATCACCGTAATCACCGTGCGGCCGCTGCTGTCGTCCACGCTGAACTCCAGCGCCCGCTTGGTGGATTGCAGGTAGGAATTGATCGACTCGACCACCTGATTGACCTCGTCCATATCCATGGCCTCGATCGCCGGTCCGGTGGAACCACGAGCCGTTGATTCCGTATTACTGTCCGCACGAACCACGGCCTCCGGCCGCCCTTCGCCACGAACAAGACCCGCGCCGGAACCAGGAGCCTTGGCCCCCTCGCCCCCGCGCGGGTTCACTGCCACCAGCGGTGATGTGATATTGCCGATTCCATCACTCATATCGCTGTCCTCTTCAGAAGGAGAGGATGGCGCTCGCGCCATCCTCCCTCAACCAGAAGCCCGAGTGATCGAGCTTACTGCAGCAGGGCCAGCACGTTCTGCGGAACCGCGTTGGCCTGCGACAGCACCGAGGTACCCGCCTGCTGCAACACCTGGGCGCGGGTCAGCTCGGCCGTCTCGGAAGCGAAGTCGGCATCCATGATCCGCGAACGGGCGGCGGACAGGTTTTCCGACGAGATCTCCAGGTTCGAGATAGTGCTCTCGAAACGGATCTGGACCGCACCCAACTCGGAACGCAGGTTGGAGACCTGCTGCAGAGCGGCGTCAATGGTCCCGATCGTCTGCGTGGCGTCCTCGCGGGTGAGCACGCTCACGTCGGCAATCGCATTATCTTCCACGGTGCCGCCCAGACCAAGCAAAGCCGCATCATCACCCCCTACGACAATCCCGTCGGAGACCCCGGCTTCGAGGTTGATGGCGCGAACGAATTCCTGCTCACCATCAGTGTCATCAAAACCACCGATCGCGCCGCCGTCGCCAGAGACGGTGACTTCAAAGGTGAAATCATCATCCGATGACAAAATCAGCTGGTCATTATCATTAACCGTAGCCGTAACGCCCGTCACACCCGACTCCGCATTGATTAGCGTCGCCGCGGTGTTTACATCGTCATCTTGGCCGATGGTGATCTCTTCACCATTGATTTCAACGGTCATATCGCCGGCAGTAGACGTCGAGAAGGCAAGTGGATCCGTCTCGACGGAATCCGCGCGTGAGGCTGTCACACCACTGTCATCTGAAACCGCGTTGATTGCCGCAACGATGTCATCGAACGATTCAACGTCCGCCAGGTTCACCCCGACCTCGTTCAAGGTCAGGTCGTTATTCAGTGCGCCGAAGGCACCATCGTCTTCCAAATCCGCTAGATTAACGGTCTCGCCACCCAGAAGAGACTCGCCAAGCTGGCTCGTGCGAGAATCCACTCCATCGACTGAGATGGTCTGACCCTGGTTCGCGCCCACCTGGAACACCAGATCCTCCAGCTCACCGTTGAGGATATTTTCACCGTTGAACTCGGTGGAATTGGCAACGCGGTTGATCTCTTCAACGAGTTGGTTGACTTCGTTGTTCAGCGCTTCGCGATCGGAGGCAGAGTTGGTATCGTTGGCCGCCTGCACCGCAAGTTCGCGGATGCGCTGCATCGCATCGCCAACCGTACCAAGGGCGCCCTCAGCGCTCTGTGCGAAAGAGATGCCGTCATTGGCATTTCGTACGGCCTGGTTCAGGCCGCGAATCTGCGAGGTGAAGCGCTCGGAAATCGCCAGACCAGCCGCGTCATCCTTGGCGCTGTTGATACGCAGGCCCGAGGACAGACGTTCCAGGCTCTGGGCCAGCGCGCCCTGAGAGTTGCTCAGGTTGCGCTGGGCGTTCAGGGAAAGAACGTTGGTGTTAATTACTTGGGACATGATCGCTCTCCTGTAGAGTCGTTCGTCACCGCCTCGGGCGGTTCTGGTGAACGGGTTGATCCCCGCTCTCAGAAGCCTTAACGACCCTCACCCAGGAACCTTTAGCCCTTCATCGAAATTTTTTTCGACCGGCGGCAATTCCTTGCCGCCCCCCGGTTCCTCCGGTCGTGGACCCGTAACGCCTCACACCGATGCCCAGCCGTTATCCGGACCGCACTCCGCCCACCATGGCCTTCTCGGTCATCCCGGCCGCAGCCCCTGTCCGTCATCCCGGCCGTAGCGAAGCGAAGAGCCGGGATCTCCTCACGCGCGAACGCCCCGACGTCTGCGCCACCCCAAACGACGGAGATCCCGGATAACCGCTGCGCGGTTTCCGGGATGACTCGGGTGGCGGGACCGCACGGAAACGAGGGCCGCGACCCGGCCGCTCAAGGGTGGCGATTACATCCCGTCATTGCGAGGAGCCGCAGGCGACGTGGCAATCGGCTGGCAGGGCGCAAGGCGTTTTAAACCAGCACTCTGCTTGTCCCGAGCGATTGCTTCGTCGCTGCGCTCCTCGCAATGACAGAGGTGGTGGATTCGCGACTGGTTCGCGGGCTGACGGTGGTGGAGGTCGGAGGTGAGACGGTTCGGGTATATGCCCCAGGGCCTTGATATACTTGAGCGATGCGCCTGACCGACGAACAACAGACGATCATCCGCGAGGAAGTGCGCCGTGCATTCGGGCCGGATGCTCGCGTGAAGCTGTTCGGCTCGCGCGTGGACGATGCCGCGCGTGGTGGTGACATCGACCTCTACATCGAGGCGGACGGCACACCGGATGAGCTGCTGGACCAGGAACTGCGCCTGTACGTGGCACTGCAACGCCAACTGGGCGAACGCCGTGTGGATATCGTCGTGCATCCGCGCGGCGCGCCGCCCCGCCCCATTGATTCGCATGCCGACCGCACGGGTGTCGCCCTGTGACCGCCACAACGCCACAGCAACGACTCGCCCGGCTCATTGATCTAGTTGATCGCGAGGACGAGCACCTGCTCGCCGTGCGCGAACGCCTGCTGGAAGGCGATTGCACAGTCGGTCCCGAACGCGTTCAGGGCATCCTTGCCACGGACACCGGGGTCGATCGCCTGGAGTCCTTCGGCGCGAAGTTCGGCCGCATGCAGGACACGATCATGGACAAGCTCGTCCCCACGTTTCTTGCCTGCGCCGGGGAAAACACGGGCCCGGCCATCGACAACCTGTCACGTCTGGAGAAGCTCGCCCTCATCCAGGACGCCGACGCCTGGCTACAAATGCGCCAGCTGCGCAACCGCCTGGTCCATGAATACATGGAGAGGCCCGCCGACCTGGCCCCGGCCCTCCAACGCGCCTGCCGCTTCACCGACCAGATGCACGCCGACTACCAAGCACTGCGCACCTACGCGCAGGATCACCTGAAGATCGGACCGGCTGGCCTTTAAGATCTCAAAGCCGCTGGCTATCCCTCGCCTCATCCCGACCGCCCCGACTACTCGAGCCCGGCCGCACCGCCCCCCTTCCCGGCATCACGGCCGCAGCGCTCGCCTTCTCGTCACCCCGGCCGTAGCGAAGCGAAGAGCCGGGATCTCCACACGCGGGAACGGCTCGATGTCAGTGCCAGCTCCAACGGCGGAGATCCCGGATAACCGCTGCGCGGTTTCCGGGATGACGGGGGCTGGTGGTTATTCCGAGGGTTGGGTGGTCACTCCAAACGTGCGTGTATCCATCCAGCCCGCATCCCCTGGCCTTTGTCCCGGCGGGCTACCCCCTCACCGTCACCTCGGCAGCAGCGCTCCCCTTACCGTCATCCCGGCCGTAGCGGAGCGGAGAGCCGGGGTCTCCATACGCGGGAACGGCCCGAGTCAGTGCCAGATCCAACGGCGGAGATCCCGGATAACCGCTGCGCGGTTTCCGGGATGACGGGGTGTGTGCGCGGCGACTGGTGTAACGGTCACAGGCGCGGATTGTCATGGCTGGCGCGGGCTAGAGCAGCCAGGTGGTGCCGATGCGGTGGTCGGGGGTGGCACCGGGGATCAGGTCCATCAGGAGCCAGCCGAAGATGAGGGTGATGAAGGCGCCGCAGAAGATGGTGGCGACGAACAAGCCGATCCGGTTGCCGCGGCGCAGGCCGATGATCTCGCGCAGAGACCAGTAGAGCAGCCAGAGGGAATACAGGATCAGCAACAAGGCGATGCCGTTGCCCCAGGGCCAGGGGAACGCCGCGACCACCTTGCCGACCCAGGCGGGCAACAGCCCGACCGTGACGGCGAGCATCGCCCGGTCCGGATGCGAGTAGCCCTGGAACAGCTCGGTCAGGTAGTGCGCGGACCAGGCCATCCCCAGCACCCCGATGCTCATCGCCAGCACGCTGTAGACGGCAAAGCCCCAGGCACCCGGCATGGCCTCGGGCGGCAGGCCGGTCGGGATCACCAGGTAAAGCCATTGGCTCGCGACCACGCTCACCAGCAGCACCGGCAACGCCAGCCAAAGGAATGTCTGCCACCACGGCGGGGCCGGCTCGATTGCCCGCGCATCGCGCACCGCCCCAAGCGGGTTTACGAGCGCGCGCAGGGTCATGCGGGCCGGATTGAGTTGCGCGGGAACGGTCATCACCCAAGTATGTGGCAATTACGTGACCATTCGATGACAGCTTTTGCTAGCTTCAGGCATGCATCCTCTGGTCCTGACCGCGGAGACGCTGCATTGGCTCGATTGACGATCCGTTTGCCGGACGACAAGTACGAACGGCTGAAGGCGCTGGCACGCGAACGTGGGACCAGCGTGAACCGCCTTGTCGACGAGATGGCCACGCTGCTGATTGCAGAGCACGATGCCGAGACCCGTTTCCGGGTGCGCGCCCAGCGTGGTCAGGGCCGGGAACAGGAAGGTCTGGCGCTGCTGGACAAGGCGATGGGGAACACCTCGCCTCATTGAGAGGCGACTCCCTAATGCAGGGCGAGCACTAGCGCCATGACGGTAATCGCCATCACTTCCACCAGTTCCAGGGTGGCGCCGGCGGTATCGCCGGTAAAGCCGCCGAGCCAGCGGCGCAGGAAGGCGGCGATGGCGAATACCAACGCCAGCGCAACGGCCAGGCCCAGGATCAGGCCCCAAACACCGGTGACCAGCGCCAGTAGCAGGATCAACACGCCGGTGGCTACCAGCACCATCTGGGCGGGGCTGCGCGGCAGGTGTGCGGCCATCTCGGCGCCCAGGCCCTGCTCCCGCACGTAGGGCACCAGCAGGAACAGCCCGGTGAGCGCCGCGCGCCCCAGCACGATGGCGACCAGCAATGCGATCCAGGCACCCATCTCCACCACGGTTACCAGGGCTGCGAACTTGATCAGCAGCACCAGGATCAGCGCGGCCACTGCCATCGGGCCGCTGGTCGGGTCCTTCATGATGGCCTGGGCCCGTTCCGGGTCCTGATGGCTGCCAACCCACGCATCCACCGTGTCCGCCAGGCCGTCCAGGTGCAGCGCACCCGTCAGACCGACCCATAACGCGAGCACCAGTGCCGCGACCAAGAGCGGCGGCGTGCCGGGTATGGCCGCCAGCGCGATACCGACCAGCACCACGAGCAGGCCCAGGATCAGACCGACCAGTGGATAAGCCAGCACCGAACGGCCCAGGTCGGCCGGCTGCGGGTCTAGCGCGGGGGTGGGCAGGCGGGTGAGGAACTGGAGGGCCAGCCAGAAGGGTGTCAACACGACGCTCATGTGGGTGCCTGGCCGGACTTTGGCGGGAGGCATTCGCGGCCAGGGCTGCTCCCGCAGGGGGCTAGGCCACCGAAGGTCCTCGACATAGTTGTGGGAGCGGCCTTGGCCGCGAAGCCCCTGCCCGCGCCTGACTTTGGCAGGGGCTTCGCGTGCAAGCACGCTCCCACAAGAGCCCTCACAAGATCACCCACAGGGGCTTTCCGCACCAAGGGCAGGAGATTCATGGATAGGGCTGCCATGGCTCGACAATATGCAGGGAGGCGAGCGGGACGTCGATGCCCAGCAGCTTCTCCAGCGGCCAGCCCTCGTGCAGGGCTCGGAGCAGGCGGATGACGCCGCCGTGGGCGATCACGAGCACCCGCTCGCCTTCCTCGGGCGCCAGGTCATTCCAGCCGGCGACAACGCGTTCGCGAAACTCCAGGAGCGACTCGCCTTTGGGGGGCGAGTGATTCACCGGATCCTGCCAGAAACGGCCCAGTGCATCGGCGTCCGTCTCCATCAGCGCCGCCGCCGTGCGGCCTTCCCAGGCGCCGAAGTCGAGTTCGGCCAGGCGGTCGTCGACGGCGAGCGGTACACCGGCCTCTTCCGCAAACGCCTGTGCCGGGGCGCGGCAACGTATCAGCGGCGAGCAGACAATGCGATCCCAGACACTACCTCCGGCCAGAGCATCACGCATCGTGGTCCACCCGGCCTCGGTCAGCGGGACATCGCTGCCTCGGCCGCAGAAGCCGTTGCCAGTCGTTTCCCCGTGGCGCAGCAGGCCGATTTGGGCGTGGCGGATAGTCAACTGGCCTCTCCGCTGACACCCGCCTCTGCGAAGGTGGCCATGCCGGAGTGCAGCTCGCAGGCCAGGCGCAGTAGGGGCACGGCCGTGGCGGCCCCGCTTCCCTCGCCCAGGCGCATGCCGAGATCGAGCAGGGGTTCGGCCTCCAGCGCCGCCAACAGGCGCTGATGACCCGGCTCCGCCGAGGTATGGGCATAGAAGAACCAGTCCGCCGTGCCCGGGCACAGGCGCTCGGCCACCAGCGCCGCCGAGGTGCTGATGAAGCCGTCCACCAGCACCGGCAGACCGATCTGCCCCGCCGCGATATACGCCCCGGCGAGCCCGGCAATCTCGAAGCCCCCCAGACAGCGAAGGCTGCCGAGGGCATCGCCCCGCACGGCCGCATGGGTCTGGAGCGCCTGTTCGATGACCTCGGCCTTGTGCCGCACCCCGTTCGCGTCCAGGCCCGTGCCGGGGCCGGCCAGATCGGCGGGCGGCAGATCCAGCAGTGAACAGGCCAGCGCAGCGGCGGCGGTCGTGTTGCCGATCCCCATCTCGCCGCCGACGAACATCTGGGCGCCGCTGCGCCGGGCGCGTTCCGCGCACTGGCGGCCGGCGTTCAGGGCGCGCTCCAGCTGCGCCGGCGTCATCGCCGGCTCGCGTGCGAGGTTGGCGGTGCCGGGGCCCAGGTTCAGTTGCTGCACACCGCTAACAGCGGGCGGCTCCGTGACCGTGCCCAGGTTGATCACCTCGATGGAGGCGTCCAGGTACCGCGCCAGCACCGAGATCGCCGCCCCACCCGTCGCGAAGTTCGCGACCATCTGTGCCGTCACCGCTTGCGGAAAGCGCGAGATGCCCTCGGCCACCACGCCATGATCGCCGGCGAACACCGCGATGTGCACCTTCTCCAGGCTGGGCTTTTCCTGGCCCTGCATCCCGGCCAGGCGTTCCGCGATCGCCTCCAGTTGCCCGAGCGACCCGGGCGGCTTGGTCAGCTGGGCCTGCCGTTCAGCCGCGGCCTGCCGGGCGGCGGCGTCCAGGGTTGCCGGCGGCACCTGCAGCCAGTCACAGTCTTCGGTCACTTGTTGGTCCTCATTGGTCTCTCGTGCGCGCTCTGCCACTTTCCTTCATCCCGGCCTATGACTCCTCGCCATCCCGACCGGCTACTTCCCGTCATCCCGGCCGCAGCGAAGCGAAGAGCCGGGATCTCCCACGCGGGAACACCCCGACGTCTGCGCCACCTCTCACGACGAAGATCCCGGATAACCGCTGCGTGGTTTCCGGGATGACGACGTTGGGGGAGCATCCGAATGTCTGGAACTGGAATCCTGGCCGCCCGCCCATCTGTCATGCCGGCCCATTGCTTTTCGTGATCCCGGCCATCCATTGCCCGTCTTCGCCAACCACTTCCCGTCATCCCGGCCGTAGCGAAGCGAAGAGCCGGGATCTCCCACGCGGGAACACCCCGACGTCTGCGCCATCATCCCACGACGAAGATCCCGGATAACCGCTGCGCGGTTTCCGGGATGACGACGTTGGGGGGAACATCCGAATGTCTGGACCAGGAATCCTGGCCGTCCGCCCACATGACATACCGGCCCATTACTCCTCGCCCTCCCGGCCGTAAGCGGTTCCCTTGTTGTCATCCTGGCCGCAGCGAAGCGGAGAGCCGGGATCTCCCCACGCCAGGGGTACCCCCTGACGTCCGTGCCACCTGCCAACGGTGGAGATCCCGGATAACTGCTGCGCAGTTTCCGGGATGACGAGGGTTGGGTGACCGAAGGACGGCTGGGGTCGGGATGCTGCGGTGGTGCCGGCCTGCCGGCGTGCTTGTCTATGTGCCTCGAGGGCAGAATGCATCCTGGAGGGTGGAATGCATGTATGCCGGTTTGTCACAGCGGGTCTCCCTTGAGGACGTGCGGGAGGCCGGCGACGGTGAGGACGACGCGGTCCATCGTTGGGGCCAAGCGCTGGTGGAGCCAGCCGGCCTCGTCGGCGAAGCGACGGGACAGTGCGTCCATGGGCGTGATCCCCATGCCGGTTTCGTTGGAGACGAACACGAGAGTGCCTGGCAGGCGGGGCACAGCCTCGATCAGGGCCTCGCGCTCGCGCTCGATCCGGCCCTCGTCATCGGTGCACAGGAGCTGGGTCAGCCACAGGGTCAGGCAGTCCACCAGCAGGCACTGCTCGGGTCCCGCGGTCTGCTCCAGCGCCCGGGCCAGGCCCGTGCCCGCCTCGACGAGGCCCCAGTCTCCGGGCCGGTCGGCGCGATGGCGTTCGATCCGGCGCGCCATTTCCGCATCGTCCGCGCGCGCCGTCGCCACGTAGGTCACGGGCAGGCCGCTGGCCGCCGCCAGTTGTTCTGCCAGTCGGCTCTTGCCCGAGCGCACGCCACCCAGTACCAGGGTCTTCATGCGAATGGCTCCTTCGGTTCGGCTTGCAGAAGGGTCAGTATGTTTTTCATATCCAGGTGTTCTTCCAGAGAATCGGCCAGGCGCTCCAGGCCGCGTTCCCGCGCCGTTGCCAGGTCTTCCCCGGTCTCCATCCCGCTGCGCATCCCCGCCCAGTGCAGCAAGGCCTCGGCGGCGTCCGATGTATCGAACACGCCGTGGACATAGGTGCCGGCCACCGCGTCCTCCGCACTACGCGCGCCATCCGGGCCGTGTTCCAGGTGCAGTAGTGGCCGCTCCAGGCCCGGACCGGTCGTCACGCCCGCATGGATTTCGTAACCTTCTACGCCGGCTTCTCGGTCCAGTACGCGATCTCCGCGAACCCGCTCCAGGTGCTTCTCGGGTGCGAGCCGGGTCTCGATATCCAGCCAGCCCAGCCCCGGCGTGGAACCCGACTGGCCTTCGACGCCATCGGGATCGTGCACGGCGTGGCCCAGCATCTGGAATCCGCCGCAAATCCCCAGCACCTTGCCGCCATAGCGCATATGCCGCTGAAGCGCGGCCTCCCAGCCCTGTTCGCGCAGCCAGGCGAGATCGTCGCGCACGGACTTCGAGCCCGGCAGGATGACGAGATCGGCGGGCTGCAGGGATTCGCCTGGACCAACAAAGCGCAGGTCCACTGCCGGATGCAGGCGCAGGGGGTCGAAATCGGTGTGGTTGGAGATGCGCGGCAATGCCGGCACGGCCACCTTCAGCGCGTCGGCAGCCTTCTCGGGCATCGCCTCGCGCGGAAGGGCGTCCTCGGCATCCAGATAAAGCCCGTGCAGGTACGGGATCACGCCGAGCACCGGCTTTCCGGTTTCCTGTTCCAGCCAGTCCAGGCCGGGTTGCAGCAGGCCGATATCGCCGCGAAAGCGGTTGATCACGAAGCCCCGCACCCGCGCGCGCTCCGTTTCGCTCAAAAGCGCCAGCGTGCCCACCAGATGCGCGAACACCCCGCCCCGGTCGATATCCGCGACCAGGATCACCGGGCAGTCCACGGCCTCGGCAAAGCCCATGTTGGCGATGTCGCCGGCACGCAGGTTGATCTCGGCTGGCGATCCCGCGCCCTCGACGAGGACGTGGTCGTATTGTGCGGTCAGGCGGCCATGCGATGCCAGCACCGCCTCGCGCGCCACTGGCTTGTAGTCGTGGTAGGCCCGGGCATCCAGATCCGCCGCCGGCCGGCCGTGGATGATGACCTGCGCCCCCTGGTCCGAGCTGGGCTTCAGCAGCACGGGGTTCATGTCCGTGTGCGGGTCCAGGCCGCAGGCCGCAGCCTGCAGGGCCTGGGCGCGCCCGATCTCGCCACCGTCGGCCGTGACCGCGCTGTTCAGCGCCATGTTCTGCGGCTTGAACGGCACCACCGACAGCCCGCGCCGGTGCAGCACGCGCGCCAGTCCCGCCACCAGCACGCTCTTGCCGGCATCCGAGGTCGTGCCCTGCACCATCAGCGTCGTACCCATCAGGACGCCCCCAGCGCCCGTTCCAGGCGCTTCCATTCGTGTTCCTTCCCCGGCAGGCCAAAGCGAAGGCTACCCGGGTAATCAAATCGTCGGACCAGGATGCCCTGCGCGCCCAGGTGATCCTGCCAGCCAGCGGGATCGTCCACGCGGCACCACTGAAACAGCGCGGTGCCGCCGGCGGGTTCCAGCCCCTGGTCGCGCAGCAAGTCCGCCAGGCGCTGACCACGTGCCTGGAGCATGCCGCGTGTCTCGGCCTGCCAGGCCCGGTCCGACAGCGCCTGGGTGGCGATCCAGCGGGACGGTCCAGCAAGACCCCACGGCCCCATCCGGGCGGCCAGCCGCGTGCGCAGCGTGTCCTCCGCGATGACAACCCCCACGCGCGCCCCGGCCAGGCCAAAGAACTTGCCCAGCGAGCGCAGCACCACCAGCCCTTCGCGCGGCGCCTCCTTGGCCAGGCTCGCCTCGGGTGTCACGTCCATGAAAGCCTCGTCCACGATCAGCCAGCCGCCGCGCGCGGCCAGGGCCGCTTGCCACGCCAGCAGGTCCGCGCGGTCGAACCGTTGCCCGGTCGGATTGTTCGGGTTGACCAGCACCAGCACGTCCAGGCCGGGCAATGCAGCCTCGATCGAATCCCCATCCAGCGGGACGACGTCGTGCCCTGCCCCGTGCCAGGCCCGGGCGTGTTCGTTGTAGCTGGGCTCGAGGATGCCCACGCGCGAAGGGCCTTCCCGTAGCGCTGGCAGCAGCTGGATCGCGGCCTGGGAACCGGGCACCGGCAACAGCGCCCCGGTCCCGTAATAGGCGGCGGCCGCGGCCTCCAGGCCGTCGTCCGGTTCCGGCAGGCGCGCCCAGGCCCCTGGCGGCAGCTCGCCCGCGGGGTAGCCATGCGGGTTGATGCCCGTGGAGAGATCCAGCCAGTCGGCCTCGGGGATCCCGTAGCGCGCGGCCGCCTGACGGATACCGCCCCCGTGTACCTGGATCAGTGCCTTCGGCTCCGGCGTCTGCATCGATTGGGCCTCAGAACAGGACAACGACAATCACTCCGGCCACAATGAAGGCCATCCAGATGGCCAGCGCACGATCCAGCAGCGCAACCGCCTGGCGAATGCCTGCCGCGTCGGGCATGCGGCCCATCCCCAGGCGGGGTCGCCACTCGCGCTGCCCGCCATAGGGCGCCGCCCCCCCCAGGACCACGCCCAGCGCACCCGCCCCTGCGGCCATCACCGGCCCCGCATTCGGGCTCTTCCAGCCCGCGGCCTGCTCGCGCCAGCACTGCAGCGCGTCCCGGCCGCGACCGGCCAGGGCATAGCCCAGCGCCGTGAGACGGGCCGGGATCAGGTTCATCGCATCATCCAGGCGCGCGGCGGCCCAGCCAAACGAGCGAAACCGGTCATTGCGATAGCCCCACATCGCGTCCAGCGTATTCACCAGGCGATAGGCCACCACGCCCGGCGCCCCGGCCACCAGAAACCAGAAGATCGTGGCGAACAGCGCGTCGTTGCCGTTCTCCAGCACCGACTCGATGGTCGCGCCACTCACCCCGCGCGCGTCCAGGGCCGCCGTGTCGCGGCTGACCAGCATGCCGACACCGGTGCGCGCCCCAGAAAGGTCATCCTTTTCCAGGGCCTCGGCCACCACCTCCGCATGCTCGTCCAGGCTGCGCCAGCCGATCGCCAGCGTCAGGATCGCCAGCGTCAGAACCCAGCCCCAGGCCAGCGAGGCGCCCAGTGCGGCCAGCGCCACCCAGGGCAGGACCAGTGCCGCGAGGAGGAGCGCTCCGCGTGCACGACTGGGCGCATGCCAGCGGGATTCGGCCCAGGCCGCGAGCTGGCCGAATCCGGCCAGCGGATGGAACCGCCGTGGGTCGCCAAACAGCCGGTCCAGGATCAGGGCGCCGATCAGGATCAGAAAGGTACTCATGCCGGCCCGCGCCCGGATGCCCCATCCGGACCCGTGACGGATTCCCGCGCATCCGGGGACTCGGCCAGCTCGCACGGCGCGCCCCAGCGATCCTGGAACACCAGGTCTTCCAGGGGGCGCCGGGTATCCCAGCCCGCCGTCTCCAGCATCGGCCGGTCATAGAAGCGCTCCACATGCCCCAGGCACAGCACCGCGATCGGGTACCCGCCTTCGGGCATGTCCAGCCGATCGGCCAGCCAGTTCGGATCGAACAGGGAGACCCAGCCCATGCCCAGGCCCTCGGCGCGGGCGGCCAGCCACAGGTTCTGGATCGCACAGGCGGCGGAACAGAGGTCCATCTCGGGGAGCGTCCGCCGGCCCAGCACGTAGCGTTCGCGGCCATCGGTCAGGGACACGACCAGTAACTCGCCCGCCTCGCGGATGCCCTCCAGCTTCAAGCGATGCACGTCGGCCGCGCGCTCGCCACAGGCCTCCGCGGTGCGACCCTGTTCGTCCGCTGCATGGGAGTGGAGTGCCTCGCGCATCGCCGGGTCGGTAATGCGCAGGAAGCGCCAGGGCTGCATATAGCCCACGCTCGGCGCGCGATGCGCCGCCTCCAGCAGCCGCCGCAACACCGCTGGATCGACCGGGTCCGGCCGAAAATGGCGCATATCCCGGCGTTCCGCGATCACGCGATAGACGGCCGCAAGCTCATCTTGGGCAAATCCCGAACCCCCGGCATCAGCGCCCGGGCAGGAAGGGTTCTCATTGGCGGGCAACTCGGACTGCATCGGCTTACCGTCAGGGGGACACGACGCGGATGCAGAGGGATCGGGGTGCGGCCACAGGGGGCCCGCACCTACCGACCCTCGCCCACCGCGCGGTCGCAGAAACATCGTCCAGGCCGGTCTCCGGGCTCGCGAGGCCCCGGCAACCCGGGGCGGCAAGTCGCCTTCCCGGGCCGCGTTCGGCCCAGTGGCTTTCGACTTGTCGAGGGCCGAGCGGCCTGCGGAAGCACCCCTCGAACCCACTCGCTTACCGTTGCGGGGGCAGCGTCGGAATGGGGCTGCGGAGGATCTCGCGCCTGCACCGACTTCCCGTTTAACCCGCGCGATCAGTCGCCCGGGCACCTGGTAGCAAGCCACCAATCATACGCGGCAAGCCCACTGCCGACCAATTGACGCTCCGAGGCGCCGCAGGCTTGCTGCTATGATGCCCCGCTAGTCCAGCGCCAGGTGGCGGCTCCCCAGCCGGCTCGAAGGCGCTTGAACAATCAATCCAATGCGACTGTAAAATCATGCAATTCTTGACTCTCCGAACTCCACTGCTCGCTTGCCTCCTGGGCCTGCTCTCAACCCCGCTGATCGCAATGGCGGACTCGATCGCGGTCACCGACGACGATGACCGCGAGGTCCATCTGGAGCAGCCTGCCGAGCGCATCGTCAGCCTGGCGCCGCACATCACCGAGGTGCTGTTTGCCGTGGGTGCGGGGGACCGCATCGTGGGCGCAACGCAGTACAGCGATTATCCGCCCGAGGCGGAGGGCATCCCGCGGATTGGCGGTTACAGCCGGATTGACCTGGAACGGGTACTGGAAAGGGACCCCGATCTGGTGATCGCGTGGAAGAGCGGCAACTCCGCCTCCCAGGTCGAACGCCTGCGCGAACTGGGACTGCCGGTGTACGTATCGGAACCACGCAGCTTCGAGGGTGTGGCCTCGAGCATGCGGCGCATGGCCACGCTCGCCGGCACGCATGACCAGGGCGAGGCCGCGGCAGAGGACTTCCTGGGCCGAATGGACGCGCTCCGCGCCACGTACGGCGACCGGGACCCGATTCGCGTGTTCTATCAGGTGTGGGAGCAACCGTTGATGACGGTCAATGACGACCACCTGATCGCCGAGGCCATCGCCGTCTGTGGCGGTGTGAACGTGTTCGGCAATCTCGACCGCCTGGTGCCACGCATTGGCCGCGAAGCCGTACTGGATGCCGACCCCGAGGTCATCATCGGCGGCGGCATGGGCGAGGACCGCCCCGACTGGGTGGTCGCCTGGGGCCAATGGGAGGATATGACCGCGGTCCAGCGCGACAATCTGTTCTTCATCCCCCCTTCGCTCCTGCAACGCCATACCGGACGCATCGCGGAAGGCACCGCCCTGATGTGCGAAGAACTCGAACGCGCCCGCGCACGCCGTCCTGCCCCATGACCATGACGGTCCGCCTCGCAGTCTCTCGGAAAGGATATCGCGGGACACCAATGAAGGAGCGTTGTACGTGCGCTGAAGGCAGCGCTCCCGCCGTTCCGGCAACCTACCGCTTCGCCCGCCTGGAGCGGAGGGCTACCGCTTGACCCGTTCGTTCCTCCTGGCCCTGGGCGTGCTGTTACCCGCGTCTGTGCTCTCCGTTCTGGTGGCACTGGCCTACGGCAGCGTGCAGATTCCGTTCCCTGACCTGCTGAGTGTCTTCTTCGGCGAGGCCTCGCGACTGCACAGCACCCTGGTACTGGATCTGCGCCTGCCGCGCGCGCTGGCCGCGTTCGCCGCCGGCGGGTTGCTAGGCCTGGCCGGAGCGCTGATGCAGGTCCTGCTACGCAATCCACTGGCCGATCCCTACGTGCTGGGGCTCTCCGGCGGTGCCTCGGTGGGCGCCTTGCTGGCGATGCTGGCGGGGCTGTCCATGTTCTCGGTCTCGGCCGCGGCCTTCGTGGGCGCCCTGCTGTCCACCATTCTGGTGTTCGGCCTGGCCCACGGCACGGGCAGCTGGACCCCGACCCGCCTGCTGCTGACCGGTGTCGTGGTGGCCGCCGGCTGGGGCGCGATGATCAGTTTCATCCTCGCAGTCAGCCCCACTGCGGAGCTCCCGGGCATGCTGTACTGGCTGATGGGCGACGTCTCCCATGCCCGCAACCCCTACCCGGCCTGGGGCGTACTCGTGGTCGTCGCCCTGCTCGCCCTGCCATTTGGCCGCACCCTGAACGTCCTGGCGCGCGGGCCCATGCAGGCCGCGGCCCTCGGAGTGGCCGTACGCCCGGTGGAATGGACGATCTATGTGGTGGCGGCCCTGATCACCGCGACCGCGGTCACCCAAGTCGGCGCGGTCGGCTTTGTCGGGCTGATCGTGCCGCACATGCTGCGTCTGATCTTTGGCAACGACCAGCGCGTGATCCTGCCGGCCTCGGCCCTGGGCGGGGGCATCCTCCTCACCCTGGCCGACACCCTGGCCCGGACGATCATTGCCCCGGAACAATTGCCGGTGGGCGTCATCACCGCGATGCTGGGTGTCCCGGTGTTCCTGTTCCTGCTCTACCGGAGCCGCTGATGCCGCGTACACATCTCCCAGTCCCCGCGGCGACCCAGCCACACGACACGCCGGGCCTTGGCGCGCGCAGCGTCCACCAGGAACCGGGGCCCAAGACCCTGCTCGCGACGCATGACCTCGTCATCGACGTGCCCGAGCGGCCACCCGGTTCGCCGCTGGACCTGACGGTCGACCCGGGCCAGTGCTGGGGCATCCTGGGCCCGAATGGGGCCGGCAAGAGCACCCTCCTGCAGACCCTCGCCGGCCTGCGGGCCGCGCGTGCCGGAACCATCAAGGTCAAGGGACAATCCATTGCGACCCTCGCCCGCGCGGAACTGGCCCGTCGCCTGGGCCTGGTCTTCCAGACCCACCACGACGGCTTTCCCGCCACGGTGCTGGAGACGGCCCTGATCGGGCGCCACCCGTATCTGCGGCCCTGGGATATCGAGTCTTCCGAGGACTACGCCCGCGCCCGGGCGGCACTCGCGGCGATGGATCTCGCCGACCTCGAGGACCGCATGGTGGACACCTTGTCCGGCGGGGAACGCCAGCGCCTGGCGATCGCGACCGTGCTGACGCAGGACCCCAGCCTGCTCCTGCTGGACGAGCCCACCAGCCAGCTGGACCTGCATCATCAGGTGGCCGTGCTCAACCGCGTGCAGGCCATCGTCGGTCAGGAAAACCGAGGCGCGGTGTTGGTCCTGCACGACGTCAACCTCGCGGCGCGCTACTGCGATCACTTGCTACTGCTATTCCCTGACGGACAGGCGTGCTGGGGCCCCACGGCCACCATGCTGGTGCCCAGCGCACTGGAGCGCCTGTACAACCAACGCCTGAGCGTGGGCGAGGTGGACGGGCTGCCCGTGTTCCTGCCGCGCAACGAGTAGTCCCCATGGAATTCTTCCGCACCCTGCATTCCGACCTGGATGCCGAAAACCTGCAGCGAAGCCTCACCGTGTCCGCATTACCCGATGCCAGCGGCGCGATCGATACGCTGATCGCCGACGAGGGCCCCGATGCCGGCGTCGTGTACTGCCTGTGGGGCGAGTTTCGCGTCCATCGGGAAGTCATCAACGGTGGCGTGCGCTTTTCCCTGCCGGAATGCCCGAATGGCCTCGCCTGGACGTTGACCACGGGTCATCCGCCCGCCGCGCATGCCGTCATCCTGCACCTGACCATCAATCGCCAGGAGCACGACCCGGACTTCGTCGAGAGCCTCGAGGCGTTTGCCGATTCCTGGGAGCTCCCCGTGCCCTGACAGAAGGCTCCATGAAGGGAAACGATGCAATTTTCTTTTCGTTTCATGGTCGGTATGGTGCAGATCTGTTGCGAAGGAGAACGCCATGAACCCGACACCGCCGGACAGCGTGAAGACCTCTCATCCCACCCAGGACGGGGCCGGGGTGAAGATTCGGCGCATCCATGATTTTAGTGGCGGGCTGGATCCCTTCCTGATGCTCGACGAACTGAAGGCCAGCGCGCGCGAGGACTACATCGGCGGCTTCCCCTCGCACCCGCACCGCGGTTTCGAGACGCTGACCTACCTGGTCCACGGCGGCCTGACTCACGAGGACTCCATGGGCAACCAGGGCCGCGTCGAGGCCGGCGAGGCCCAATGGATGAGTGCCGGGCGCGGTGTGATCCACTCCGAGATGCCGCTTTTGGACGCGGACGGCCTGCACGGCTTCCAGCTTTGGGTAAATCTGCCCGCCGCGCGCAAGATGGACCCGCCGCGTTACCGCGACGTGCGCGCCGACGCGATGCGCCACCTGCCGGAAGACGACGATTCGCTGCGCTTCAAGGCCATTGCCGGCTCCTGGCAGACCAGCGCCGGGGACACCGAAGGCGCACTGCCGCAGCTCGGCGAAGGCGCCGCAATGGCCGATCTCACGCTACCGGCCGGCTATCGCCTGTCGCTTGCGGTGCAACTGGAAGATCGCGTGCTGGCCTACGTGTTCGACGGCGAGCTGACCGGCCTCGGTACGGGCCAACTGGGCGTCTGGCACGGCCACACCCAGGTCCACCTCATCGCGCAGCAGGATGCCCGGGTACTGCTGTTCAAGGGGCGCCCCCTGGGCGAGCCGATCGCCCACTACGGCCCGTTCGTGATGAACACCTCCGACGAGATCGAACAGGCCATCAGCGACTACCAGTCCGGCCAGCTCGCCGCCGAACCGGCCAGCATGGACTGAGCTCGAGCCAGCCCATCATCCAACAAGTTCCTCGCGCGAGTCCCCCTCTCCGTCATCCCGGAAATCGCCCAGCGGTGATCCGGGATCTCCCCGCGTAGCCCAAACCCCCGACCTGCTGCCTGGCACCCGCGCCAGAGATCCCGGCTCTTCGCTCCGCTGCGGCCGGGATGACGCCGAGGAAGGTCACCCGACCGGTGATCCTTGCATCCCCCGCCACCTATCGCTTTCGTCATCCCGGAAACCGCGCAGCGGTGATCCGGGATCTCACCGCGTGGACCAAGCCCCAACCTGCCGCCTGGCACCCGCGCCGGAGATCCCGGTGTCGCCTTCCCGTAAATTCGGTCCATTGAAAACTGGAGGTCTCCGGGCACACTAGAGCCAAAGGAGGCCGAGATGCGCAAGAGTCGGTTTACGGAAAGCCAGATTGTTCAGACGCTGAAGCAGGTCGAAGGCGGCCGGAAGGTGAAGGACGTCTGTCGGGAGATCGGGGTCTCGGAAGCGACCTA